>DATDKD010000133.1:0-2637 GCA_036520175.1 Nitrososphaeraceae archaeon
ATATTTGTGGCTTGACAGCTCGTACAATTGAGGAACTTGAGGATCACAAATATCATGCACATGATAATAAAGGAGAACAAAGTAAAAGATCAGCTGAGCAAAATATTGATCCATCTCCTTGAGAAAAGAATCATTACGTACTTTTTAAAATAATATAGTGCATTAAGATATCCAAATATTTCATAGTTTATGTGAAATTCAATTTTTTCTTATTTTTAAAGGTAGTAGTTCGTCTACTTGTACAAGAAAATGTTTTCTAAATATTTATTGTCCTCTATAAGACCACTCTCATTATTTCTGAAAAAATTTAATATATTATATTTAATGTAAATAGAGTAAATGTGTATATGTGTAACAACTAATTTTACGATAGAAATTAATACTGGATGTGAAAGTTAAATTTTGCAAATTGACTTATTTACTATTTTGTCGAGTTTATTTGCTGGTTTTGTTTCAACTGGGGCTATGACAATTTTGGAAATTCCATTTTGGAAAAGGTGGGGGTTGACAGGCATCTTAGAATGGCATGAAAATCAGATTCTTACATGCAAGTTATTTAGACTTTCATCAAATAATCTTCACTTTTGGGGAATTTTTTTGTTACATTTTCTAAATGGAAGCCTTGGTGGAATTGGACTATTACTCGCTTTTATATTGATTCCGACTCTAAAAGAAATTCCTTTATTACCATTAGGATTATTGTATGGCTTTTTCCTTTGGATTCTTACTCTTGTTCCAATTCACAAACCCATTACTGGAATAAATCCATGGAATCATCCGCTAGGTAAAGGTCCAGCTGTAGTGAGTCTGGTAGGTCATACAATTTATGGAATAACATTAGTTATATCCTTCACACTAATAATCACTATTTAGTAAAAAATATTGTTAACGTTATCATATCAAGAATGACGGTACTTGTTTGTAGGATTTACATATTTAAGACAACAACATTATCAGTTCTGCACAAAATATTTTACCTTAATTGTCCCTCTTTATATTATTAAGCTGAGATTTAGAGTAATCCATAAAAAATTGTATAACAATACAGATAAGAAGAGGAGGGATTAACAGGTCACCTAATCATGAATCCATGGTATTGGAACTGTTGATCTATTATATTTCTACCAATAAAATAAGAGGGTTTAATATATTTCGTATGAACTATATCAGTGTGTGATATGAATATTTATTCATTATACAGGAACTTAAATATCTATAGAAGTGAGAAAACAAGGTAAAAATTTCGTTACCATTTCTTGTTACAGTCTTGTAATGATATAACAATATATTGCTGAGCAGAAGTACAAAATTTCACTTATTTCTTCTTGATTAAGATTGGAAACACAGTTCTACTGGTTCAGATCCCATACATTTGTTTTGATAATATTGATTATTATTCAAATTTATTGCTAAACCATTAGCATTGTTTATATCAACTGTATTATGCATTAAACTATTATCATTTATTTGATTATGGTTACTTGGTTGGTCTAAAAATAGTCCTATACCTGATCCTTTAACATTATTTCCCTCAATTAAAGATTGATTAGTATTAACCAAAGTTATTCCTGACAGTTGGTTATCCGTTATCAAATTATTTTTAAAAATTAAATTATTGCTTGAATAAGCAGAAATACCTATATTATTAAAGTTTATATTATTTTCATTAATTTCACCAGAAGAGCTATCGATAGAAAATATTCCGAATTGATTGTTTTGAAGGATAATCGAATTTATATCTATACTATTAGAATTAATAACATTTACACCCTTTTGAAAATTGGTTATAGTCCCTGGACCCTTTATAGTGACATCATTTCCAAGAATCACTATTCCACTATGTTCTAAAATCTTTCCCGGACCCGTTATGGTTTTTCCATTTAAATCAATTGTAATTCCACTTCCTGATACAATAAGTCCATCCTTATAACAGTTAAGGTTAGTTTCTAGTGTAAAATCAGTCTCTATTGTCATTGAACATGGTGATATTTGATTGATTGAAAGTTCTCCTTTGTTGTCATTTTCTATAGTTTGTGGATAAACAGGAAATATCATATTATTTCCTGCTGACAAAAATATAGTCAATGTTGAAATCACGAGAATAATTACAATAAAGTTCATACAAGAAGTGATTCAATAAAACTATTTATTAATTACCATTTATTGTGAATCTAAATGTCTCTAAAAATTTTTCTATAAGTTTCTGCTATATCAATAATATTTAAAATATGACTTTATATAGACATAATATAATGTTAATTACTTTCTACTTTTGTACTATGTGATTAAGTGCTATTTAACCCAGACCAAAGAAAGGATTTGCATGTTGCTACTAATATCAAATCATATTAACTTTTTTATAAAAAGGTAATAATAATAGGATCAAGAATTATTATAGTGGATAGCAACAAAGTTTGAAATTTCTCTTTTCAAATCCTTTCTATTTCAACAATAATGAGAATAACATAATATAGACTATAGACCATTGGATGATATAAAATAATTAAACATGATATTATAATTGATTGTATTATATACAAAACTACTTGCCTTTTTCAGTTATATTATTTATAGATGGGTTTAGTAAATAGCTGTAACTATACTATGAAAAAAATTTTGTATCGTCTTTATAAAATC
>DATDKD010000134.1:0-2511 GCA_036520175.1 Nitrososphaeraceae archaeon
TTTAATAAAATACTCCTGTTATTGATTAACATCAGTTTTGATTATTCAGTATTAAAAGAAAATCAGTATATTTAATATTTATTAAATTTTTCAAGTAATTTCTGATTTTCCTAAAAGATAAATAATGTAAAATTATATTATTTTTGGTGCTATCAATTTAAATCTACAATAATAAAAAAGATAGAAAGTTACTATTCTTATATGAATTCTATAGTTGTAATGTCTGATTTTTTTGTTGACCGTCTAATAAAATTAAACTCAAAAAAAGAGTTCTTTAATGCTTTAGCAGATAAAGCAAGCTTTGGAGGTGGCAGTCTCCGCGGTATTCCGACTGTGGATGTAAAAGGAGGAAATGCAGTAAATGTTGCATATTGCCTTGCAAGTCTAGGTGCAAAGGTCACTCTATTTACTATTGCAGATGACATTGGCTCTGCTATAATAAGACAAATATTCTCAAAATTTGGAGATAGATCAAATCTTCAAATAATAAATGGAAAACATGGTCGTACTACATCGTTTGAATTTCAAGATGAAACTTACTCTAAAGTAAATGTTATGGTAAGTGACATTGGAGATAATGCAAATTTTGGTCCTGAACGGATTGATTCTGCAGATGACCTAAAAATTTTGAATAATGCAGATGCAGTAATAGTAGTTAACTGGGCTAGTAATTTTAAAGGAACACAATTGGCAGAACATGTATTCGCCAATTCTCCAAAGGCTCTACATTTTATAGATCCTGCCGATATCGAGACAAGAAAACAAGAATTTTTAGAGTCAATGATAAAAATTGCCTATATCACTGACGTCCTAAGCATAAACGAAAATGAATGTAATTCTCTTGCAGAAGCAGTTGGAATTGATCCACTTCTCTTAGAGTGCTATAGCCAGACTAGTGTAAGAAATGCTGCAAAAAAACTTGCAGAAAAAATTGGAATTAGTATTGACTTACATACTAGGATAGGTGCAGCGTGGTCGAACGGAAAGGAAACTGAATTTGTACATGCAATCAAAGTTGAGGCACAAACTCTAACTGGCGCTGGCGATTCTTGGGATGCTGCTGATATTATTGGTTATTTAGCAGGATTAGATGCTGAAGAACGGCTAATTTATGCAAATGTATTCTCCTCACTTTACATTAGGAATCCGCATGCACAACCGGCTACCATGACTGAAGTTTCTGAACTATTAGAAAGAATAGGTCATAAATAAGGTACCATTTATACCTTGCATATATTAAGGCTACAATTACAAAATCATAGATTTCTACATTACAACTAATTTTGTATGATCCATCTTTTTATTAGATTGAAATTTCTTAGTCATTTCTCTAATTTCATTTGCCTCACCCCTAAGAAGAAATATCTCTAGACATCGGTCTCTATCGATTTTACTGTGTAAATGTGTATTGATTAGTTTGTCATAATCATGTCTTGTTTCTGAGACTTCATCATCAGACTCCTCATCATGGATTACCAATAATAAAGCATGAATCAGACCTATTAAATTCTGTCTTTCTCTTTCTTCTGCTAACAGATTTCGAATTCCTGCTCGAACAATTTCTGATCGTCCTGAAAAACCAAGAACATTTTGTAATTTATCTATCTCCGATAGGATCTCTTGATTGAGTGATATACTTACTATTGCCAATATATTATTAAGATATTTATATATAAATATACATTTATTATTATTAAATTACATTCTTATATATACAAGCAATCTCAATTTGATGACAATAAATCAGCTTAGTCGAAATTGTTTTGGTTATGCCAATTGCATTAATCAGAACCATCTATCTAAACAAAATCAATTCTAAATTAGTTATTATATTATTAGGTTAATATCTCGACTAAGTTATTAAAACGAAATTTTCATATTGTGGGAAGTCAGACTTTATTGTATTCCATAATTCATTCAGCCATTCTATATAAAAAATAGTACATCAACACAATTTACTAGGATTTGGATTAGAAGATACATTAATAAAAAGATTGTAATTAATCAAAATGGTAGATCAATTGAAAACCGATATTATTTATTATAATGAGTTAATCCATTCTGACTTGGCTAATTGTATTGAAGAGACTGCTAATAGTCAGGTACTTATTTTAAATTCTATAAAGAGAGCACATAAGGAAGGAAAAAAAGGTATTGGTTATATAAAAAGAATGGATCATAATGTGCTATCCTAAAGGTGGAGAGGGATGCAAGTAGTAAATATTGACAATGTCTCTTATGGATTTAATTCGACTCTTGTTCTTGAAAACATTTCATTTACAGTAGACAAAGGCGATTTTGTAGGAATAATTGGTCCTAATGGTGCCGGCAAAACTACTCTATTTCGTTCAATGCTTGGATTACTGGAAAACTATCAAGGCAGAATTACATTCTTTGGTGAGGATATTCGTAAAAATAGAAACATACTTAAAAAGATAGGTTATATCCCACAGAAAAATTCAATAGATCAAGGCTTCCCTGCAACAGTTGAAGAAATTGTTTCATTAGGAA
>DATDKD010000135.1:0-12248 GCA_036520175.1 Nitrososphaeraceae archaeon
TCAAATGAAGCAGAAAAGATTAGATCAAACAAAGAGAGGTTCTTTGAGATTGGACAAGAGCTTTATTCTGATGGCGGAATTGATGCTTTGGAAAACATGTTCTTTACATTAAATAATCGAATTGAAGGAGAGATAAATACATATGCTAGTAATTACAAATCTTGGTGGAACGGAATTACTGAAAAATGGAATTTTAAATAAAGCTACTTATGTACTTTAAAGGTCATTTTAATTTATTTTAATTTTGGTTCTACATTACGAAAATTAAAATTAATAGGAAATTTAAAAACTTAAATCCTATAATAGTAGATTGCTAAAGCAAATAATAATTATAAATCTGGATTTTTAATATAATAAAAATCATTATTATACTTATTGTGTATTAGATATAGTTAGTGCAGATTGCAAAAAGTGAATCATACCATTCTAATAATAATAATAACTATTTCATAAATAGAATTAAAATAATTAAATAAACTATTAACAGAAATTGAACAACTTTCTACATCAATTTATGTTACTTTTCTTGTTTTTATAAAAGAAAATATTTTTTTTGATAAACTGTCTATTTGTTTTTGACATCCTAGAAAAAAGAAAGTTACTGAGATACCTAACAAAATACCAGCAACTATATCAAGGGGATAATGTAAGCCCAGATATATTCGAGAAAAAATTACTAATCCTGCTTCTATGACTAACAGTAAAGATATGATTTTGCGTCTTACGGTACCCCGATATAAACATACGACTCCAGTTGCACCAGCGGAAACTATTAATGCATGACCTGAAGGATATGATTTTTTTGATTCTTCTTCTAATAGATACATATTGTTAGCTAATTCTGGTCTCTCCCTATCTATTATATTCTTAATTTCTCCACCTACCAATACTAAAATTATGATAGATAAACCAGTTATAATAGCAGTTTTTCTTCCTACCACACCTCCAAAGAGGAACAGTGCAATTAAGACAGGACCCCAGACATACTCTCTTCCATAAAAAGTTACATAGATCATAAATTCCCGTAAATAATTATTTACGGAGTTTTCTAAAAAAAAAGCGTTTACAGAATTATCTAATATTATTAAGGGATGATCTTGCTTAAAATTTATTGAGAGTAAGAATACGGTCAACAGTAAAAAAGAAATGAAAAGGATAAAAAATGCAATAAAGTAAATATTAATCATATATATTAACACTTCAAGAGGTTTTTAATATTTTTGTTAATTTATCAAAAATCTTAGTAAAAAAAGAGAAGTGATAATCATAGAGTTTAAAAAAAAGTGATCTGAATTTTTAACTTTTAATACTTGATTTATTGTTTCACTATATCTATTCCTTATTGAATTGCAATTATTATGTATAAATTGTATGTTGGTTTACTAAGGCATTTCTTGTAATCTATATCTTTGGTATCCAACAAGTAGTTATAACTATAAAAATAATCTCTAAGAACATAAAATAAAATAAAGTTGATATTGTTTAGTATATCATATGACAATATTACAAGATGACATATCTGAAATAACATCAATATTATGTAAGACTTTTGAAATAGCCGGTATTGAGAGAAATTATGATGATTCATTTGGTAAAATTGGAAAAATTCTTTATCGTTATGGAATACACCATAATCCAAAAGAATTACGTATTGTATTTACTTTATGTATGCAAGAATTTTTTGAGTCTATTCCTCAAGAAGAGTGGAAATTAAACGATCCATCTTTTGTTAAGAATTCTGAAAAATATGCTATTGAAAAATTTAAAGAATGGTTTATAGAACAGGTAACATAATATAAATTTTCGCTCAATCTTGAACCATTAATGTTATTTTATGAATTTTTTAGTTTATGAAAATAAACAATAGATTCTCAAGATAAAATACGTATTAAAGAAATAATCTTTTAGAATATATCGTACTTATAAATTAAAAAACTTTATAATATGTTCAAGTGATCCTCAAATATTATTATTAATATAATTTTTATATAACATGTTATACACTAAAAAATATGAGTCATTTAAATGGTAATACAGATAGTAATCAAGATAGCCAAGGTGGCCAAACTACTCAGTGGGCAGACTTAATTGGTACACTTTTTGATCGATTGACAGGTAAAGAGGCAGTAATAACATATGAATTTGATAATCTTACAGTAGACATACCAAAAGCTGCTGGTCCTGGGGGAAAAGAACTAGGGTCTGCTAAATGGACAATAAATGGAAAATTAATAATAAAAGCTGAAGCACATTCTCAAAGTAAATATTAACGGATGATTTTTCATTGCCAGATTGGGATAACATAGTAAAATCAAAGAAAAATGTACGCTCAAAAGACAATAATCCAATAGGAAATGTAATTGCTAATTATAAAGATCATATACTTGTTATAGATGATATAAATAGTCATACATATAAGATTCCCAAATCTTATATAGAAAAATACGATGGATCTGAATTATATCTAAGTATTAATCATCAAGATTTAAAAATATTAGATGAAGACTTTCACAAATCTAATGATCCAAAATCTATTAATGATGTCTTTATGGATGTATTTGTTAAAGGATTAAGTTATATGAGTGGAACTATCAAAATAGCAATTAAAAATAATGATTCTTTAAGAATAGAATCTGAAGATAAAAATATAAAATTACATATAATGGATCCATCAATTTTTGATATTCCTCTAGAAACCGTGAAAGACAATAAGTTTGATTTTTTAAAATATATTAAAGAAGCTAAAGAATTTGCTCATAAACTTTCAGAAAATGAATTGACTTTGTTTATACTTAATAAAAACGATGAAAATGCAATTACATTAGGAAAAAATGCAAATCCTTCTTTCTCTAAATTAATTACAAGAAGTGATGATATTCAGATTAATAGTGTAAGAAAATCCATTAAACTAGCATCTGATATTAATAAAGACGAAGAAAAATAATCGCTGATTGGATGCTATAAATAGATATTTTTAGCTAATTATAGCAATAACATTATATTTAATGAGTCGATCTCTATTTTTCCTTATAATATAATCCATTTATATTCCGGAAAATTTGTTATTTAATTCACACTTGTTTACCGAATGTAATAATTCATTTATTTGATATACATAAATTTAAATAATTATTTTATACATCACAATTATCTCTGTTAAAATGTATATATTATTCCTACTTAAAAGTGAAACAATATTAAATATTAAATGCAGCATCAATATGTAGTAATATTATAATAATAATAATAATATAATCACAATGAAATTCTGTCTTGAGATTTGGGGGACAAATTATGAAAAAATTAAAGATACTTGTATATTTGCTGAAAAATTAGGATATGATGGATTTTTTTATGGTGAATCGCTAACAGATATTGATTTGGATTGCTGGACTGTATTATCATCATTAATTAATATTACAAGTAAAATAAAGATGGGACCTGTAATAACATACCTTTTTCCCCAATATCGTAATATTACTTTACTAGCTAAACAGGCAATGACATTTCAAAATTTAACCAAAGGAAGATTAGAATTCAGAACTGGTGCTGGTGCTACATTAAAATATTCTATCCAATGGTGGTATCCGTTTGGAATTGAATATCTTAAAGCCTTTGAAAGAGTACAGCTATTAGATGAAGGATTACAAGTTTTGACTATGCTGTGGAACTCAAAAATGTCATCTGTTAAATTTGAAGGACAATATTTTAAATTAAATGGTGCAAATATAAAAATTCCTCATAAAGTAATTGAAAAGATTCCAATCACAGTTGCTGCCAAGAAAAAAAAGACTATGGCAATTGCAGCCAACTATGCGGATATATGGGAATCTTCTTATATATCACCTATAGAATTTTTAAAATTAAACAATGAATTTACTAATCTTATTCGTAAAGATACAAATCGAAAAATTGAAAAATCAATAGAGTTAGATGTTATAATTGCTGAATCAGATACTGATCTCAAATATAAAGAAAAAATATTTGCATTGGAAAGAGGTCCAAATATACTGCATCAAATAAAAAAATATGGCTTAATAGGAAAACCTACTGACATAGCAGAAAGAATTAATGAATACTTGAAAGCTGGCGTAACTCAATTCTTGCTTGCTTTTCAAGATCCATTTGACAAAAATTCACTAGGTTCATTTAATGATGTGATGAAAGTAATTAAGTGAATGAACTGAGATTAAATTATTTTACTTCATTCAATCACAAAAAATGAATTGCATATAATGTTTCTGCGAGACAACAATTGCTAATAATTCTATTGTCGTCATGATTAGATATATGCAATGGTTATATAATTTATAAAACAATCAAGTTCATGTTTACATCAATAAATAAACTACCAAATCCTCTCCCTCAAAGTGATGGACCTAATCCCAAAGCAGCACAAGCTTTACAAGAAGGTCTTGGGGGACAATTTGGAGAAATGAGAACTATGATGCAATACTTGTTTCAGAATATAAATTTTAGAGGAGACGCAAAACCGTATCAAGATCTATTGAAATCAATTGCAACAGAAGAAATGGGTCATGTAGAATTAATTTCTAATACAATAAATGTCTTATTAGAAGGATCATCTACACAAGCAGATCCTAATGAACTTCCACTTGCTGTTGCACTTGAATCACCAAATATACATCATTTTCTAGTTGCTGGACAGAGTTGTAGACCAGTAGATGCTGCAGGAAATCCATGGTCTGCAACTTATGTGTATGACAGTGGAAATTTAGTCTTAAACATGCTTTATAATTTAATGTTAGAGGCAACAGGTAGACTTCAAAAATGTAGATTATATGAGATGAGTGATGATAAAGCATACAGGGCAACTGTTTCCTATTTGATTGTAAGAGATTTGGCTCATGAAAAAGTATTTGCCAAAGCATTAGAAACATTAGGAGTTGAATGGAACAAAACATTACCTGTTCCAAAGGTTGATACTTCAAAAATGCCTGAAGTAAGAGAATTGGAAGAACTGAATTTGCATAATCAGCAATGGACAATGACAAATGAACAGTCTGGCTTATCTTTAATATTTAATGGAGATTCTCCTTTTAAAGATGGTCAACTCGAAACATTGGATGGAATTCCTGAAGGAGGACCAATACCAAATCTACCAGAGGCACCACAAGAATTTTCTCCAGGATTGGATCAAGAACTAAAATCAAAATTTCAAAATCTGATGAAGAATAAGATATAAATAATATTATTTCTTCATCTTTTGATTTTGTTCTTCTTTCATAATATTTTTAATTTCATTATTGTGGTTAAAGCCTAATTTTTAAATTCAAAAATTGATGATGAAATGATCTTATAAATCTAATATTTTTTAATGACCTATCAATCAAATCTTGCTTTAACTGTAGAAGTGATGACATAATATGTATCTACATTAGAGAATTTCTTATAGTTTATATTTGAAAATTAATTGATATCAAGTCAAATTAGTAATTTAAGATTAATTTAGAATTGGGTATATATCATCTAATCGTCATTTTATTTTTCCAGAATTTTTTTGCTACTACAGCTATTAAAGAAATAAAATGAAGATAGATTAAACAGTCTTGTAATGAGTCGGATCATGTGGTATTATTTTATCCCATATCAATCCGAATGTGATTCCCAAAATAATCCAAAAGATACCCATTGTAAACATGCTAGCTATTCTAAATCCATTTACCAGATCCATTGGGGCTGTTATCTCATCTGGACTTGGAGGTACAACTACAAAGGCTCCTATCATTATTATTGTGTAAATAATAGAAACTATAATTAGGTTTAATGACGGATTTATCTTCATCTTCTTATAAATTATTGACAATGCTAAAGCACTTGTACCTGATATTAAAATAAACGAGATAAACAAATATTGTCTATAGGATATAGTATCAGGATCTCCTACTGTGGGAGGATTGGCAGGGTATTTGATGGCCGGAATCATAAAAATAACTAACCATATAATTCCTGATAATATTATTGCCTTTTTAAGATTATTTGAACCAGGTAGAGTTTTTCTACCAAAAGCAAATACTATTCCTAATAAAGATCCAAATGCCATTCCTAATATAGTACCAGCTGCTACTTCTCCACTTTTTTGCCAGAAGCGATAGTTATTATGTTCCTGAGGATTTACTTTCTCGTTAGCATTTATTTTATTTTGTACTTCTATTTCTATTGCCTTATCTAAATAAGGTTCTACTATTACTAGGTTTATAAGTCCAAAAATTGTTCCGGCGATTGCACCTGAGATAAGAGTAACGACGAGAAAAGATAAGCTATCCATAATGATCACAAAAGAAGGAGGAGGAATCTAATGACATGGAAATCCTGCGGCATGTCTCATATCATGAGAGAATTCATGTACCCAAAGATCGTTGTATGCTTGTTCTCCTTGAACAAGACTAAAAAGCTGACCTTGATCATATCCTACAATAAATAAACCAAATGCTAATATGAATATCAATAATCCGACAGCAGCTTTAGGAACGTTAGTCTCTGAGATTTGGATCTGTTTTAAAAAAGACATATTATTGAATCTTATGAAATCACTAATATATAACAGTTGTCTAAAATATCCAACCCAATTAGTTAAACTATGAATACATTTACATACATCATACTATATTATTAAAATAAATTAACTGATGAAGACTTATTTGAAATTATTACAAAAAGTTTATCATCAGAATATTACCTCTAGACAACTCTCATTTGGTATAGGGCATATTTTCAAAGCCTTACAACTTGCAAAACTTAATGGACATATTAGCAGAGATTTACTTAAAAAAGAACTTTTACTAGGAGAAGGGTCCATTAAAACATTAGTCAAACATTTGAAGACTACAAATATGATAATGACAAGTAATGCTGGTACAATTTTAACAGATACCGGAGAAAAATTAATTTCACAAATACTATTATGTATCCCGAATGAGACAATTATTCCAAAAAGCTCTATAACAGTTGGTAAATTCAATTATGTAGTTTTAGTAAAAAATATTGCTAATTCAATACATTCTGGAATAGAACAACGAGACATAGCTATCAAATCTGGCGCTATGGGTGCTACAACATTAATATTCAAAGATGGAAAATTTCTAATATCTGGAACTAATTTTAATGCATTAGTTGATGAGTTGAATGTACAAAAAATATTAATAGAAAATCTGCATCCTAATAACAATGATGTTATAATAATTGGAAGCGATAATCATAATAAACAACATGCAGAAATAGCAGCAAAAAATGCTGCACTTTTTACTATTATGAAGAATCTTAAATATTAATTCTTATGTGATTAATTATTTGTATAGATACAATTTTATTTTAACTTTTTTAATATTATCATAATAGTTATAAAAATCCATGGTATCTAGACCTAAACGTGTTTAATCCCGAGTTTGACTTTTGTCATCATATGTAATTTTTATTGTGTTGTTATTAACGCGAAAATTAAATTCCTACAAACAAGACAACTCGATGATAATCCGCGGATGGTACTCTTTAAATATGTTTTATAAATTGAATCTATTTATTCTTATACTATTCCCCTCCAACAGCATTGAAAATTTTAAATTAAAGTATTACTACTACTTTTTACTAATCAGCATTGACTTCAGAGAAGAAAACAAAAAGCACCAAACGCAAATCAGAACAAAAAGTAAATATTAAAAAAAAGAAGGAGCAAAAAAAAGAAGTTGACAATGTAAATGCAATAATATTAAACAGAATAATAGGTAATTCAACTAAAGAAAATGAAAATAGAAATGTTGAACTAGTTGATTTACAAACCTTATTTTCCCAAAGACAAGATCGCCTCTGGAAAGCATTAGAAGAACGATATCAATATAATAGTTCAGTTAAACGAGGACAAGAATTTCTTCTCAATCATGTTAATTCAAAAGTAGAACTTGTTATTATGTATATAGATTTAGTAGGTTCAACTAAAATGAGCATGACATTAGCCGTAGAACAATTGGTAACAATAATTAGAGCATTTACTCATGAGATATCCTCAGTTGTAGAAAGTTATAATGGTTATGTTTTAAAATATGTCGGTGATGCAATAATTTCTTTTTTTCCTTGTGGTTTTAATAAATATCTCATATCGGACAAATCAGTTCAATGTGCAAAATCAATGATCAATGTTATTAAAAATGGAATTAATCCAATCTTAACCAAGCATGATTATCCGGAACTATCAGTTAAAATAGGAATAGATGAAGGAGAAGACGTTGTCGTTCAATATGGCTATGATAAAAGTTCACTAATTGATATACTAGGATATAGTATGAATGTTGCAGCGAAGATAACTTCATTAACTGCAGCAAACAAAATATCAGTAGGAAATGTAGTCTATAAATTATTACATCCTACTATACAATCAAAATTTGAATTATTATCTATTGATCAGGGCTGGAAATATGTTGACCGTGAAACAGGAGAACTTTATAAAGTATTTACAATGAAGTGACTATTTTATTTTTGAGCATAAAAATTACTATTGTTATTGTTGTTGTTGTTAAGAAATTTATAATATTTGCACCTAAATAGTGTCTTTTTAGCTACTAATTAATACTTGGCTAGAAATATCATAAATACACATACAATATTAAGTAGATGATAATAAAAAAATTATGTGGGATTATGTTTTATCAATAGGATTTATTTTATGGACAGTAGTTACTTCCATCTTTTAATACCATACAATCCTCTTCCATATTCACTTCTGTAGAATCAAGAAGAGTATTATTTGGATTACTGATGTTTGTATCATTTCTTATAATAGCACTATTATTATCTCCTATTTCTTTTTCAAAACCTTGAATAGTCTCAGGACCTGAGTCGGCATTATTTCCAGTCTGTGCAACAACAAAATTAATTCCATTGGTATATCCTACGAAGAGGAAAGAAAACACAGAACTGACTAGTAATACTACTACTACTACATTAGTCGTTTTTATCATTACCAATACTATAGAAGATTATTATAAAAATTTTTCTAACTTCAATCTCTTAATTCTACTAATAAATCAATATTATATTGTACAAATACTTCAAAATACAAAACGGTCTATTTTTATTAGATGATACTCAAAATTATACAATAAAATAATAATATTTCTTTTGAATAAATCAGAGACGTTATACTTTGAACATATTTAACTTTGATTTAGTTTACAATATAAACACTATAACTCATAATATTATAGAAAGAGAGAGAGATAAATTAAGGTCTTGGTTTTATATGACTGTTTCTGAATCAATTAAGATTAATTAAAGTTTAATAATGATATTGTTAACTTTTTGATTAAACTACGTTTCATAATTTGATAATACTTCATAAGATTAAAATTTGCTTTTCTATTATACAATTTTAGAAGTTGAAATTTAATTTACTCAAGGCTATTAAAAATACACACAGACATCCAATTAATATTATATTACATTGTATTGGATTACCACTCTATATTATTGGAATTTATATTATAATATTTTACATTATGGATCAGAATAAACCTCTCTTAGATGGTATTATTTTGTGGATGAGCGCAATTAGTTTATTTATCTTTGGTCATATAATAGAAGGCAATTTAAGAGCCATGACAATAGTTATTATCTATAAATATTTGAAATCCCTTCTACAGCATTAGAACGAAATTTCATGTATTAAAGGCTTTTATTTGAACAATTTGTTAAAATTCTATAATGTATTGTACATTGTTATAATTATAAGGCAATAGTATATACGATTTGATAAAATGACTAGACTATAATACTGATAATATTACTACATAGTAATATAATTTTCCTTAATTTAGTTATTTCTTATTTATAATAGTGACTAATTTTTAATTATGATGATTATAATGATTATACTTAAATTTTTTTTGATTACCTTACAAACCCTTTTTTTTCAAAGAATCCTTCTTTAACCCAATGTTCAAATTCTTTATCTGATCTTTTTTTTCTGGCTTCATTAATGGATTTAGCATCATCTCCTACTGCATATCTTATTTCGGGATTATCTGAGGTTACTGCCTCTAAAATTACATCAGCTACTTTTTTAGTAGGAAAAGCAGATTGTAACATTGGCAAAAATGCATCAAATATTTTCTGAGCAATTGGGTGATATGGGGAGTTTGGATCCATTAGTGAATTTTTAGACATTTTTGTATTTTCATAAAAATTTGATTTTATTACACCTGGCTCTATCAATATTACCTTAATACCAAAATCTTCTAGTTCATACCTAATAGATTCAGAAAATCCTTCTACTGCAAATTTACTACTTACATATGCGGAATTCAACGGAATAGCCATTTTCCCAACTATTGAACTTACATTCACTATAATACCCATTCTTTGTTTTCTCATTATTGGTAAAACTTCTTTTGTTACTCTAATTAACCCAAAAAAATTAGTTTCAAACTGTTCCTTAAATTCTTCAATTGAGAGATCTTCAACTGCTCCTGCAATATTGTTACCGGCATTGTTAACTAAAACATCAATTCTATTGGTTTCTTGAACTATTTCATTTATTGCATTTTTTATTGAATGGTCATCAGTGACGTCGAGTTTAATGATTTTAAGATCTACATTTTCTTTTTCAGCTATTTCTTTTAGTTTATTGCCTTTGTCGGTATTTCTCATAGTAGCATACGTTTTAAAGCCATTTTTAGCTAATAAAATTGAAGTTTCGTAGCCTATACCGGAAGAGCAACCAGTAATTATTGCAACTTGTTTCAATTTTTTTTCACTTATATAATTTGAATTTAATATGTAATCGATAAACTTTTCGTTAATTTATTATTCTTTACTCTTCCATATTAGAAGAAATTGATTTAGTCATATAAGTAAAGTTTACTATAATTCATTTTGCTTTATTTAATTATAATTAAAAATACCTAGACACAATAAGTCGTATTCAACCTGTAACTAGAAGAGTTACTACTTTTTTTATTATGCGTTATAGCATGTTAATAAAAAAGATTTTAAAAATATAATAATCAAATAAATTGTTAAATGCATTAGCAGAAAGAGAGAATCTTTTTCTTTATCATATATTTTTGTTATTTGTAAATTTTTACATTTTTTTTAATAGTTTAGTTTAAGTTTTTGCTCATTCATTTTTTTTCAAATTTCCTTTCATCTCTATCCCTATTTCCTAACTAGGTTTAGTACGCTATGGTATACCCTAAATATGAGGTTTTTTAATCTACTTTACATCTGCTAAACAATATAGTTGGTTATCACTCAGCCCATCTCCACCATCATCTAAGTATTCAATTTAATGCTTATTTCATATGAAAACTATATTCAATAGTCTATTTTAGACTCTCCAGAACTTCTTTATCAAGTTTATTGATTTTTCTATAGTAGTTATATCTGAAATAAGTATAGCCAATAATAACAATACTACCTATGATTAAGAGAGAAAATCCTAAAGTATTTTCGAAATTTAAAAAATTTGCGAACAATATGATAGATACTAAAGCTAATATGCCTGT
This sequence comes from Nitrososphaeraceae archaeon, assembly GCA_036520175.1. Taxonomy (GTDB): domain Archaea; phylum Thermoproteota; class Nitrososphaeria; order Nitrososphaerales; family Nitrososphaeraceae; genus TH1177. Next base: position 11,517 of record DATDKD010000135.1, read on the forward strand.
TCCAATAATTTTAAATTTTAAATATTTTATATATTGTCTCATATTAACTATATTGTTCGACTATTATTTATACTAGTGGCAAGAAATTTCATAGTGCTAACTTTATAATAATTGATTTCAAAAGAAAAATTCAGTCACACAACAAAAAATTAAAATTCAAAATTTCTAATTTTAGTATCACTTTTAATCTTTTTATTTTAGAGCTCTTGAGTAGAATAGAAAATAGTTTAGATAATTGGAATTTATTAGCTTCTGATAAATATTTAATATATTTATTTACATCTGAGAGCCCTATTAGCACTATAGATAATCTTAGGCACTAAAAATAAATAAAAGACTTGTTAATATAATAATTTAGATGGTATATATTAGAATAAAACAAGTAAAAAATATTGGTTATGCTTATCTTGTTGAAAGTAAATGGAACAAAGAAAAACACACTTCTCGACAAATTATAAAACAGTATTTAGGCCCAGTATCTCAAATAAATATTAATAAAATTCCCAAAGAATATCGAAGCAAATCAAGTATTATAAAATTTTTAGCAAAACGTAATCTTGATTTTTCAAAATCTACTAAACTAAATGAATCATTACAAGCGAATTTAATGGAAAAGTTGAAACGCTATGAGATAAATGAACTGATAAAACTATATCATGATTATACAAAATCAGTCTATACATCATTAGACTTTTATGAAAAAATACTGATACCTGTATTATATAAGATAGG
>DATDKD010000136.1:0-4978 GCA_036520175.1 Nitrososphaeraceae archaeon
TAATTAAAAAATCACTCCTACTACTTTTATCAAAAAAGAAACTAAATGACTTGTTTAACTTGTTATCTCTACTGCTGTTGTTTTATGTACTTCTAGATTAGCTTCATCTACCTTTATGGCTTGAGTTGGACAAACAGTTACACAAGCCATGCACCAAATACAATCATGTTCTCTTACTGGATCCGATTTATCAGTATAGTCTTTTCTTCCCTCTCGATCATGATTTTCACCTATGCCAGCACTCGTAGCATTTGTCATTTCTACTGCGGGTAAATCATGCTCACTTCTGTACCACTGGAATACTTGGACAGGACATGCCTCTATACAGGCTCCATCTGCAATACAAGAGTCCCAATCCACTCCAACAAAAGTCCCATGGACTCCTAATGGGACATATTCTTCTCCTCTGGTTTTGTATGATTCTTGAACTTGATCGTTTGAGGAAGACTCGGCATTAGATCGTCCTGGACCCCACACAAAGTGAAATCGCCCATCTTCATTTTTATGCTTCCCGATAACTTTGTGGTTTTTGGGAAACGCTGGATCTATTGGCATAACTATAATAACTATCGATTTCTTAAAAGTGTTAGGGATACTGATTCAAATTCGGAGTAATGGAATTTAATAAAACCATATCGTTGCTAAAAGTAATGTATATCGTTTTTAACAAATCTAAACAATAAGATACAATGTGTATCTCTTTTTTATCTTCTTAGATCTCATATTACTTCTTATATTCAATAAACCCGTTGTATGAATTGAAATGCATCGTCTGATAACGAACTTGTAACATGTTGAGTATAATGAAAGATTTAAAGAAAAAATTTTGTGACCTTTCTTTAAAAGATTGATTTTAATTTTTTTCCTTGTTTTGCTTTTGTTTTAAATGTGACTGAAAGCTCTTATATCTTTCAGGAATATGGTCCATCGAGAGTGATGTACCTATTTCCATTGTATATGGCTGTCCTCTAACAAATGATTCTGCAATATGAGTTGGGAACTCCATATTTATTTTTGGTGGTAAAGGAAGTTCAAATGGATCTATATATGCTTCAACAATAGTAGGAAATTCATTTTCTTCATTCATTGCCATACCAATTACAGATTTTACTTCATCTATTTTTTTTATAGTATACCCTTTACCACCACTTGCTTCTGCAAATTTGGCATAATCTATTGGTGTAAATTCTACAGCATATTCAGGATTTCCGAGAAATGCCATTTGTTCCCATCTTATCATTCCCAGGAGGTTATTCTTCAAAATTATAATTTTAATTGGTAATTTGTACTGAACGGCAGTAGCAAATTCTCCCATTAACATTGTGAACCCACCATCGCCTACAAAGGCTATGGATTGTCTATCAGGAAAGGCAATCTTTGCAGCTATTGCATATGGTAAACCACATGCCATTGTTGCCAAATTACCAGAAACTGAAAATTTCATTCCTTTTCTCATTTTCAAAAAACGCGCAGCCCAAACTGTATTATTGCCACTATCTACAGATACAATTGCATTCTCTTCTAATTCTTCTGAGACTGCATTTGCAATGACTTGAGGTTTAATTGGAATATCTTCTCTGTTGCTTTGCTCTTTTAGAATTTTCTTCCAATTTTCCATAGATTTTTGCATAGAGTGTAAGAATTGCAAACTTATATCAGAAATATCCATTTTACTATTATTATCATGATTTTTTAAATTGTCTTTTATATTATTTTTAGGTGTTCTGTCTTTTAATAAAGGAAGTAATTCTGACAAAACCGTTTTGGAATCCCCAACTAGTCCTACTTCTACAGGATATCTCAGTCCAATTTTTTCAGGCTTCATATCAATCTGAATTCCTTTTGCCTGGCCAGGCTTAGGAAGATATTCCATATATGGAAATGACGTTCCAATCATAAGCAACGTATCAGTTTCACTCATAGCCTCACTTGCAGGTTCTGTTCCAAGCATTCCCAGGCCACCTAGGTTTAATGGATGATCATCGGGAATAACTGCTTTTCCAAGTAATGCTTTGATTATTGGTGCATTTAATTTGTGTGCTACTGTCAATACTTCTCTTGAGGCATTTAATGCACCTTGACCAACCAATATTACAATTTTGTTACCTACATTTAGTATTTTAGCTGCTTTCTCTATTAATTTTTTATCAGGTAGTGCAAAAGAATCAAAAATATCTGAGGTATGACCTGGAACCTTATGTTTGGAATAATTCCCTTTAAGATTTTTTTCCTGAACATCTATCGGGATATTTATGTGACCAACACCTTTGCGTGCAAGACAAGTTCTGCAAGCAATATCTACCGCCATCTCAGCTTGTTCCGGAACATGAATCATTGTATTGTATGAAGCAACATCTGAAAAAAGTTGTAATAGTTTTACATCTTGAAGAAAACTAGAATTCATTAAATCTGAAAAAGTGCTACCAGTAATAGCAATCACAGGGACATTATCAGCCTTAGCATCGTATAGACCATTTAAAAGATGAATTGCTCCTGGACCAGACGTTGCTACACATACACCTATCTTCCCTGTATATTTAGCATATGCACATGCCATAAGAGCCGCTGATTCTTCATGCCTTACTAGAACAAACTTTATTTTATCTTGTCTAACTCTTAAGGCTTCAATAAATCCATTAATTCCATCTCCTGGTATACCAAAAACCACATCCACTTTCCAATCAATTAATGCTTCAGCTACAATATCAGCTGTTTTGAGATCCTTGTATTCATCATTCATGCTTGATAATAAATGTTAATAATAGTATTTAACAAAGTTTTTCCTTTCAATTAAGTGTTAGAACTCAGAAATAATGAACTTGGAATAATTTTAATGTTAATTTTTTAGAAATAACATAAAAATAATGAATGCATGGAACATCAATTTATACAATTCATTATAATGTATCTAATAACAATACTAAAATAAAAAAAATTGCTAAAGTATCAGTAAGTTATGAACAGAAAAATAATTATCATTAAAGAAATAGAGGGAATATTATGATAATAATGATAACAATTTAGAAGTTGTCAAGAAAAAAAATATGAGAAAATAATAGTAATCTTTTAGTTTTTGTTTTTGTTTTAGTTTTATATTAACCTTCTTTTGGAGTTACATATCCTCGGACAGAATTAAAGTCAAAGTTGACATTAATTTATCAATACTTTGAATATTATTTTGTATTTTTTCTTTTAAATCGTCCATTGTGTCGAATATTATTTCCACAACCAGATCGTACGGTCCATTAATAATATCAACATTTACAACATTGTCCATTTTTTCTAGAATATTGGCAATCTGAAATCTAGATTCTGGATCACATATAATCAAAAGATATGCTCTTAGCATGTAAATACATAGTTATTAAATATATAAAAGAAATGGTAGAATTTTTACATCTAAATTACAAAGGAAAAGAATAGGTTTAAGAAGGATACAAAAGCAATTTGTAATATAACATAGATTTATCATTATAATCAATAGTTTATTTCATTTCACATTTCATATTCTCCAATACTTTCATAATATTCAATTTAAAATGTAACATATATGAAGGAAGAGTAAGCGTACAAATAAATTTACACCTCAATTTCGATAACATTATAGATTGAGAGGAAGATGGTGAAAAGATCTATAATTAATTTTTTAGAATATAGAAAAAAGTTAAAACAGCGTAATTCATAATTGTTTTATTGTTTTACATATCTGTATAGAATCGAAATCAAACTAAAAGATTTTGTTAATAACGTATTTTACATATAATATTCTCCTTCCAACTTTATCTTCTTGTAAGGTTTTATAATTATTAATAAAAATAAAGTATGGTATAAAAAAAAATTTTATTAATGGCTTGGGTATACATACCATATTAAGGTATTGCCAGAGGAAAGACAATCTACTATAATCTTTTGACCATCTTGAGTTGTGAGATTAACTCCACATTGCTTTCCATTTCTACCATCGTTTATTAGTTTCTCAACTTGATCCTCTAATTGTTGGGATGGGGCCAAACTTATTTCTTCTAAAAATTCTTCTTCTATTTTGATTAAGTTCTGACCTACAATAGAAGATACAATTTTTGTAGAATTATCAATGTTTCCTACTGTTCTTTGACCAAATATCAGAATGTAATTTTTTTTTTCTATATTTTCATTGCTATTTAATGTGTCAAGTGATGATGTATTATTTTGTGCATTGGTTTGTTGGATTACTATGTAAGTATTACTTAATAGAACTAATGATAAGCCCACAACCAAAAAGATGGTTATTAAATCCTTCATCTAAATAAAATATATATGATAGTATTAAAGTTTTGAATTTAATAAAAGGGCATGACTAATAAAAGATAAGGATAAACCATTTATAACTTGTATTATTTTATACATTAACATGGTTATTCCTTGATAGAGTAGACGATCTTTAATAATATGTATCGTTGACTTATAAAAGATGTAAAAAAACCTCATATCTACCAGTATTTGAGTATTCAAAGTTAATTTATTTTTATTTTATATTTTTTTTGATTACTTTCAGATTATGATTACTAGTTCAATGATAGTTATTTACCTGAGATTTTCTATATAATGATATACCATCATCAACATAATATCTATTTTTGACTCTTTTTTTAATTTATTGAATAAGACCAAAATGTTACCTGTCAAAATCTCATAATACAAGAGATAGAAAAAAATACAATAGATCTATAACTATATTAACCAGTACTTCAAATTTTTACTATGAAATCATGTATTTAATGGTGATGATGATATTTTTAGCTTCAATGACATTCTCTCTTCTTTCCATTTCCTTTCCCTTGTATTTTCCAATGGTCAACAATGTATTTGCAGAATCCAACGTTATAATTTCTTCACAATGTAGTCCAGAGGAGGGGATTAATATTAATATCGATGCAAATGGTTTTTCCCCAAATTCAAATGTTTCTTGGGTAATGTTTGATCCTCAACTAAATCCTCT
>DATDKD010000137.1:0-5647 GCA_036520175.1 Nitrososphaeraceae archaeon
TTATGCTTTATTGTAGTGGTTCAAGCTATCACAATAATATTTCAGTAGTGGAAAGTTACAAATGAAAAAAGAACAATACCATGCAGAGAATATATAATAGATAAACCTAATGAAAAAATGGATTTAGGCAACTTTATAAGAAAAAATTGGGTTTAAAGCAATAGTTTATAATTTTGATAATAATACCAAAGTAAAACTGGAAAGCTTTGTTGATGTAAAAACTGAAGCAAAAAAAGGATATGTAAAATTATATGAAAAAATTGATGATGGGTAATGGGAAATAATAATGGAAAAGCAAAAATGAATGATTGTGAAGCAATAAACAAAACATCAACTATTTCATGGGGATCTCCCATGATTATTTCAATAACCAATAACCTTAATTTTGATATATATGATTTAGAAATAAGGGAAATTATTCCTCCTTGAGAGAATTTAACAGCTTTCTATTAATACAATAATTTAAGGCCCTTTTGTATTTCCAATGTCATTTTTATAATCCCTGCAATCTATAAGTATTAGAGTACAAATATCATTTGAATTCATTTAAAAAAAGAAAGTATTATTTTTTAATTTGTATATCTGTTATTAATAAAGAAAACAAAATAATAGTATGGTTGATCATCAGGATAATAAGAATAATCCAATAAGACATCAAAAAAGGAACATACAACAAAGAGCGTTACAATCATCCATATCAGATATATCAAAACAACAAATTGTATCTATTCAGGTTCCACCTAATAGAACAAATGAGATCGAACAATTTTTAAAATTATTTGGATATAATTCTGAAAAAACTATACTACAAGTACATTTGATCGGTTTTTTTAGAAAAAAAAATTTAAATCAAAGAGAAATTGAACAAAAATCAAAATCAGTTAAGAGATACGGAGGAACTTCCTTTATAGTAGTTGGAAGAACATATAATCCTGCAATTATAGAAAATGTAATTAGACCAAAAAGTAAAGATCCTTTAGAATCAAGTCCTGGATATATAGGATATCTTTGGAAGTATAAGAATCCTCAAAATAAACCACCTCATGAATTAATTCCACTAGATTTTACTCCTGTACATTTACCATATCCTGATGATTGGAAAAAGATGTTTGCAACCAAAGGATTCTTAATAGCAATGCATGTTCCTACTTCATTTGTAAAAGATAAAAATAAGATTACAAGAGCACTTTATCGTATTGCAAAAAATGGGCTTGACATAAGAAAAGAATGGAATTTCCTTAATGATATCAAGAATTTAGGTTATAATACGCACACACATATACTAAAAATTAATTATTAAATTCATCAATCAGATCTCAATTACACTTGATGTTCCTAAAGATCTAGCTCCTATAGCATCAATCCTGTTCTTCTTTAACTTACATCTATTATTGATATTGTATCTTTAGACTATGTCTAATGATGATAATCCAAAGGCAATTAAGTCTGGCACTATAATCGAAATAACAGCTTATTGAATTGAATTTAATTGAAGTTAATCCATAATATTATTTCTTTAGCATTTATACAATAATATCTTAGTCATTAATAAAAAAACTACTTATATTCTTCTTTTACTTCATTTCTATATTTCTGAAGCAGTTTATGTAGTTTGGGATCAATAACAAAATTGCAATATGGATCATCTTTATGTTTTTCATAATAATCTTTATGATAATTCTCAGCAGTATAAAAATTCTTAAAGGGAGTAATTTCTGTCACAATTGGATCTTTGTAAACATCTTCTTTTTCTAGGTCTCTTTTTGATTTCTCTGCAATCTCCTTTTGTTTTTCATCATGATAAAAGATTGCAGATCGATATTGAGTGCCAATATCATTACCTTGTCTATTGAGCGTTGTCGGATCGTGAGTATGCCAGAAAATATCAAGAATTTTTTCAAAAGGGATAACTTTGGGATCAAATTCTATTTGAATTGATTCTGCATGCCCAGATTTACCAGTGCATACTTGGTCATATGAAGGATTTTTTAATGTTCCTCCAGTGTATCCCGGGAGAATATATTTAACACCTTTAATTTTTTTGAAAATTGCTTCTGTACACCAGAAACAGCCATTAGCAAGTGTTGCTATTTCAGTTTTATTATTATTATTATTCATTTATTTTGGTAACTCCTTGTCCTTTGGGATAAAACGAATAGATAATGAATTGACACATTCGCGTGTATTCTTGTCTGTCAACTGCTCTCCAAGGAATTCATGTCCTAAATGCGCATTGCAATTTGCACATTCAATTTCTGTCCTTATTCCATCAGGGTCAGGAACATGCTTTATTGCATGGGGGAAATATTCATCAAAGCTGGGCCACCCACATCCAGAATCAAATTTGCTTTTTGATGAAAAGAGAGGCATATTACACCTACGACAGATAAATGTTCCGTCTTCGTAAAAATTGTCATACTCACCAGTAAAAGGAGGTTCAGTTGCTTTACCTATAATGACTCGTTCTTCCTCAGGGTTTAGTTTATTGTAATTCATACTATTAACTTGCCTGAACAGATTTTTGAACCTTCTGATTTCTTGTAATATTTTGTAATATAGCAGAGTCATACCTAGAGAAATGATAGTAATGCAATAAAATTATCTATTGTTAAAGAATAATGTAAAAAATTTAATTAGTATCCATCAATTCTATAAGCCAAGTAAAATCTATTTTTTCCTTCTCATTAAACTTTTGCAATGTTGCTTTACATTCTTGTATAATGTCTGAATATTCTACAGTTATTCCTAATTCTGCCAAGTTTTTATTGAAACTATCTATATGGCAATTCAAAGAATCTTTATTCTTGATTGAAACTATTCCTGGGTTTATATTTGGTCCACCTCTAAAGATTAAATTTTTGAAAAAACCTGGAGAAGTTTCATTGAACATGTTTTTTAGATGTATAGCAGCCATATTACCATTTTCCGGAAATATTTCTTCCAATAAATTTAGACTTTTTTTAAAGAAATTTAATGAATATTCAAAATCCAATTTATTACCATCTTGTGTTTTTCGAAGACTAAGCCCATGTAACAATAAAATTAATCTTTCAATTGCACATTGATTTTTAACTAATTCAGGATGAAATCTTGATAATGATTTTCTAAAAAAATCAACTGACCAGCTTTCGTCGTTTAATTCTTCATTTAATGACCTAGCCCATGGGTCTAAATTAAACTTTATAACGTTTGGAATAGGTTCGATATAAAGAGGTTTTTTTAATTCTGTTATAGTAGTTGTCGTTTTATCTTTAGTATCAGATAATATAGTGTAAATTTCGTTAATTTCATTTGCTACATCATTTGGTTTATCACGAATTTCTTCGTTTTTTACTCTATGTACAGTATAACCCATATTTTCTAATGCTCTCTGACGTATCCTATCTAATGTTTTTCTATGCTCTTTATCATGGACCTTCCCGTCTACTTCGATAATAAGGTTTTTTCCAATTATCAAATCAGGTGTAAAACAATCGCAACTTGTATACCAAATAACTTTATTGTAATAAAATGGAATTTTTTTAGACTTCAATATATTTCTCAACTTCCATTCAGAGGTTGTTGCCTTCGGTGGCTTATAATAATTGTCCATTAATGATTTTGTGATATATGCTACTCTTAAAAAGTGTAGTATAGATTTTAATTTGTCTTTTTGTATTTACAAATTAACTTATTTTAGATTGAAAGAGTAAAGTTCTATAAATTTTTCATTTGATAACTTCTATTAACAAATACTTTATAACTTTCGGTTGGTTTTATTTCATATTGACAGAAGAATTTAGTTTACCTTTTGAGATAGTAGAATCTAAAAAGACTGATAAAAATAAAATTTCTGCAGGTTTAAAAAAAGTAGAAATTTTTGTTAGTCCAGAGCAAGTTGATGAAGTAATATCAGAAATAGAGGATTTAAAATTAGAGGCAACCTTGTATGACTCTCATGGTTATGGACAGTCCAAACAAAAAATAAGATCTGGGAAAGCAGGGGGACAAACTGCAGTAGTATCCTCAAATCGTAAAACTATAGTTACAATAGCAGAGTCAGATATTTTAGAAGATTTAATTAAAAAGCTCAAGCATATAAATGACAAAAGTGAAAAAAAGATTGGTGTAATCTCCATTCAATCAGTTGATGCTTTAGTCCATCTATAACATTATTCTTAGATCTAGTTTTTATCCTGAAATATTTTATTTTTTTACAAAATAGTAATATGGGTTAAAATGCTATAGAATTAGACTATATTATAACTACATACAAATAAGATTCAAATCACTTCCCGTATATTTTAATTTTAAAGTCTAAATTGGATTGCATTTCTACATTAATTCATTATATTATATAAATAACGATATTGAATTCTAAATCTAATTTTTAGTTTCCCATTTTTCACACCATTTATTAAGACTCTGTAAAATCAGCTCCAGATCTTTTGTTTTGGTTGTTAATGCATATTCAACTTTTAGTGGAATTTCTGGAGATATTTTTTTTGTAATTAAACCTTCTTGTTCAAGTTCTGATAATCTATCAGATAAAACGGTACTGCTAATTCCTTTTAGACTTCTTTTTAATTCATTAAATCTAACTACCTTTTTAATACTTAAATTTTTTAATATTAGTAATGACCATCTTCTACCTAGAACATCCCAAATATCTAATATTTCACATTTTTCTTCCAAAGTTTTAGTCTCCGATCTAGAATTAAGATTTTTCATTAAATACTCACCAATATGTTAAATTAAATGATATTATAGTAATAAATATTAAAACAATAAGATTATTATACCTAGTACCGATTTGAAAGCTATTATTTTTATTTAGATATTTTGAATAACCAAGGTCTCAATAATTTAGTTAAAAGAGGCATAATTAACTAAGTCATTAACAGAACTGTTATAGTAATACCGATAAAAAGTCTTAGTTGAAAAGGAATTGATAACATTTCTGTTAAAGTATGCATTTGAGAAACTAAAGTGGTTAGTAGAATTGATATAACAGTAATAGTAACAATTACCATTTTGTAACGAGGTTGAGGCCTTAATGCTACTAACGAGGAAATACAATGGGTTGTGAAGAATATAAAAAAATTGGTTCAGATTGAGATTCATTTACGTCTTTGTCTTTCATGTAGACATGTTGGTTGTCGTGATCATCAGTCAATAAATAGGATCCAAAATATTTCCAGAAAAACATGACATAGGCTTAATCTATTAATCTATAGAAAATTGGAAACGGGGTTATGAATATCAGATTTGTATGAAATGAATAACGATGTATAGATTATTAGAGGTTACATTTGGTCAATAATAATTTAAAATCCTATACCAAGTCAATGATTGTTCCATTATCTAATGGGCCATTCTATTTAATCATTTTATGTAGAGATCGTGTACTCATTGAACTATTTTGCTCCAACATTCATTAAGGTTTTAATTTCAAAGGTAAAACACTAATTTATAATACTCTTATTTGAGACCATAATGATACAAATTATTATTTTATTCTAATTTATAGCAATTTTATTATTGGCGTATGAAACCTTTTTGCTGAAAGAGACTTTCTTTTATCCAATTCTCAAATTCTTTATCTGATAATTTTTGTCGTGCATTGATAATTGAAACTGCATCCTTTCCGACTAAATATCGTACTTCT
>DATDKD010000138.1:0-7337 GCA_036520175.1 Nitrososphaeraceae archaeon
AAAGCCTATTAGTTTGATCGAAGATACTATAGTCAATCCTGAATATCTCTATGACTATACATTATTTCTGTTAAAGATATACAAAAAGTACAAATTGGATTATATATTTTATGGACACGCTGGCAATGGAAACTTACATACTAGACCGGTGATCGATACCGCATCAAGTAAATACAAAGACTTGATAGCTTCACTTGCAACAGATGTCTTTTCTAAAGTTTATGAATTATCGGGAAGTATCACGGCGGAACATGGTGATGGTATAAGTAGAACAAAGTATATACCACAAATGTATGGGAACACGATATTTGAGATATTTAAAAACATTAAATTCATTTTCGATCCTACAAATATAATGAATCCAGGAAAAAAAGTTATACAATAAATTTTATAGTTTAACATATGTCGGATCAAATCTAGGTTAACTTTAAAAATTAATTTACCACAATAAACAAAATTAGAAAGTTATAATAATGTTTATTATCAAAACATTCTATTTCCTAATGTTTTGTCGTTATACCATCTAATTAGTTTATAATATTATTCCATTCTCAGTTATGATAACTGAATTATTGTTTGATTTAACTTTACTATGCATTAGTCTCTTCCCATTAGGTAGCAAAATATAATTTTGTGTAATTATTAATACTACTTCATTTACTATAAATTTGCCACTAATAATAATTGTGTCTTTATCGAAAACTCTTGATTCAATAATAATTTCACCATCTTTATCTATTATTAAAATATGATCCCTTCTTAAAACTTTTTTATCCAATTGATTACTACATAATAATAAATTATTTTTTTTAATGTCTACAATTTTACTGCCAGTTATATCAAATAGTTCTGTATCTATATAGGGACCATCCTTATCCTCATCAATCCCGAAAAGTTGCGAATTCTTATAGTATACATTTTTAGGACTACCAAAAATAAAATTATTCCCAATCAACAATTTATATTCCATCTCATTACTATCTGAAATAAATAACAATTAAGTTTATCTTTTAAAAGAACTATCTTACTAATCTTTGATACGATTTTGAAAAAATTAGTTTGATCTGGAAATGAAAGGTTCTGTATTGAACTACAAAGATTCTAGTTCTTGTCTATTGTTAATATTTCTTTGCTAGTAGTGGAAATCTGTGATAATAAAACTCATCTTTTGCATTGTTTTGATATTATTCTTTGCATTGAGGACAATAACTTATTTTCTAGTATAATTTTCATCCTAATACTAGTAGGTCTATCCATTTGAGACACAAGAGGATGAGGTAAATCTTTTGAAATTGAATAATTGCTTTACACAATGTTTTAATACAAATGTAACTACATTTTCCTAAAGAGTTTGAGATAATTAAAATTAATTTATAAATTGAAGATTTATCAGTGTCAGTCTTTAAAGTATTTCCTTACTAGGCTTATATTTCCTTTCAAGGAGTAGTTAAATGGTTGACTATTTAAAGACCCAATTTTGAAGTATCTTTTTTCTATATTTCCTTTAAATACATGAGATTAAAATATACTATTTTTACATTATTACTATCATTTCCTTTTTTGTCCATTTCCTTCTTGTTCCGATCATAAATGCCGTATTACTAAATTTTTAATAGTACAATAATATATAGTGTATTAAAAATTACGAAAATTATAATTAATACAAATTATTAATGTAATATTGAATAAAAGTATGACAATGTAAGGCGTCTGTTCCGTCATAAAATAGACTAAATTGTCAATTCGTCTATCATCAAATATGATACAAAAACAATCATTGCATTGAAGTTAATCTATTATTTAATTTTTCTGTTTACATTTCGAAAGTTAAATCTAGTAGTGAGGAGTTCTTATACATTTTTTTAAGTAGCTTTTACGAATTTCATATCGAAATAATTTCTCTTAAAAATTAAATAAAACAATAAAATTAATTATTTGATGGGCTACTACAGTATTTTAGAATTGCTAACATTGTATTTGCATTTTTTTTCTTCTGTGCTCTGGTGGGGAATAACATTCTTTGTAATTTTTATATTAGGACCCATTAATGAAAAAGGATTATATTCTTCCATTCTTATAAGAATCCATCAATTTATACTTCCAATTTCTACTATATCTATAACATCCGGAATAGCCTTAACCTTTATAAATATAGACTTTGATTCAAATAGATTTTTTAATTCCTTGTGGTCATATATGTTAATTCTAGGTGGTTTATTTTCAATTCCTGTTTACTTAGTTATTTTATTTCGAAGTAAAAAAAGGAATATCCAAATACAATTAAGCTATAAGGTAAATTTCAGAAAAAAAACTCCCTTTCTTCCTTATTTATTATTCGCTTTACTTTCAACCACTATTACTATCATGATATTTGTAACTCAATTGTTTTCTTAATTAGCTCTCTGTATAAGTGGTACATTAAACGAATTACTACTATAATATTCAATAATAATATTATTAGATTTTTATCTGGGTTGGTCATAATTAATGATACTTGAAGGCCCAGCGCAGTATAATAATAATAGTGATATTTTTTATGAGCTTTTTCTTATTAATCACTTCCGATAAATATGATTATACTTCGAGTGTTGATTTCAAGAAAAATACAAGAAACTATTCATTTGAGGAGAATTATAGTATCGCTTCCGATTTTGTTAAGGTCAGTTCTTTTAATGATCCTCCGGAAGTAAATTCCAAATCTATTAGTTTGTTAGAAAAAGTAGTTAATTACATTATTACTATTCAGGTAGTCCATAATTCTGGGGATACAATAAAGAGATCACTTATTGCACAAGTAACTAATGCTATACTTATCTTAAAAGACGATGATTCTGATAATGACAAAATTATTTGTAATAATTTTCTTAATAAATTCATATCTAATATAAAATTATATGAACGAATAGGAGTTTTTAAACCTAATAGTTCCAGCAAAATTCTACATGATGTTTTAATTCTCAAGAATTCATTATGTGACTCAAATAATCCTAATGTGCCTAAATAAAGTCAATATTACAATTAAAAGTTTATTCCTAATATTTAATATCTCTATATTTTGAAATCGTAACTATATTATTAAATCGTTGTTTATTCCTAAAATACTTTATTTGATCCAAACTAAAGTTATAGAATGGATCAATAAGCTTAATGTAGCGAGTCTTTTAGAATTAATTAAAAAAATTGAGATAATAAAATTTCTATTAAAAATGTAATCCTCGGAAATATTCATAATCGGTACTAAAGTATATTCAGTGCCAACCATGAATGTTTATCTCCTCCAAAGTTTAAATGAGTTAAAATACTATTAAGCTAATGAAATTTCTTGTAACTAGAGAAGGTTTTGAAACTCTCACAAAGAAGAAGATTTAAGAAGACAAACAGAATTAATAAAAACACAGATTAAAAAATTATTTAATCACTTCTCAAAATCATACAATTATCATATTTTATCTTCACTGGACTTGTTTTATTTTACTCCTAGTTTTAGTTATGTATTGTCATGCTAGGGAAAACAATTTAATACTTTTGTGATGTTAAATAATATTCTTTAGGTATGATACCCCTCATTATATCTGCGATAGTTGGCTTCGCAATTTCGGAAATAACAATGCATTATTGGAAGAAAAAATATCCTTCAAAAGTATATTTATTTGAGAGACGAATCCACCATGGAGAAATAGGTGTAATATTACTTTCTATTCTATCTATCGGCAAGATTCCTCCTATATTATCTTCATTTGTAATTGGATATGGGTTAGGTCTTATTAGAGATGATTTACAAGACAAATCGAAATGGTTCAAGTTTCAGAAAAAGTCATGAAATATATATATATATATAATTTCAAGGATCAATAAAATACTAGATGTCAAAAATACAAAACTTATTTAGATTTGATCTCGTAATTGACATTAAACATTGTAACAATATTATCCAAACTTTCATTGGAAGAGAATCTACAAATTGTGACCCATTTATTGTTTTTAATTACTTCGATTTTACCTTCTAATGAATCAGAGTATTCGAATTCTATCTCGAAGTTATGTCTAAATTTTTTCTCTAGTTGATTAATAATTTTTTGTGAAGCCGTAATAAAAATTTTTCTCAATAAAATTTTTTTATGTATTTATTATATTATCTTTTCTACATTCTTAACTATTGTACAGATAGACAAAAGTTATTAGATTAATCATGAGTAAGGTATGGTTCTTTATTATTCTAATTTAAGTTTTTTATGAAAGTAAAGTTAATTGGTATTTTATTATAAAATATAGAATTTATTTATTATATAAAAATTATTAAAGTATGTTATTTCAGGTTTTTGTGCCTTCTATAATCTATTTCTCTTTGTTTTTCTTCCTTCATGTGATGTAACCTGTCTTTTTCATTCAAAAACTGTTTTCCACAGTTAGTGCATTTTCGAATAATCTGTTTATGGATTTCTTTTGCATGTTTTAACAATTCCTCGGATGTTCTAAATTTCTCTTTACAACTCGTACAATTGTTTTTCTTTTGCAATAAAAATTTCAACATTTAATATTAAATACTATAAACTAATATTAAAATTCACCGCTATTTTAAAACTTTATATTATATTTTCTTTTTATTAAAATATTTAAAAACTATATAAGGATGTAAAGATTGATAGAACACCGTAAACTCGCTATTCCATCCATTTTTATTCTCATACTTGGGGGTGTAATTAGTTTTTTTTTGGCATTTACTTTTTATCCTGAAAAGCATGTGAATGTCAGTATTGATGGAAAATGTTATGAATTAATTGATAATGCTAATGAAAAATATCAAAAATTAGTAGCTTCTAACAGACTCCAGATTTTAAAAATGCAAATTAAGTATATTGAATTGAAGGACGCTAAAGTTCCCCTTTTGATGACTGGATACGAAGACATGATGGATGATTTCTTAAAAAAATACCATTTTAAGATAGTGGAAGAAGAAAATATAACAAATACAGCAAATCCTTCCCTAAACAAAAAAGTTATCAAAGCTATTATTTCTAAAAGTGAATTAAGTCTTATAATTAATCAGTCGCAAATTTCTGATTTTTTTCCATACTCTGAATCTATTGTAGGCAGCATAGGAATACAACCTACACAATATCTTACTATAGAGGAAGGGAAATCTATTTCTAAGATATCCAATCAATTAATCTATAATGGGCTAAAAGAAATCATTACGAGTAAAGACGGTGTAAAATCTGCAGAATGTAGAAATATTCAATTAAGAGATAGTTTTATCTGATATTTGAATAATAACGTTTCTATATGTGAACAGAAATGTGGGGAATTTTAGAAAAAGTATAAATGATGCCAAATTAACAAAGATATATTTTAATTGAAAAACTATAAAAAAGTAAAAGAAAAATCTTCTCCTCTTGACTCTTTTCTAATTGCTATTAACAAAATATATTATCAGAAGGGGGAACTTTCAAAATTTTATATTGTTGGAGGAATTGGCTTAGTTATAAATTATTTAGTATCTTATTTCATTTTTACCTCTTTTCATCTCGGTCATATTCAATCAAGTATCTTTGGAATTATTGTTTCTTTATCATCTAATTTTATGTTAAATAAACTTTGGACTTTTCAAGATAGAAACATGAAATATGATATAGTATTAAGACAATATTTAAAATATTTTATTTTCAATTCTGTTGGAGTAATAATACAAGTATCAATAGTGTACGGATTTGGTAAGACTAGCATTGATTACGGTTATGTTGTAATAATTGCAATATCTATTGCTTCTATTCTAAATTATATTGTCAATAAAAAATTTATTTTTAAGAATACAAAAGAAATTGTAGATATACGCAATAAGTTTTGGAATTAAAGAATGTAATAGTAATTGGAGATTTGCATTTCAAATTTGTATTATAAAGATCTTTGTCATTTAAAAATAAAGTGATCGTTTAATGTTGTAAAGTAATATTATCTAATCACTTCGAGGTGTACTTTTTGTCTTCGACCTAATTCTTATGATGAGAGCAATCTTAGTTTCCAAACGTTGTTTATTCTACAATACTTTAAACTGAACCTTAATAGTGCTGGATGGATGAATATATGTATTTAGACAATGATAGAAAAAGGTCTAATGACCTCATACTTACTGAAACATGGTTCTTTTCCTTTAATACCGATTTAAATTGATTATTTTGAAATTAACTATCTCAAATAAATAACCTAAAAATGTTAATGAGAGATATCATCTGATATAATCCAAAGAAATTATCAATCAACATCAACAAAAAATTAATATTTGTACTTAAAATACAGTAAGCAGATAGATTAATAAATATAAAAAAAATTATCCCTCAGAAATGTTAAAAAATGCACCACAGGGATGGAAAATTCTTGATTGTGAAAAAAAAGTCTATTCAAATGAATATATCCAGTTATATGAAGATTTACTGGATATTAATGGTTTTAAAAAGATATACATTCGAGGAAAAAGAAAAAACTTTTCTACAGTTGTCCCTTTTCTTTCTGTCGACAAAATATTAGTAATTAAAAGTTATAGGCATTTAGTTGATTCACTACAATTTGAAATCCCTTCCGGGTATATTGAGAATGGTGAATCTCCTAAGGATGCTGCAATACGTGAATTCAAAGAAGAAACAGGGTATAGCGCTAGTAAGATTTTATTTGTAGGAGAATATACTCTTGATTACTCTATGTTTGAACAAAAAGGTTACATATTTGCAGCTTATGGCCTTTTACAAAATCAACCCCAACATCTAGGATTAATGGAAAGTATCAAAATTGAATCATTAACTATAGATCATATCAAAGAAATGCTTTTAAATGGAAAAATTTTAAATGCTGCATCTATAGTTGCCTTATATAGATCTCTTGATTTTCACGAAAAAATTATAAGCAAAAATAGTTTTAATGATTAATCTCATTCAAAACCTTTTCAAAAATATCCAACCCTTTGGATATTTCTTCCTCCCTAATAATAAGTGGAGGTAATATTCTAATCGTCTTAACCCCCGAGGGAAGAACTAATAGTTTATTCTTAAATAGTCTAGTAATTACCTCGTTTCTAATCTCTTTTTTATGAAACTCGACTCCCAACATTAATCCTAGACCTCTAACATCCATTATTATATTATGTCTATTTCTTAACTCATTGAGACATTTTTTTAACAAAGTTCCAGATTTATTTACTTTTTCTAATATTTTTCCGTTGTAAATAATATCAATTGTTTTTATTCCAATAGCCATATCTATTCTGCTACCACCTCCCCACGTACTAGATAGTACCCCGGGTTTACTTGGTTCAAACTTTTTATCAAAAACTACCGCTCCAAGTTGCA
>DATDKD010000139.1:0-3502 GCA_036520175.1 Nitrososphaeraceae archaeon
TCACAGTGATTGTCTCCCCATACTTTTGCTGGATTGACATTGACATCTTCAAAACATTCTTCTATGTTACCATCTCCGTCTGCATCAGAAAGAGGCTGTATCTTATAAACGAGATTGGCCTCATTATACTTATTTCTTTGGATATTTTGTATCCAATTCTTTTATCATAGCATTTCCATTTTTTTGATCCAGTATCTTTATTATTAAATCCATTTTTTCTTCTTTTCTTTCATCTCCTTCTTTAGATTGTGGTGATCCAACATACAAAAGAATAGAAAGTCCTGCTACCTGCCATATCAATTGTAAAAATTCCGATTGCCAATTTTCCATTGTATCTCGGAAAGTCATATTAAAGTAACCAGAAATTTCTATCGGTTGATTATGTTCTTTTTGTTCCTCTAAATATGAAAACCATGCAAAAGTCCAATGCATACTTAAAGTTATTGCAAATAGAGCAAGAGTAATCCATAGATATCCACGTTTGTTTTTCCACAAATCCTCTTCTAATCTGAATACGCATCAAAGAATTTAATGATTAATTAACTAAATTAACTTATAAAGAAGCGTGAATTCCTATCTGCTTGATCCTATTACTTCAATGCTTCACCATTTATTTGGTATGAAATGAGTATTTGCTCCAAATTATAAGCAATTAAATAGAATCAAAAGTACTAATTCAAAGACTAGGACATTGAGTTAAAATGTAGTATTTTGTTTAGATAAATAACATATAACCAATAAAATTATATTAATTCGTTCTCAGATCTAAATATGATGAGGCCATATTGCAAATCATCATTATCATCTAAAAGAATTAATTGCTTGAAATTTTTGTATGTTAGTACAATTATTCTGGCTTTATCATCTTTTTTTATATTTGCTTCTACTACTTCTCTAGCTGTTGCTCAAAAAACTAGTAATTCAACAGAATTAGATACATTGTTCGAGTCAGCTGATACTTTGTTTAACCAAAAAAAATATGATGAAGCAATCCCGTACTATGACAAAATCCTAATGATAAATAAATCAGAGATTGATGCTCTCAATCACAAAGGTCTTGCCCTATGGGAGTTGCACAAATATAATGAATCACTTCAGTATTTTGACCAAATTCTCTCAATAAATTCATCCAATGCAAAGGCTTTGAATAACAAAGGACTTGCTTTATTGGGATTGCAAAAAAATGACGAGGCGATACAGTATTTTGACCAACTACTTCGTATGAATACATCAGATGTTTATGCTCTAATTAACAAAGGAGGTGCTTTATTGGCATTGCAAAAAAATGACGAGGCGATACAGTATTTTGACCAAGTTCTATCTATTAATTCATCAGATGTTTATGCAATAAATAACAAAGCAGAAGCTTTAGCTGAAATGGGAAAGAATGAAGAAGCACTTTCAGTTATAAAAAAAGAAGCTATAGATAATCCTAAGGATGAAACTTTGCAAAGTACTATGGCTTTCATACTTGCTAATATGGGAAAAGACAATGAAGCCATACTATATTACGAGAAAGCCTTAAAAATAAATCCTAATTTAACTGAAATATTATATGAAAAAGAATTAGATGAATTCAACAGGCTTATGGGTAATAAAACAACACAACAACAATAAGTGTAAATTTTATTCAGCTTCCTTATTTTATATATTATCTATATCTTGGATACAATAATATCTTTTTTATCGTCTGCAAAATGTTTATTATATAAAACTTGCCTTAGAATATATCTATTGTAATAGCAGTTATTGTGACATTCATACTTTCAACTTTGAGTGTTGAGTACAGAACATTGAGATAAGTTTGCAAATGAAAATGATCTTTTCATGTCTCACGTACAGAACTCGATTAACCAAAAAGTAAAAGATGAATTAAGCTATACGAATCTTTATTCATTATTTTATTTATAAAAAATAAAGGTTAACCTGGAATATTGTAAAAAGAAGAAAGAATATTAGCAGATATAAAATTTTGAAAGTATATCAATATAACTAATTCTACTAGTTTATCTTGGGTTTGAATTTTCTAGCGGCTTCAGCATCTACTATTCCCATCGTTCCAATATCAGCCATATAGAATATACCGAATACTATGCTTGTAATTGCAATGCTGATAGCTAATGCTACTAATAGTGGCTGGGGAACATTCAAAGTACTTAGAATGTGAGCTTTCATAGTTCTGAGCATCTTTAGAATCAAGTTACTTAAAAATTGATAGGGCCATTCAAATATATATGCATAGCTAGTTAATTTTTCTGCTAATTATATTAAGAATTGTTTTACATAAAAAAGTTAATTCCTTCTTCTTCTATCACAATTTATGACGGGGAAAAATCAGATACTAAAGCCCATTTTTAGCATTGTCAATCACTTTAATTTTAATAATATAGTGGATAAAATTTTATAAAAAGCAGAGTTCAGAGCAGGTATAAATTTAATCTCGCTACCCGTTTTTTAATAATTAAAAATAACTACTAAAGGTTAATTATATATCAAAAAAGAAAATCAATTTCTATGTGAAAATCTGGGTATAAACAAAGAAAATATAAACATTGTATAATATTTTGAATTACTTTAGATTTTTATTTATTTTATTATTTAAAAAATATCTTTGTTCAGCAATATTTGTTATTTATACCTAAAAGTAATTATGTAACTTTTCTGGATGATTAGGATTACAGGCAAAAATGACTGTCAAACCTCTGAGCCTGTTACGTGTATATGGTTTCATATCAATGAGAATGAAAATAAATCTTAAAGGAAGAGGGTTTACTCCAAGATAGTATCTAAGTTATCTACAACTAGATACAAAATTCAGAATTTATCCAATTCTTCAAATATCATAATATTAAATGAATTTCTATTCTACATGAAAAATAATATCTCATCGGAAAGACATCAGAATAATAACCTAAACGTAATGATGGAGTTTGCAAAATATCTGGACTGTGTTACTAAATTTTATAATATAAACAAGAAAGAGATGATAATATCTTTTTTGGATTCAAAAATAAAAAATAGTGACAATGACCCAAATATACGCTGGATTATGTTGAAGAAAAAGATAATCGCATTATAGAGAATGTTAATTATCAAAATGTAAATTTATCTTATCTTGTAACAATAAATCTCATAAAATAAAAGTTTATTGAAGTATAGTAACGTTAAATGGTTTAACAACTTGGCTATTCAATGATGTTGTTGTCAGCAAAGAACCTTCTGGTTTGACTTCTATACTATATAACAAAATCGCATTTCCGTTTGCTTCACCTTCTGCTACTGCTTTATATTGCTTCCCTGTTCCACTACGTTCCTGAAGCGTAGTTTTATCTCCTGGTTCAAGTACTGTTGGTAAAACTCTATTCATACACTGAGGAGTCATTATTTCTTCTACGATATTATTTAAGTTTGTAGAAAAGTCAGAATTGCAATTACCTGCAATAAATGTAATATTTAGTGGTAATGTATTTATCACAGTAGCATTTACCTCGAACGTATCACC
>DATDKD010000140.1:0-2031 GCA_036520175.1 Nitrososphaeraceae archaeon
ATCATCATCAACTAAACAGGAAAAATTCGAGACAAGCAAAGAAGAAGAAATAATTATTGATGGAATTCGCTATCATTTTGATGGAAAAGATTGTGCTACCATGTTTAAACGTTTTAGAAGTGTATATGGCAATAAATTTAACGAACTTCTAGGTCAAGAACAATATATTTCTGATCCTTTTTGGAATAAAGTAATTCCTAATGAACAAGAGATTAGAGAAATTGAAAAAGAAGAAAGTTCAAAATCAGAAGATGATATTATACTACAGATTATCCGAGATCCAGCTGAAGTACAGAAGCTTGGCTTTGAACTTATTAGATCTGCCAAAGATGAAGTATTGATAATATTTTCAACTGCTAATGCATTCCACATACAAGAACACATTGGAGGAATTCAGTTGTTACGAGAAGTAATCACAACACAAGGAGGACTGGATATTAGGATTCTGACTCCAGCAGATGAGAGAATAAAAGAAACTTCTTCAGAATTAAGACATCAACTAAAAAAAATTTAATTTAGACATATCGAAGAATCTTTACAATCAAAGGTTATTGTTTTAGTTGTGGATAGAAAATACTCATTGGCTATAGAACTCAAAGACGATACAAAGGATTCTGTACATGAGGCGATAGGATTTGCTACTTACTCTAATAGTAAATCAACAGTAATATCTTATGTGTCAATATTTGAAAGTCTTTGGAAACAAGTAGATCTAATTGAACAGGTAACTAAACTTAGTGAAAAATTAAAAGAGGAAGAAAAAACGCATAAAGAATTTATCAATATAGCCGCTCACGAATTAAGATCACCTATTCAACCCATTGTCGGATTAGCTGAAATCCTTAGCTCTAAAAAAGGAATGGAAATTGCAAAGCAGGAGGAATTACTATCAATTATTATCAGAAACGCAAAAAGGCTGAAGGAACTTACAGAGAATATTTTAGATATTACGAGAATTGAAAATCAGTCACTAACTCTACATAAGGAGTTAGTTGACATAGGCGATTTGATAGCAAATGCATTAGAAGACGTTAAAACACAAATAGATTATAAACACAATATAAAGTTAATATATAATGATTCTCAAAAAGAATCCTCTCTATTTGTAAAAGCAGATAGAGGAAGATTAACTCAAGTTATTTCCAATTTACTTAGTAATGCAATTAAATTTACCAAAGAAGGTACGATAACAGTAATTACAGAAGAAAAAAGAAGCAATAAAATTGATTTATTATTAGTTAGAGTTAAGGATAGTGGCACCGGTATTAATGAAAGCATTATGCCGATATTATTCAAAAAATTCGCGACGAGATCTGAAAAAGGTATGGGATTAGGTCTTTTTGTATCCAAAAGCATAATTGAAGCTCATGGTGGCAGAATATGGGCTGAGAATAATTCTGATGGTAAAGGATCTACATTTACTTTTAGTCTGCCATTATTATCAACCAAATAAAGATATTGCCAGAATTCAGGCAACTTATCATTTAATAAAAAGATTCTTGTATTTATATAAGTCGATATTACAAATTAGAGTTTTCATTTCTTATTCAAATAATTATTCTTCTACCATTTTAGCCAAATCATTTATTGGTATTGGTCTACAAGCAAAAAGCCCAAGACAATTATGTGAATGCAAATATCAAACGAAATAATAGTATGCTAATATCAAGAGATATTAAGAAAAATTACAGCAATACAGTTTTTGAAGTGTAATATATATATAATGAGATAAAATAAAGAAATATTTGCCAAAAGATATAAAAAAATATAAAAGGCAATGAACGCATAAAATGGCTATTTTTGGTCTTATGTTGTAATGTTGTTGCCGATAATCTTTTTTATATTGTCAATTATTTCGCTATGATGGGATTCTTCTTTCTCTATAGAAACTCGTAATATATGATGATCATCTAAAGGAAACGAAGCAAGTTTTATCTTCTCTCTTTCTGAAAAACTATAAATTGTTCTACCAAACTCTTTATCAAATTCTTCACGCATTACACTTCTAAGAGCAAATTCTACATATAGTTT
>DATDKD010000141.1:0-3477 GCA_036520175.1 Nitrososphaeraceae archaeon
AATGGTGATATCATCATTTACAATAACCAAATCCGCAAAACCATTTTTTAATGAATTTATAACATCATAAATTCCGTATATCCCCAAGCCTTTTCCTGAATACACCTCGCTAATAAACCGTTTCACAATTTTTTTTTCTTCCATCAATCTATAATCGGCCATGATTCCTTGATCATTGACTTTGTCTATGAGCTCTCTTACTCCTTCACTTCCAGAATACGAGGAATCTAAAACAGCAATAACATTATTTTGCAACCTATAGTCAAGATATTCTTCTCTAATAAAACCTTCTTTTGTTGGACCTGGTCCTCCAATAATTATTCCTTTGACATCATATTCATCGATAAAGATTTTTTGCGCATAGTCTGCAACTCTGCGATAGTATTCATTCAATTCATTATCTCTTAATCTTTCAAATCGACGGGCTGATTGACCTCCTTGTCTGTGTTTTCCAGCCACGCCAGAAGTCAATGATTCAACCACCTCCCATCGGTCGCCAGTAAGTATACCAAAACCAGCTTCTTGAGTATCTAATGACAATATACCTATCACTTTGTCATCCTTCATCATGTCCTTTAAATGATCAATCCAAAAATGGTCGTCACAACGATAAAGATTAATTTGAACTGCTTTTGGAGGTACTACGGAATAGATCTCAATCTTTTCCGTTCCTATGCCTTTGCCGGTAGGGATAGCTCCACAAAAGATAACAAGGCCATTCTCTGGAGGCTCTTTATACAATTTAAGGTGTTCTACAGTTCTACTTAAGGCGTCTTGTACGTGATTTCTAGTTAAATCTGATTTAATGTTAGAAGCAGTTCCTGCTTCATTTTTTAATTGGGAGACAATATCATAAATTGGTCTTCGTGGAGGAATATACACAGTAACAAGCTCCGTTCCATGGCCTGTAATATTGCCTAGTTTATTAATCATTTTATTTAATTTATAACGTTTAACAGAATCCCATTTACTTTCTTTATCATTAGAAAAAGACATTAATAGAAATCTTTTTTCTCACACAGACTATTTTATTGTTATTATGAGTCTTAAAATAACATTATCAAATTACAACAAAAAATTAGTATAACTCTAGATGATTATTGTTCTAAAAAATGTAAATCTCTTTTGTGTTATTATAATTTAGAATTTATAGATTATAAATCTCGTGTGGTATAATCTAACTAATGCTTCCTAGTTTAGAATACATTAAACAAACAAGGCAAAAGTTAGGAATTACTCAAAGGAGACTTGCATCATTAACAGGAATTAGTACATCAATGATCAATCAAATCGAGACTGGAAGATGCAAGCCCAGTTATGATACAGCAAAAAAAATTTTTGAAGTATTAAGCACTTTAGAAGGTAAATCAGCAAAAAAAGCAGGAGACATTTGTAGTAGAAAAATCATATTTGCCCAAAAAGATGATATACTTTATAGTGTACTTGAGAAAATGAGGCTTAATTTTGTCAGTCAAGTACCAGTGTTTGAGGGTCAAAAAATTGTAGGAATTGTATCTGAAGATAATTTAGCAAAGAAAATGGTAGAAAATGATGAAAAAAATATCAAAAATATAACGATTGCTAATGTTATGGAGCCTTCTCCTCCCGTAGTAGACTCGATTACCCCTGCAAAGGCTCTAGTACCGCTTATAAGGTTTGCAAAATGTATCTTAGTTACTGAAAAAGGAAATGTAACAGGAATAATAACTACAACTGATATATTGAAAATGTTAGAATGATAGTCATCTTAACACAAGTATTAAAGCTTTTCTAGTCCAATACAACAATCTGCACAGCTCATGCATTCCTTGCATAAATTTACTTCTGTGGATTCACCAACTACTGTTCCACACAAAACACACTCTTTTTCACTCATTATAATCTAAAGTGGATATAACATATTTAAATTCTACTCGACTATATTTAATTCAGATTATCTTGAAAATCAGACAATAAACCAGTTTTGTAATAAGAGGTGCAATAAAGTAATATTTCCAGGAGCCCGGTAACTTTAAGGAATTATACCTTATATTTTCCTTAACTAAAATTTTTAACGTATAAGTTAGTTAAAGTCAAGAGACTATTTTGTAAGAACCCAAATTGTACTGATATTTTAGTTCTCTTAAGGTAAAGACGGTTGTGTAGAAGGAGGTACTCATATTAATTTGCTGAATGCTATTGTTAACAATCTTATGGTCCTGTAACTTGTCGTCATTTTGATTGTTCAGAATACAATCTAATACTTCACATATCTGCTTCAATACGCTAAATGCCAATTCAAGGAATGAAAGTTATCTACAATAAATAACATAAAATGTTTTAATCGAATTAATTAATTACCCTTTCAAAGTGGGTTTAAAGATAGTGAACTTGTCATTTAATGGGATGGATCGTTGAGTCTGGATCTCCCAAATCGACTGAATTATCAAACTAATTAGGCTTGTTATAAGTATCTTTAATTCCATATTCGGATGGATCTCGAATTAAATAATCATTATAGACTTTAAAATTGCCATTATTGTATTTCTTTTTATCCTTCTGTTCTCCGTATATTACACTATCATTTTTCGATATTTCTTGAGATAACAAAATTAAACCTATTAGAAGTGTCAATAAAAAAAAAACTGCATGAAATTTATAATTAAACACAACACAATCTTTGTTTTACAATATATTTACAATCTGATTATATTTAGTAATACATTCTACTAAAATTTTCTAACTTTAAATATATCAAGTAAAATTGAGTAAATAATATCAATATTGAATGTAATTAAACATGTAAATCTAAATGATGTATGAAAACATGACCTAATAAACTCAGTTCTGACGTGTATTTTTTTAATGTGACAGTTCTTTAATAATAATTATTGTACAGGAAAGAATATAATTAAATATTATTCTAAATGCAGCAAATAAAGTTATAAAAACTAAGAAAAATGAAATTAGGTTTTCTTAATTCGTTCATCCATGTATACAAACACCTAATGATTTTTTTGATTAAAATTTACATTTATTCTGTCATTCCATTCGACAATTGATTCGAAAGCGTAAAAATTTTTAGAAAATAGAGACCTTGAATAAAGTAGAGTTGAAAACAAGATAAATCGATACATTTAAATCACTTTTTCTTAGGAAATCTTTTTAAAAAATTACTAATGTGAAATCCTAGTCTAATCTGTTAGTATAATCCGATAAGTTTTTTTACAATAATTTTTTTTGATGTCTACAATTTATTTATTCAGCTTACTTGATATTTTCTCAAGATAAGGAGCCTGCTGATTTTCACTCTGCTCGTCCGACTTCTCGTAGGGGAACCCGAAGGTAGATGTAAATCCTTAGGAACATCAAATGATGTTAAAATGAGGAGGAAATGTAGCTGGTCAGATCAATGGTGAAAAAAGTTATGACATTCAAGAGGGAGCGAAAGAAAAGACAATATTGACTAGGGAAGAAGGAAATGACTAGAGAAAAGTT
>DATDKD010000142.1:0-32934 GCA_036520175.1 Nitrososphaeraceae archaeon
AGGATATTATCAAGCAACTCAAGCATATAGCCATAGATGAGAATAAGACATTGACTGAAATAATACAAGAAGCACTTGATGAATATGTGAAACAAAAGAAAAAAGGAAGCAATAAGATATAATTATAATTTGATATCCTTATCACTTGGAATAATAATAACAATAATATCTATTGGAGTAATATTATTTGCTGCTGTTGCTCCATTTGGTCACGTCATTTTTGCACAAAGTAGTAGTAGTAGTACCAGTCCTAATAGTATTTTAGACGAATATACTTATGTTTGTATAAAATTCAATGAAACAATAGAAGAAAGAGGTATACCAGTAAATCAGAATCCAGATTTATTAAATACTCAAGAAATATGTAATATGCTATTACAAGGCATGGGTTATTCGGATAAGCAGGAAATACTAAAGAAATATGAGTAAATCAATAGTAAAAGGTGGAACTATTTCCACCCCCAAAAAAGTATTATTAATATTATTATTAATTAACTCGTAGAATCGTTATAACTAATTAGTTTCTTTCCTTTTGCTAA
Organism: Nitrososphaeraceae archaeon; assembly: GCA_036520175.1. Classification (GTDB taxonomy): domain Archaea; phylum Thermoproteota; class Nitrososphaeria; order Nitrososphaerales; family Nitrososphaeraceae; genus TH1177. The sequence goes on from DATDKD010000142.1 coordinate 540, forward strand.
TTGTAATTGTAAATCTTTATCATTTTCTATTGCTGAGTTTTTCGTACTATCAATCCTAGAAATCGCTTCCTTTCTCTATCAAATGCTTTTGACCTTGGGTGTATTGGTAATAAAGTAACTTTTTTAGATTCATGTATATTTTCTGGAGGATCAATAATAGTACCAAATTCATTTTCATGTTTGGCATGTACTGTGCTAATTATAGTTCCACATCTATAGCATTGAAGCCAATTATCTGAATCATGTGGAATTGGCTGGCCTTCTGGATATATACGTGGTCCTAGTTCTGATAAGAAACCATATGAGTTACATTTTTCACAATAAGAAGTTATGTGATCAATGTCTGATTCGTCATCATCATCTGACACCATAGACACATAAGCAGATCTTCGTTTCATATCTATGTAATCATCTACTCCTTTGAAAACTATGCCTTTCAATAACAATCTCAAAGAGTCACAATGATCATCATACATTGTCAAATCTTTCTGTAAATCAAAACCCTCTGCCCAAGCAGTTCTTAACGAAGAAATTAATTTATTGAACTCTTTTGATATTGCTATCTTTCTCTTTGTTATAACGTGATAAGTATGTTCTAACATTTCCTTATGGTATTTACTAAATGAAACAGGAATTACAAAGTTATCTTCTGGACTTACATCTTCAGATTTTTCCCAGTCTAACCTTTCTCCATAGCGTGATTTACATTAGTTAACAGCGCCCCTGTTAGCACCATCAGCAAACCATTTGAGATTAGGAATTTGCCTATGCAGACTATGCATCTCATCTGCAATAAGAGAAGGAGTCTCTTTATCATATTCTCTTCCCAACACAATACGAACAATCTGATTCTCTGTATCTACTTCGGCCAAGTATAAGGCTGTTGTTGAACTAGAGAAACCAAAGTCAACTCCACCAAAGTGTAAACAGTATGGGTTTATTGGTAAATCCTTGTATTTTTCTCCTAATTCAATAGCATAGTCAATATCTTGGTATGGAAATACATTACCTCCAACAGATAGAAACTCCTTCATAGAATTGAGAATATAACGGTCCAAGCCTTTCCCTTTCTGCTTTTAAGAAGTCTGCAGTAATAAGACCAGCATTAACAACATCATCCGCTTTTACAATCGTGATATGAAATAAACCTTCACTATTTTTTTTATTGATATAATATTTCTCGTATATCTCAAAAACTTTATCAACTGGTCTACGTGGTGGAGTTTCTATTAACATAGTTCCGTCAGTATTAGCAAGTCTTGAGAATGCTGCAGCAAATAGTGAAGTATCGTCTACTAACTTACTTGCTGTTATATCTGAAAAATGAATATGCTTAATGTTTTTCCAGGACCATATCTGTGATTCAGAAGAACCTAAAGCAATAATTCTAGAAGGTTGTAATGGGTTATCTGGGTTCTTAATGTATGCTACTCCAACTTTAGTCTTCTCTTCTTTTAGCAACAACTCACTTGGATCAGTAATCAAAAATTGTCTATATTTCTCTGAATTTAATATTAGATTCTTCAAAGTCCTTAAGTGTTCATTAACATGTGCTTGTGTCTGTGCGATTATTAATATGTCAAATCCTTTAGCCTTTGTTAAAGCAATTTGAAAATCTTCCAACAATGCTGAGGTAGATATTCCTACTTTTTGACTCTTGATTACTACACGATACTTTGCTTGATTGTCATTCTTCCATATTTTATACTGATAATCTGTTAATTTCTCTACTGGTTTGCCAGTCTTAGGATGTAACAGATATCCAAAGTCTTGATAAAATTCTTGTGGATCTAGCGGTACCTGAATATTTAGATTAGCATTATTTCTAGCGATATAAGTCGTAGTTAAAGAAACAAATTATGAAACATTTTTCAGCATTATTTTGAATAAACTAATTAGATAATGAGAAATCTAATTGTCATTCCCTAATCTTCGCTATAGAATTTCTTACTCTACTATTTTTCGCAGTTCAGATATATTTTTTCTTTGATATCAAGATATGCACAAGTCAGTACTTACTTTTGGACTTTTGATGAGTTCATTGGTAATGTTATCAGCAATGCCATTATTCAGCAACAATAATGCAGTAATAGCTCAAGGATACGACAATTATGGAGACAGTTATTATAGCCAATATCCAACCGATGACAAAAAATATGAATGTAGAACAGGTCCTTTTGAAGGCTTCTTTGTATCTTCAGTAGAATTCTGTAAACATATTAAATTTGATGATAATAAAAAAGATAACAATAGAGACAATAAAACAGGAACTCAAGGCCCACCCGGACCACCCGGTCCACAAGGTCCACCAGGTCCACAGGGAATACAAGGAATTCAGGGCATTCCAGGTTTATTAGGTCCACAAGGACCATCAGGTATTACTCAACTAAATGCTACAAATGTCTATTCAGTTAACAATTTTACTACTACGACGCCCCCACAAACATTTACTTTTGGTCTTGCTTTTTGTGATCCAGGTGACCTCGTATTAAATGGAGGATACAATCTTATAGAATCCGACATTGAATCAAATGATACGATTTCAACCGTCTTTGATCAGGCTATATCGAACCCGACAGTTGGACTGGGATGGGCAGCAGGCGTATCAGTTAATGAAGAAACTTCCATAATAGGACTGACTGTAAACGCATTATGCTTTGACAATCCACCAGTCCACATTCCTTAATTCTCTTTTTTATTTTTTTTATCCTACTAACAGACAATTAATTAAAATAAATAACAAAAATATTATCCACTTCCATATCTATAATGAGATTTTAAGAAATTTATAAATCGATTACTCTAGCGATATTATTCAGTAGAACTTATGAAATAGTCCGAGTTCGTATCACGTCATGGCAAAACAAGCAATCTAAAAGACACATCGTCTATCTCCTCCGATGGATCCTTCCTATCCCTATGCTTGATGAAAGGTCTTGATTCTTCCAGTCTCTCTTGCATAGCGTTTATGACTTTAGATTTACAGTTGTCGCACATATCGTGATCTGTCTCTACGACCTCTATCTCAAGGTCCACTGGACCAGTACAGGTAAATATTTTCATACTATTCTTATAGTAGATTTCTTAATAATTAATGATTTAATAAAAGAATGTCCACAATGTCATGTTCAATACGAGAACTTGAACAATTTTTGTCTTAATTGTGTTCCTCCAAGTAAATTATAACCAATAGAAATGATATACCCAAAAAATAAAACTTCTCCTCAACTTATTGCTAACAGTTAAAAAGTTGGGTTAGTATTGTAAACAATAAATCATTGCTTCCATTCATTCACTATTAATTAATCTATTATTCTAGATATATTGGATTGCAGGTTTAATTATTTTTTTTATTTAGTAGTTTAATTTATTAAGTAATCTATTACGCTAGCGATCTTTATCAGAAGAACAAGCCGAATTCTAATATTCAGATTTTGCCTATGGTTACACTTAAATTAAAAGATGATACACTTAAAACTATTATAGTTAGCACGGATTTTCTGACAATAAATAGTATGTTTTAACCACACTTACATTAAGGAAAGATTTGTTTTCCGGTATATCTGTCAATAATTATGATTGCTTTGGTTGGGCATGTTTTTGCTGCATCTAAAATAGATTCAAATTTGTCTCCAGTCTCTGATACTACCACTGCCTTGGGATTGATAATTTTATTAGTTTCCACATGAAAAACATGTGGCGCTAGAATTTCACAACTTCCAAAAGCCATGCATAAAGATGGTTCAACAATAATTTTAAACCTAGATGTTTCAGTAGGAATTTTCCTTTTGGTTGTGGTAGTAGTATTTTCTATGCCTTCATTATAATTTCTTAATTTGGTATCATTTTCTCTATTATGATGGTTTAAATTTAAAGTTTGAATTTCTGAACATAAATGATCATATTCCATCCTCTTTTTTTTATCAGAAAGAACCTCAAAAGCAATATTAATTTTCTTTATCATCTCTGACTCAATTTCTTTTCCAGAATTTCTATCAGGATGATATTTTTTCACCAGAAGTCTGTATGACTTTTTGATATCTAGGAATGTCGCATCTTCACTTACTCCTAAAATGCTATAGTAATCAGGAATATCCAATTAATAATTATAATAAAATTCATTGGGTATTTCTTTATTTACATTGACTTGCTTCAAAATTTTGGTAATTGTCTCCTTTATATACCACAATTAATCTAGTATATTAGATCAGAGCTAATTTTAAGCAACTCTTTATTTTCTAGGAAATAACAATTTTTTAATTTTTTTTCTTTGGCTAAGCCGTATACAAATAATTGGACAAAGAAAGAAGAGAAATATATGATTTCTATATTAGTATTAAAAGGTATTTCAATAAGAAATGAATAAAATTTTTGCTTATTTAAAAGAGAGTTTAACTTGTTAGCTTTTTTATTGATATATTGCTTTTTGGATGAAAAAATAATTACTATGTCTTTATGTGTTAAACTAAATAATGGTGAATGGCAAAAATATTCGACTGAATATGCAGACGATTTTAATCCTAATACTTCATTTATCTTTAATGAACCGTAAGAAGAAATTGGAAATAAAGTTGAGTTACCTAGAAAAAAAAAGGATGGGTCTTTATTTAACGAAGAATATTTTTTAATTCTTTCAATTGTGTCATTTGCAAATTGCTCAGCTTTCTCATAAATTAATTTGGTGTTATTAACTGCTTTTGATTTCGTTGCTAATGCTAATGCCGTCATTGTAGTTAACATAAAGCCCAGTGTTCCTGCAGTAGCCAAAGGCGGTTTTTGATAGTCTAAATTAATTACTCTCATACAATTTTTTGCAAGGTCGCTAGTAGAATTAGCAGTAATAGCTATTGTTTCTTTACAGTATTTTTTTACCTTTTTTGCTGCTAAAATATTTTCCTTTGTTTTTCCAGAAATAGAAATAAAGCATACTATTTTATTCTTACTTAAAGTTGGATTAATTATTAATTCAAGAGGATCTATACATAAACAATTAAAATTAGATTCATAACTTGCTATTAAACCAGAAACAAAAGAATCACCTGAACCTACAAAGAGGTATTCAGAGCTATTTTTATTTTTTTCAAGGATACTAATTTTTAATAAATCTACTTGATATTCAATTTCTTTTTTCATTAATTCTATAGAATTCATATCAACTACCTAAGTGAGATAACACTCTTTACATAAATATTATAAATCTATTAATCTTGTCAAAGTAATTCTTTGAAAATTTTTAGTATTTATTATTATTCAAATACAACTTTTACTTTTTGTGGATCTATGAGTTGAAATGATAAACCACTTATTGTTAATTCTAAAAGCAAATTTTGTAAATGGTCAATTTTAAAATTGGGTCATTTCCGTTCCCTATCTTGAAGGAATAGGGGTATTTGGAGCAATTAAGTTACCTATTTTATCTTTTCTAGCGAAAATATCATCTACATGTTTGTGTTACTTTTGTTTTTATCTGTAAAAATGATTTTAAAATGAGTAAGTTCATTTCTAGCGTAGAAGGTGACCATGTAATTTCTACATCGATCTCTTTTACTTCAGTTTTTTAGTTTTAATATTTTTGTAACATCAACAATTCCTTTCATCAAATGATATTGAGGAGATTGAAATGTATACTTACCATTTTTTTCAAATTTAAATGAAAAAGTATCTTTAGGATTGATTTTATAATTTTTACTGGTAACATTATTCTGACTTAGTATTTCTATTTCATGGGGAATATTGTCTGCATTACTCCACTTTATTATTTTTCCTGGCTTTATTGGAGTATATGGGATATCATAGAATCTTTCTCTTTTTCATCACTAGATCCTGGAGTGATAGTTATGATTTCTTCCGCCATATAGGATAGCGAAATACTCTTGTTCTATAAATATTAACAAAAACAGACTAAAAATAAAGACAATCGTAAATTTCTTCAAAATATCCCATATCTATTGCAATGTGATATCTATGCTAAACACATAAGAATTTTTTTAAGGTCATACCTATAACTAACATAACTCTTTTACTTATTTTTGTCTTAATCATCATAAAAATGGAATATAAAGAGATCGATTTAAAATGATGTAAATATTATAACATAGATGTATATGAATTTAAAAAATAAAGTTGCTATTGTAACTGGAGCCGGCGGCACAGTAGGCAGAGATATTACAAAATCTCTAATTTCTGAAGGTTGCAAAGTTGTTATAAATGGACGTGATGCTAAAAAACTAACTAGTCTTTCGAAGGAAATAGGTAATAAAAAGGATATTTTAATTCTTCCAGGAGACATAGCTAAGGAAGGAGATGTTTTAAATATGATAGAACAAATAACAAATAATTATAATAAGATTGACATTTTAATAAACAATGCAGGGGTTATAAATGATCCTAAATCTTTTCATGAAACAACCCATGATGAATGGATGAGTCTTATCAATGTTCATATTATAGGTGCGCTTCAAATGACAAAAGCAGTCTTACCGCTTATGGTTGAAAATAAGGATGGTTGTATTATTAATATTTCTTCTACTTTGGGAACAAGAGCAATCCCTGGAGTGCCATTGTCAATCTATGGACTTACTAAAGGTGGTATAATTTCATTTACCAAACATATTGCTGTAGAATATGGACCGCACGGAATTAGATGCAATTGTATAGTGCCATCTACTATTAGAACCCCTTTTCTAGAACCTTTTATGAGAGATGAAAATGCAAGGAAAACTCTAGAATCATCATTTCCTCTTCGTCGTATTGGTGAACCCTCTGATATATCTAATGCTATTTTATTTCTTTGTTCTGATAAATCCAAATGGATAACAGGAGCGGAAATCAATATAGATGGAGGAATAACAGCAAAATAACTAATATTTATTTTGTATTATGGCCATTTGATGGTTAAAAATATTATAAGAAATACCACATCAAATCTATATTATACTTCTTATGTTTTTATGGAAAGTAAATAAATAGCATATTACATGAAATCAACTCTCCTCCTTTTTGAATGTTTTACAAATGTATTGCTAACAACTCTTTATAATGAAGTAATACTTTGTATATATTATAATACTTGGAATAAAAATTGACTTTTACAATATCAATTATAAGCAGGCAAGAGTAAGAGTAACTGTATGCATTGTTGTTTATGGAATGACATTGTTAGGTCCAAAAGGTCCTGTTAATTTAACATTCATCTACCTCCATTGAGGAATGGAACGTTACCATACTTGAAGACAATCATCGAATAAAATAATTTTTTACTACAAACGTGTTTCTCTCTTCAGACAGATGGATTCCTAGCACTGTTAACAGCACCGTCCAAAAAAGAAAAAATAATTAATTGCGGGTATTTTTTTTACCTCTCAAGATTTTTTTTTTATTGTAATTTTTGAATTTTATAGTATCATCTATCAATTCATGTATTCTTATTCTTAGTTCCATTAAAAAATTGATAATTTCTGTTCTATGTTCTGGTTCGATTGAAATTTGCGATTCTTCTATTAAGTTATCTATTCTTGCCAAAGTAACTTTGAGAGACAGTGATGCCTTTTTGGTGATCTTAAAGGATTTTGATAAATAATTGTTACCACTGGCAAAACCTAAATTACTATAGTCTTCAGTAATATTGTCTCTTAAAATCATTTTTAATTCTCTTATTCTTTTTACGGAAAGATTATTTTCAATTATTTCTCCAACTATCTCTGATTGCTTTTCGATTGGAATAGTTGATATCTCAATAGCTTTACTAACGTTTAACATATTTGAAGCGATTTTTCTCTTTGTTTCTTCTGAAAGCTTTAAAAGCTGAATCCGATGAGATACATATTCCTCACTTTTTCCAATCTTCTTGGCAAGATCACTTACACCGCCCCAACCAAAATCAATCACATATCTTCTAAATGCTTCTGCCTCTTCTATAGGATCCATTGATTTCCTTTGAATATTTTCAGAGAGCTGAATCTCGAATGCTTGTTTATTGGTCATCTCGCAAACTTTACAAGGAATAAATCTCCATCTCAGAGATTTACAGGCTTGATACCTTCTATGACCTGCTACTATTTCAAATCCGTGAGATAAGGGTCTAATTAGGATGGGTTGTATTAACCCATGCTCTCTAATACTAATAATAAGAGATTCATCATCTTCACAATATTTTTGAAATTTGTCTCTTACTGCAAATGATGAAGGACGAATCATCTTCATCTCTATTTGTTCAATTATACTTGTATCAACAAATTCCACAGTATTGAATACGGAAGTATCTTTATATTTATTTTGATTTTATTCATTTTATTTCATTATAAAATCTAGATTATTATAAAAATTACAGCTATTAGATTGATTTCGCATTATTCATTGTTCTTAACATATCTTATAATTTTAAGGCCAAGAATAACATAACAAATGTCATCAAAATTTAATTCAATTAAAACATAGTCATATGTAATCAGTGTTCATGTCTATGTTCTTCTATATGATTATGGGGGTGAGAGTGCTTATTATCTCCATGAAAATGCATATGATATGACTTTTTAATATGAGAATAAGCCACAGCTATAATAAATGAAGCAGTTCCAAATAATACTATAGTAGCACCAGAAGGTGAATCAACATAGAAACTGCAATACATCCCTAAAAATGCAGTTATTATCCCGATACCCGCAGAAAGGATCATTAATTTTAAAAAATTATTTGTGATTAGTCTTGCCGATATTGCAGGTGCAATAATAGCTACTGCAAGAAGTGTAACTCCTATAGAATTCATTGCCGCTATTACAACAATGGCAAGTACTATAGAAAATAACAAATCTACTCTATTTGTCTTAATTCCGTAAACTTTAGCTGTATCAATATCTAATATTGTAAACAATAATCTCTTTTGAAAAAAGAATATGAAAGTGATGGTCACAATAGAAACAAAGGCAATGAAAATAAGATCTAAATCATTAACAGATAATATATTTCCAAATAGAAGGGCCTCAAAGTTTCTAACAGGAGTTTGAGCAGTGCTCATTAAAAAAATTCCAATTGCAAATCCTGCAGTTGTCACAACACCTATTGCCGCATCTGCTTTTATTTTGTATCTCTTATTTATTTCAGTTATTAACAGAGCTGATAAAATACCCCATATTGCTGCTCCTACATACAGATTTAATCCTATAATATAGCTACTAATTGCTCCACCAAATACAGCATGGGACATTCCATGTCCAATATAGCTCATTCCTCGTAATACTATGTAAACACCAAGTAATCCGCATGTTCCTCCTACCAGTATAGACACTAAAATAGCTCGATTAAAAAATTCATAATGAAATGGTTGAAGTAGAAAATCCATAGAATATTATGCATCCTTCCTCTTATTTCTCAATTGTCAGTCAGTCATTTATTTTAGATCATATGTCCTATAAAGAATATTATCCGATAAAGTTGAAGATGGTTCTCCTTGTGAAATAATGTTTTTATTGAGACAGACTATCCATGGTAACTTTTTAGCTACTCCATCAATATCATGTGTTGTCATAATTATAGTCATTCCTTTCAAATTTAGGTCGTTTAATATCTGTAAGAACTTTTCTCTGTTGGTTTTATCAAGACCTGATGTAGGTTCATCTAAAACAAGTATATCAGGGTTATGAATCAAGGCTCTTGCCAAGAATACTCGTTTTTGTTCTCCACCTGATAATTCTTTGATATGACGAGTTGCATAATCACCTATTCCTAATGCATGTAGTAAACAGTCTATTTCTATTCTGGAAGTTTTATTTATCCATGGGAAAACCCCCGATTGATTCCATAATCCCAATGAGACAAACTCTCTTACAGTAACAGGAAAATCCCATTCTATGCTTTCAACCTGAGGTGAATATCCTATTACTGTAGTTTTTATATTTTTTGTGTTACTAAAATTTTTAAACTTTATTATTCCGTTCCATGGTTTGTATAAACCTACAATCAATTTCAAAAGAGTAGATTTACCTGCACCACTTGGACCCAATAAACCGATGAAACTACCTTTTGGTATATATAATGTTATACCATCAATAACTGGCAAATGGTAATTGTAACCAAATGAGACGTTTTTCAAAGTTAAAATGATTTCAGAAGGTTTTATCTCATTCATTTACATTCATTTAGGGTTTGTCTTTTGTTATTAAAAAATGGGATAATAACCTTTATTGATTTATATTTAATATATAAAAAAAGTCAATTTAGGTAGAAGGTATATTTTGAGGACTAATATCTTTCAATGCATCAATATTGCCGCCTAAAGGTAATATCATATTCTTCATATTCTCTAACATCATTCCGACATACGAATGATTGTTATCTCCTGTATTGCCGGGTAAATCATCGTCGCTTAATGTTTCCACAATGGTTACATTTCCTTCTTTGGCGATTTGATCGATTATGTTGGTAGGAAATACTTCGGATGCAAATATTGCTGGTATTTGCTCAATGCGAACCTGATTTATCAAATCTGCAATATCTTGGGGACTGGGATCACTAAAATCTGACGCTTGAATGGCTCCAATTACCTCCATTCCATATCGAGGGGCAAAGTAAGCCCAAGAATCATGATAAGTAAGCAACTTTCTATTTTCTACAGGAATTGTCTCAACAATTTTTTTTATTCCTTCGTCTAGTTGTTTTAGTAACTTTGTATATTTATTTGAGTTTTCAATATAGTATTGTGAATTAGAAGGATCCATTTCTATTAATTTATCACGTGTTAAATTAGCAAACTTGATGGCATATTCGACATTTAGCCAAAGATGAGGATTTGGATCACCTTTATCTTTTGGGAAACTAAAGTCAAAAATCCAGTCTCCTTTGGATATTGTATTATCTCCTAGTTTTAATAGTTCAATATTATTTGGACTTTTACAAATGACATTTTCTGCAGTTTTCTCGATATTTGCTTCGAGATTAAGCCCATCAATGATAATGAGATCGGCATCATTAATTTTTATTATATCTGAAGGAATCATCTCAAATGTATGCGAATTTACTCCCTCCGGAACTAATCCAATTAAGTTAATTTTATTTCCTCCAATATTTTGAACTATATTGGTTATGGGAGCAACAGAAGTTACTACATTTAGTTTGTCTACCATTTGTTGACTAATATTGTCTTGATCCAAAGCATAGGATGGTTTGAGTGAACTAAAAAAAAGAATTATCCAAACTATTAAAAATGATATACATACTATAACAGAATCAGTTTTCATAAAGTGATTATTTTATTTCAGATATTAGTATTATATAAACAGTAACTTATTGAATGATATATATGAGGAAGTTATTAGAAAAGAAATATTTAATAACCTTTGCAATAACAGAATTATTTTTTAATCCATTGATGATAATTGAAAATTTTATTCTTTTTATATGATGAGATAAACTTTTAAAACTTTTAATTATTCAGCCCTTTATAAATATTGCACCAATATTTGGGATTGTTCTGTTTTTTGATCGAATCACTGTAATGTCCGGACAATTGTGTTAAAGCGTTTTTAATAGGTGGTAGATCTATTGACTTATCTCCTTTTTTACCTATTTATCAAATGACTGAAGAAGTTAAGAAGCGAGATATGCTATTATTGTTATCAAAGATTTTATTTAATTTTATTTTTAGCTTCTGCATTCCATCACTTAATTACTCTTAAAATTATTCATAAATTTTACTTTTAATCCAATAACAAATAATGATAGCTTTATCATTCTTTTTGCTGTAAAGTAAAATTTCATATTTAGAAAAAAATTGATAGATATTATACCTTTTATTAATAAAGCTATCTGCTTTAAAAATTAATAAAGAATACGTCATGAATGTCAAGTATCATGGTAGTGGCAGATTTTGTGTCTAACAACGCTATTTTAGACTTTTTTTATATTCTATTTAATGGAATTTCAGAGGTTCCACTGTTTAGCTCCCCAATTACTGGAATTTTGATACTCGCAGGAGTATTTCTAGCTTCAAGAAGCGCTGGTGTAATGATGGTAATATCCGGTTTAATAGGAGCAGGAGTAGCAATTCTTCTTGGAGCCCCATATGGACTAGTCGCATTTGGCTTGTTTGGTTATAACTCTATACTAACTGGTATGGCCTTCTGGTCAGGACCTTTTGTAAAATCTAATAAAGCAACATTTTTCATCTCTATATTTGGTGCTGCTGTAACGGCTGTAGTCTGGATGGCAATGGCACATCTTATGGGAGATATGTTTATCCTTAATGGATTACAAGAATCATGGGCAATACCTGGATTTACTTCCTCATTTATCTTTACTACATGGGCATTAATGTATGCTACAAAAAGGTTTGGACATGATATCTGGCCAGAACCGATTCCAGCAAAGACCGAGGAACTTATCAAAGGTAGTGGAAATCCATCTCAGATTACCGAATCCACCTTTAAATGGACTCCAGGCGAATTCATAAAAGCAACATTGAAAGGTGTGTCTCAAGTAACATTTGTCGAAAACTGGAAAACAGGAGTTTTTTGGGTAGTTGGACTCACTTTAGCATTTGAGCTTGCACCCATCTTAACGGGTCAAGATAGACCATGGTGGACCAATGCATTTACTGCTCAATGGAATGAATTCTCGCCTCTTTATTTAGGTGGGGTAATGGCACTTGTTGGATCTGCAATAGGTGTAGCAATGGCAATCTTAACTAAACTTCCTACGGCCGAAACTCGAGCAGGATTACATGGATTTAATCAAGTTTTAGTAATGATTGCATTAACAAGTTTCATTCCATTAACTCCTCAAGCTTTTATGATTGCAGTCTTTGCTACTATCTCATGTTGCTTTGTAATGCCTGCGCTACAGCGATTTTTTGGAATGTGGGGTTTACCTGCATTAACAGGACCATTTGTCTTTACAGCATGGATATTCTTACTTGGGATTTCGGGATTTACAAATATCCCGGCTGGACTAGGATGGGCAAGGCCATAAGTTCTTATTCTAAAAAATCCATTATTTTTTTGAAATGGAGTTTGACGATTTTAAAGAATTCTTAGACTCTGTAAATCACAATAAAAAAGGTTATGAAAATATTGTTGACAATTTGTTGTATTTTATAGAATGGTGTAACAACAATAATTATGAAGAACTCTTGGTTAGATTAAATTCTGAAAAACAAGGTGAATTAGGCTATGATTCTGTAATTGATTTTACTACTAAACGTATTATTATAACAAGAAAAAAAATAATCAATAGAATATTTGAAATAGGTTTTGTTGCAGGACTGGGACCATTTCCTTATATGATTTTGTCTAAGAAAAAACAACAATCTAAGATAAAAGATTCAGCAAAACTACGAATAGAAAAAATTTTACATGATCCAAATTTAGAATATATTATTAACTATAAAGATATATTAAAAATCATTATAAAAAGAGGATCAAATTCAGTTGTGCGAAATATGTTTGGTTCCTTTATTACAAAAAACTATATGACAATTTTTACAAAAGATAATAAATATGAATATATTCTCTCTACTAAAAAGAATGGTGAATTTAATAAAATGTCGTATTGGATGAAGTCTATTTTACCTGTGCAAATTTCGTTGATAGAATAGAATGATGATTTGCCGACGTCGGCTAATTAGATAGATTGTATATATCAATTTATATAATTTAATTATTTGAAATTTAAAATAATCCAAATTCAGTATTATTTCAGGTGAATTGGAAATTTGATGTTAGTTCCACGTGAAATTGATAAGATGATGATTTGGACTGCGGCACAAATTGCTGAAGGTAGAAAAAAAAGGGGTGTAAAACTTAATCATCCTGAATCCGTAGCATATATAGCAAATTTTGTTGTTGAAGGTGCTCGAGATGGAAAAAGTGTAGCAGAGTTAATGAAATCAGCTAGGGAGGTTTTATCTAGAGACGATGTTATGGACGGAATACCAGAGTTGATACATACAGTTCAAGTAGAAGCGACTTTTCCTGATGGAACAAAATTAGTTACAGTTCATGATCCAATTCAATAGAGGAGAATAAAAATGAATAAAATTATTAAAAAAAATTTAGAAATGGAAGGAGGTAACTCTTAAAGTGATACCAGGAGAATATATTTTATCTTCGGATCCAGTTATTTGTAATGGTAACAAAAAAACAGTAAGTATAACTGTAAATAATACTGGTGATAGACCATGTCAAGTAGGATCGCATACTCACTTTTTCGAAGTAAATAAAGTTTTAGATTTTCCACGGGAGCAAGCATTTGGATATAGATTAAATATTCCTGCAGGGACTTCTATAAGATTTGAACCAGGAGATTCTCGTGAAGTAGAACTTTGTGAACTGGGAGGAAAAAAAATCGTTTATGGATTCAATGGTCTTACTATGGGAGGACTTAAATCGACAGTTGCTAAACAAGCGGCCCTTGAAAAAGCAAAAAAACTTGGGTTTAAGGGATTTAGTTCTTAGGAGATGAGAAGAGTATGGTTTTAAAATTAACTAGAAAACAATATACTGATCTTTTTGGTGCCTCTCAAGGAGATAAAATCAGACTAGGAGATACTGATATTATTATAGAAGTTGAAAAAGATCTGATCTCTCCTGGTGACGAATGTGTATTTGGTGGAGGTAAAACAATTAGAGATGGACTTGCTCAAGCATCAGGAGTTACAAATGCTAATGGTGCACTGGATTATGTAATTACGAATGCTGTTGTTCTTGATCCAATTGTTGGAATAGTTAAAGGAGATATTGGTATAAAGGATGGTAAAATTGCCGGAATCGGCAAAGCAGGAAATCCGTTAGTAATGGACAATGTAACTTCAAATATGATAGTTTCTGCCTGTACAGAGGCTACTGCCGGAGAGCATACAATTTGTACCCCAGGACATTGGGATACCCACGTTCATATGATATCTCCACAACAATATGTAGATGCAATTAGTAATGGCATTACTACCATGATCGGTGGAGGTACTGGACCAGCAGATGGGACGGCTGCAACAACTTGTACCCCTGGTGTATATAATATCAGCAGAATGATGGAAGCTGTAGAAGATATCCCTGTAAATTGGGGATTTCTTGGTAAGGGCAATGATTCTCATCCATCACTTGCAACACAATTAGAACAGATCGAAGCGGGAGCTTGTGGACTAAAAGATCACGAGGACTGGGGGACTACTAATGCTGTTTTGGATGCATCCCTTCGTGCTGTAGATGCTACTGATACTCAGTTAGCAATTCATACTGATTCTATCAATGAGTGTGGATATGTTGAAGATACAATAAATGCAATAGATGGAAGAACAGTGCATACATATCATACGGAGGGAGCAGGTGGAGGCCATGCCCCTGATATTATGAAAATAGCAGGAGAACAATTTGCTCTTCCTTCATCGACTAATCCTACTAGACCATACACTGTTAACACAGTCGATGAGCATTTGGATATGTTAATGTTCTGCCATCACTTAAATCCTGCAGTAGCTGAAGATGTTGCCTTTGCGGAATCTAGGATTAGAGCAGAAACAATTGCTGCGGAAGATGTTTTACATGATGAAGGTGTGTTAAGCATGTATTCTTCTGATAGTCAAGCTATGGGTAGAATTGGTGAAGTAGTTATTCGTGCATGGCAAACAGCCGATAAAATGAAGAAGATGAAAGGAAAACTAGCTGAAGAAACAGGAGACAATGATAATATCAGAGCAAAAAGGTACATTGCAAAAACTACTATCAACTGTGCAATTACACATGGAGCGGCAGATGCTCTAGGTTCTCTTGAAGTCGGCAAGTATGCGGATTTGGTAATGTATCCAACAGCATTCTTTGGAGCAAAGCCAAAAATGATATTTAAAGGAGGCTTTATCGCTTGGTCGATAATGGGAGACCCTAACGCATCCATACCAACTCCAGAACCTGTTTATTATCGACCAATGTTCGGAGCATTAGGCAAAGCAGTAAAACGAACATCATTGACTTTTACATCTAAAGCAGCAGTTGATCTAGATGTAGGTGAAAAACTTGGATTGGAGAAGACACTCTTTCCTGTGCATAATTGCAGAAATATTGGAAAAAATGATATGGTCTGGAATAACAAGACCCCTGAAATTAGCATCGATCCCGAGACATATGAAGTTAAACTCGATGGAAAAATTGCAACTGTAGATCCTGCAAAGGAACTATCATTAGCACAAAGATACTTTATAGCATAGGGATAAAGAAAAAAATATCTCAATTTTTTTTGTTTTTTTATTATTTAGATATATACTCCTTCTAAAGATTATATCTTATGTCTAGTCTTAATCATGGAGTTTGGAGACCGATAGCTGAAAATGTAGAATTTAATGCTCTAGAATCAAATTCTCAGGCAGTAATGGCAGTTGCAGATACAGTAAGGACCACTTTGGGGCCAAAAGGTTTGGATAAACTCTTAATAGATCAAGCGATGAATAGGCACGTCTCAAATGATGGTGTAACCATTCTTCTCTCGTTAAAGGCAATCCATCCCGTTGCACGAATGATAGTAGAAATAGCAGAAAGACAAGAGCAATTAGTAGGTGATGGGACCACAACCGCAGTAGTGATGGCATCAGAAATGATAAAAGAAGGTAAGAGGCTTATTAAAGAACTTGGCGTTCACCCTACGAAAGTAGTGGAAGGTATAGAAAATGGCGTAAAACATGCATGTAAAATTTTAGAAAAAGATGCCAAAAAAATATCTCTTGAAGATAAAGAATTGGAGCAGATTATAAAAACCTCTTTATCTTCAAAATTAGATGGTATTACCTTATCAGAATTAGTAATTAAATCGATTAGAACAGTAGGAAATAATTCACTATATAATAATTCATTTGATTTTGATAAATCGATTAAAGTAATTAGAAAAATTAATGTTTCTGATACTGTTTTCAATGGGATTGTTTTGGAAAGAAAACGTATGGATCAAGAAATGCCTACGCGAATACTAAAACCTAAAATAATGATCGTAAAACTTGACCTAAAACCTGTAAAAGAATCTTGGTTAAAAGAAAATAATCGTTATGAAGAAATTTTGAATATGGAAAATGATCGGTTATTAAAATCTAAAAAAATTGTAAATGAAATTATGGTTACTGGTGCTAATACTCTTCTAATAGCTTCTCCCGAGGTGGATGAAGTTATAGAGAATCTCTTAGTTGCCAAAAATATCTTTGCAACAAGAATATCTTCTGATGAAATAGAATTTTTATCTAGATATACTGGTGCAAAACCTGTGCGGATGATTGATGATCTTAAGAATAATGGCATTCTCGGAAGTGCTGACTCTATATACGAAGATGAAGATACAGGACTTATATATATTGAAAATGGCTCTGGTAAAAATATAGTTACAATTATAGTCTCTGGAACAACTAAGGAAACTTCTCTTGAAAGATGGAGGTCTGTTATAGATGGTGTGAATGCTTCTGAAGCTGCCTTGAATAGAGGAATAGTTGCTGGCGGAGGAGCAGCAGAAATACATGTAATTGAAAAGTTAAAGAGCCTACGATTGAAAGGATTAGAACAAGTAGGGCTCGACGTTGTAGCATCAGCACTGGAAAGTATAATGCGACAGATCCTCACTAATGCTGGATTTAATGGTTTAGAAAAAGTAATGGCAGCTAAAGCATCGAAACTAAACATTGGAATAGATATTGACTCAGGAGAGCTGGTAAATATGTTTGAAAAGGGAATCCTCGATCCTCTATTGGTTAAGTTAATGGCTCTTGAGGCTGCTGGAGAAATTTCAAAATCAGTTTTAAGAATAGATCGAAATCTTGCTGCAGAAGATCTTACTCAGCAAAGTGTATCGGAAATAAAAAGATAGGTGATGTAATATGCAGATCCGTCATTGTGTTGAAGAAAATAATGTAGATGAAAACTTGATTATCAAAAAACCTGAAGAAATTAGACATATAATAGCTCAAGAAGGTAAAATAAAACAAATGTCAGGATTTATTGATCCTAGATCGCATCTTAATCTTGACTATACTTTACATCGTGTAACCAAATGTGTCATAGCAAAAAAATTTGAAATAGGATCCGAATTGCTTTTTGCCAATTCTGGATTTATCTTTGCTATGGTAACTAAATCTCATTTTGAACATTATGGATATATAGATTACACAAAAAACCTTACAGAAATGATAGATAAAGTCAATGATTTAAGAAACTCAAAATCCATTTATACAAGCAATCTTAAAAAATGTGATGGAGATAAATCAAAAGTAATATGATAACTGTTAATCAAATTTTAGGTAATATCAATCAAAATTCTAATCTTAAGAAAAAATATGAGGAGATGTTAAAAAATGATCTTTGCGAAAAAGTAGTAATAACAAGAATGGAATCAGAAAAATTAAGAATGAGAAAAAGTACAGACAAGAAGACTGATGTTGCTTTTATGTTTGAACATAATCCTAATTTAAGAAATAATGATGTAATTTTTATGGATGACAACAAAATGATATTGCTTAGACTTGAATCAGAGTCTGTAGCTATAATCACCTTAAAAAGTTATGAAAATAAAGAAAATATTTTTCCACTCTCAATTAAAATTGGACATAGCCTTGGTAATTTACATAGACCTATAAAGGTCACAAAAAATCAAGTAATTCTTCCATTGCAAGCTGAAACAGAACTGGAAATGCTAAAAAAGATGTTTTCATCATTTAATCAATTCCTAGATATTCGAAGTGAGAATATGATCTTTGAACCAGATGAGGGATCAAATATTCATGAGCACTAGGTTTAGTAATAAAAGAGGCGTTATTGATAATCGTAGTATGAATCATCATACTGATGATGCTCCCACTTCTGTAGATCCACTTATAGATGAAGTTAGTATGCTTCAGCTTGGAGATTCATTCTTCCCTACTGGAATGTATACCACATCTAGTGGTTTAGAAACATTATTTTATGATAAAAGAATCAAAACTAAGCAAGAAATAATTGAATTTATAACAGTTTGTTTACAATATCAAATAGGACCTGCTGATTGTGCCGCTCTTTCTAATGTATATGACTTTGCTAAAGAAGAAAATATTTCTAAAGTAATAGAAATAGATCATATTCTGTTTTCAATGAAATTAATAAAAGAGATTCGTGAGGCTTCAACAAGGTCAGGAAGACAACTTTTGAATTGTTTATTGAGCTTTGTTCCAGATAATAATTTAATTTCTTCATATTACAATTTAATAAAGGATAAGGCTGCAAATGGTATATATCCGGTTGCACTAGCTCTAGCATCAAATAGTTTAAATATTAAAAAAGAACGTGCATGTCTCATTTTATTATATGGATTTACAGTGAGTATCACCGGTGCGGCACTGAGACTTGGAATTTTACAACATATTGAAGGACAACAGGTTATTCATGAACTAAAACCGATTATGACAACTGTTGTAAACAACAATATAAAGAGACATTTCTCTCATTTATGGCAGTTTAGTCCCAGTATTGATCTTGTTCAAATGAAACATGAAAGAATGGATTCGAAAATGTTTATTACATAAAATATCATTCATTATTTTGAGATGACATTTAAAAGAATTCCAAGAGTTGGTATTGGTGGTCCAGTAGGTTCTGGTAAGACAATGTTGATAGAACAATTTGTTCCATTATTAAGTCAAATAGGATATAGATCTGCTATTATTTCCAATGATGTAGTATCAAAAGAAGACGCTGATAGAATGAGAAGGAATTTAGCATCAGAAAGAGGACTTATGCCTGAAAGCCTCGTAATTGGATTAGCTACAGGTGGATGTCCACATACTGCAGTAAGAGAAGATCCTTCCATGAATCTCTCTGTAGTTGAAGATATTGAATCAGCTCATAATCAAGAGTTGGATTTAATAATTATTGAAAGCGGTGGAGACAATATTACAACCACATTTAGCCCTGCACTAGCCGATTATTTCATCTATATTATTGATGTTGCTGGAGGAGATAAATATCCACGAAAACGTGGTCTTGGCATAGAAAGCTGCGATCTGTTGGTAATTAATAAAATTGATCTAGCACCACATGTGGGAGCAGACCTCAAGATAATGGAACGAGATGCCAAATTAATTAGAAAGGATAAACCTTCTGTTTTTGTAAACTGTAAGACTGGCGAGGGAATTAAGGAAGTAGTAGATAATATCGTAAAAGATGTATTATTTGATTTACCACCAAAAATCCACAAAAAACTGAATAACTAACTTGAACGTGAATAACTAACTTGAACGCACTAGAATATTTTATTCCAGATGATATCCCTGAAGAAGTATTATCTTACGAATCAGAGCTTAGTCAACTGAGTGTAGGAAAAGCAGGAAAATTAGGGGCTCTGTTTTTGCTACTAGAAAAAAATGAGAAAGTAAATAAAACAGTTATCAAGGAACAATACTCAAAAGTACCTTTATTTACTCAAAGAGCTCTGTATCTTGAAGAAAGTCTTCCTTCTATGGCGTATATATATATCATTTCTCCATCTGGGGGAGTACTACAAGGAGATAGGTATAGAATTGATATAAAATTAGCAAAAAATGCAATAGCTCATATAACTACGCAAGGAGCTACTCGGATCTACAGAATGGATAAAAATTTTGCTACACAAATCTTGAATATATCATTAGACAGTAATTGCTATTTCGAATATGTTCCTGATCAAATAATACCTTATAGAAACTCACGATTTTATCAAGCTGTAAATCTTAATGTAAATGATGATGCAACCTTAATATATTCTGAAACTATAGTTCCTGGTCGAATGGCTATGGGTGAATATTTTGACTATGATGTATGTTATTTAAAGACTATAGCCAAAAACCATAATGGGTCATTAAAGCTTATTGACACAGCATTATTAGAACCAAAAAAAAATCAATTAAAAAGATTTGGGCTTCTCGAAGCCTTTAATATGTTCTCAAATATGTACTTATTAGTTCCAGATAAGTATGTAACCATTCTAAATGAAAAAATCAGTGAAGAGTTAATTAATTACCATAAAGTAGTAGCAAGGTGTTCAATATTACCTAATGATTCTGGAATAGTAGTGAGAATATTAGGTAACATGATTGATAATATCAAAGAAGTAACCCATCATATACTTAAGATCTGTAGGCAGGAAATTCTTGGAGCGAAATTTAGCGGTATTAGGAAGAATTAATTTATAATTAAGTTAATTTCTATTTTGTTATTTATCGTGATATCGTCCAGAATTCTGTAATTTTTAACCTATGATTTAAATTTTCTTTGTGTATCTCAGCATCTGCTTTGGTATCAAAAACTTTGTCACAATCAAGACACCATGATGTTTGTTTTCTTGTACTTTTATCGAATGCATTCAATTGATATAAACACTTATCGAATGTTAAATAAATGATGCGTTATTTAAAAGTTGAAATAAAGAAAATTTTATAATTTAAAAGATCAAAAATTCGCCTCCAGCCATTTTTAAATTTAAATTATTACGAATTTCCACAGTGTATCACTGTTATTAGGTCAGGTCGATAATAATACAATTTGATTAATTATCAAACAATTTTGTATTAGTGAACTTAATATATTTATAATATGAACACATTGAGGTATCTATTTGCAGAATCCAATTAAGAACCTAAAAAAAACCTCCGATGAATCAAAAGCAGAAACAACACTCATGATGTTACCATCAGATGCGAATCCGAAAGGAAATGTATTTGGAGGTGTTATATTAAAACATGTAGATCTTATAGCTGGTATAGTTGCTAAAAGACATGCTAATCAATCAAATGTTGTTACTGCCAGTATTGACAGGATGACTTTTATTAAACCAATCTTTATTGGCAATTCTTTGATTCTTGAAGCAAGATTAAATTATGTTAAACGTTCTTCTATGGAGATTGAAGTCAATATTTTTGCTGAAGACCTTGATTATAATATAAAGGTCCATGCAGGAAGAGCATATGTGACCACAGTTTCGATAGATAAATATGGGAAATCTATGGAAGTTCCCCAGCTCTTATTAGAAACAGAAGATGACCAGAGACGATTTAAAGAAGGTGAAGCTAGAATGATGTCTCGTCTAAAAGAAGCGGGAAAACTATAAGAAAACAATATCAAACAATTTTCCAATTTTACCACATGCTTAATTAAGTTCTAACGGTCTTATTTTAATATTATATAATTAGTTTATTTATTGGTAATAGTCATTCATCATGTCTTATAATAATCCTCTAAAATTTTTTATAATACATCAATCAAACTAAATCAATGGTAAAAAAAAATTATATGTATAAAATTTATATGATTGGAAGCAATTTTATTTTGTCTCCGGTTCTTATCCTATCTGTGGTTCTTATCCTATCTCTTATTGGTAATTATGGTTCTACACATGCTCAAGAAAATACTGAATTTACAGCAACACTTTCGGGCAAGGAAGTAATACCTCCAGTTAAAACTGATGGAACAGGAATCGCAAATTTTGAAGTTGGTGAAAATTCACTTTCTTATCAAATAAATGTACTAAATGCAGGTAAAATTACTTCTGTCCAGATTAATCATGGTGTAGTTGGAACAAATGGTGATGCTATAGTTACGCTAATTGAATCAAAAGGTGATGATGATGTAAATTTAATTGGTAATATACCAACGCTTACTGGGATTGCTTCTACAAAACAGAGTTCTAGCTCATTCTCTGCTAGTGGGAACGTTAATGTTGCAGATTTAACTGGACCATTCAAGGATAAGACAATTGCTGATCTGGTAATAGCAATGCAAAGCGGTGAAACGTATGTAAATGTCCAAACTGAAGATCATCCAAAGGGCGAATTACGAGGACAAATATCTGAAGCAGATTAAGGGAAAGAATTAACTAGCATTCCAATTAATTTTATTATAATACTATGTTTAAAGACTTGTTTGAAGATAAAATAATATCTGATAAGAAGCGTACAAGTCAATTATCAAAAATATAGGATTTCTTTGATTATCTAAAATGTTATGAATGTACTATTTGGTTTTTATTTTATGATAGGTAAATATCTAACTCATATTATAAAAATGTAAAATTTGTAAATGGAGAAGTGAAAGAAAAATCTACGTTAGATGAAATAAAGGAAATTGGTTTTGTGAAATATTAATTATTTGAGAAGAAGAAATTAAAATGAAATAAAAAATAATAATAAAGAATAAGTAAATTATCTTATAATTAGAATATTAAACAAAAGTTAAGTATTATGAGTTCGAATAAATAACATGGTAGGTGATCAGAGTAAAAATAAGAACTCAAAAATAAAAATTTATGATGATGATACATTAGAAAACATGAAAAAGTATTATGGTATAGAAGATCATACAGACCTACTAAAATTTATTAAATTAAATGGAATAAATAATCCTGATCATTATGATAGCTATGATGATGAACTCATCTAATAATCATATGAATTCTTTTAAAGTGAATGAATCCAATTAGATATATATTTTAAATGTATACATTCTGTCATCGTGTAAAAAGCAATAATTATTCCCTAAGGATATATACTTCTTCCTTCATTTTCTACTACCTGCTTCGTTATATTCTGTTATT
Source organism: Nitrososphaeraceae archaeon (assembly GCA_036520175.1). Taxonomy (GTDB): domain Archaea; phylum Thermoproteota; class Nitrososphaeria; order Nitrososphaerales; family Nitrososphaeraceae; genus TH1177. The sequence goes on from DATDKD010000142.1 coordinate 24,087, forward strand.
AAGATCGAAAAATAAATTCTGTCAAGTACTATACAAAAATTTTATTATACCAACAAAAGGACTTATTACTATCATCTGTGATTTGTATGCAATATTGATAATTATGAATTACTAATTCTATTTTTTTTGTGCTTTCTTTCCTTCGTCGTACTATTCTATTATTTATCTCTGCTCTTTTCAGAATCTAACTTTAAAATTGGAAGAGATAGTATTATTATAGTAATTCCTGCACAGAACCATGCTGTCATATAACTAAACTCGCTCACAGTAAAGGAAAATATAATCGGGATCCAAAAGGAACCAAATAACGATATACCGTTAACATAACCTACGGAAAGAGTATAATATTCGGGAATAATTTTTTTCGATTCTCTGGCTCTAGCATATATGACAACAAATCCAATCGATAGGAATATTCCAGAAGTAATTAGTGATATTATTATAATATATATAGAATTGGTTGAAATTAACATAATACTTAAAGCAGATAGCATTGCTGAAATAAACAAAAGCTTCTTTGCATTCTTGAATCTGTCATATATTTTACCTGAAATTGGTGATATGATTATTCCTATTATTAGGCTTAAACTTCCAAGCAAGCCAGCAATAATTGGACTAATATGTATCTCTTCAATTAGATACAAAACAATAAAAGTTAATGTTAAACTGGCTCCAGTTTGATAACCTAATAAAGTAATACCAAGTATAATTAGAGATTTATTTAATAGGACATCCTTTAATTCGTTAGACTTAATTTTGAAATCTTTTTTATTATCTTCTTTTAACAATCCTATTCTCATTATTAATACGATTGCTAAACCGATTATTCCTCCAAGAATAATTGATAATCGCCAGCCTATGATTTCCGTAAGTGCCACCCAGCCAAAAATCCCCAACAGTGCCCCAATGGCATGACCTGAATTTAATAATCCTACACCTAAACCCTCGTTTCCCTTGCCTAACTGGTTTGAAATCAGTGTAACGCTTGCTCCGAAAAAAAATGCCATTCCAGTACCCACTACAAATCTTGAAAGAATAATTTGTAATGCATCTTGAGAAAATCCCGAAATCAATGCCATACTTGAAGATAATAGTATTCCAATTATGCTGAGTCGTTTAGGACCGTACTTAGCGACTAAAATTCCAGCGGGAACTTGGAATACTCCTACGCCAATGAGAAAACTTGTAGTAATTAAACCAAGTGTATTTATATTCAAATTAAAATCTAATGCAATAAAGTAAAAAATTGAAGAGATGTTGAACCAATTAATAGTGTACTGAATCCTAGCTAATAACAGAGTAAAAATTACTTTTGAGAAAATAACAGAAGAAATTTTCATTAGCGATCGAATTCCTACAACAAAAATTTGTGAGCATCTAAGGAGATAGTAGTTATATTTATTCTACATACAGATAGAAAGATCGTCTCTAATTTAGAAACTTGAACTGAATATAATGGAAGTACCACTATTGTTTTCATGTGACTTGTTTCAATATAATCTTACAGAAAAATTAAGATTTTACAGAAAGAATAAAAGGACAAAAGGAAGTATATAGCTATGGATGATTCTTCTAACTTAGACAAAAAAGACAATTTTAATAAAAGCGATCCTTTTGGCCTTGGAATAATTTTCTGGCAAAAGTATGTTTCAAATTTCCTTTCAATATACAATCAGTTTATTCAAGATACTCAAAGAATGAATCAAGTTTATCGTGAATCCGCAGAGATAACAAAGGAAATGGGAAGTCTATATAAAGAATTGGCAGTACGCATAGAAAAGATGAATAATCTTTATCGTGAATCAACAGAGATAACTGAACGAATGAGTAAATATTGGTTAGACAATATCTGGAAATCACTCTTACCATTTAAAGAAAAAGAACAAAATGAAATAGATGAAAAAGAAAAAAAGGAAAGTAGAGGAAAATTATAAATTAAAATGAAAAAATAGATAAACAAGGTTCTTCTTGTTTTTAAAATATTATTCCAAAATTTTAAACGAGTTTACCATTTTGTTAATTATACTCAAATATTCATAGTATTTGTCAGGAGGGGTACCAAATGAAAGAACATAAACTTTGTTGCCATCTGAAATTATAGTGTGGTTCATTATTAATTTGATACTTACTGGGTCTACTCCTGCTATGTATGAGTACGATAATTTTCGCCCATTATGGTCATCGATCATCGTTAAATTATTTGAAATTAGTTGAAAATTTCTATATTCACTTTTGAATTCATTGAGAGCGTTATCAACATAGTCATCGAATGTTATATTTTCCTGTAATTTATTTATGCTAATAAGAAATTCTTCTTGCAAAAGATCTTGAGAACCTTCAAAAGGTGATTTAATCTCTATAGTATGGGAAATATTCGCCAATTCTGGATGGAATTTATTCTCACTAAGGACCCATGTCGAGGGATATTGTATAGAAAAATTAAGTTTTGAATTGTTATATGTTAAAAATGAATCAGAGTCCTCAATTGCAAAGGTTCTACTATTCAAATCTGCTATATTTATTAAGGAAAACATTATTGTTGTCATTATTATACTGAAAAAAACAATTACTATTAATTTCATTACTGAACATAGACCATTCCTTTATTTATAATAACTTAATATTTTCTAATAATGAAACAAAATTTTTCTATTAATCAGTATAAAGAAATTCTTAACTATAGAATTTTAATAGTTACTTTTTTGTGAAAGTTTTATTCTAAATACTTATAATGTATAAAATGCTAATACCCATAATGCTACGAAAATATTCGTTATACTCATTTTATCTTGCTCTTAAACTGAGACTCTTTCGCTTAACTCGAAGAAAACAAAATCAACCATATACATTATCATCCTAGAATTGCTTATAAGTAATAGATCTATTTTTGAATCATTTAAACATGGCTTATTTATTAAAGATTGTGCATAACTATATCTTTGATAATTTATTTTTCTGGTATATGATAAAGTAAATGATGTAATAGCAAAAGTGAGTAATATGTGAGAGTTTATGATTTCACTTTATCAAGCAAAATGGTAATTATAATCTTTAAATGATATTTTTGCTACCTATCTCTGTATGTCTTTACAAATTTGTACAATAAAAAAAATACCTATTAAATTACATTTTACACTTATTATCGTTTTTTTTCTTATATCCTGGACTCTGGCAACAGGATTCATGCCACAGTATTATCCCAATTTGACTACTTTACAATATTGGACCATGGGAATAATTGGTTCAATAATGTTATTTGTTTCTATATTACTTCATGAATTATCTCATTCACTTTTATCAATTCGATATGGTATTCATGTCAATCAGATACTTCTTTTTATTTTTGGTGGAATTTCTGATATAAAAGATGAGACAAAAGAGTTTAAAAAGGAATTTAAAATAGCTATAGTTGGCCCATTAACAAGTTACGCTTTATCTGGATTATTTTGGCTTTTTTTTATTCTAGTCTCTTATATTAATGATACACAACAAAATATTGAAAATTATCTTAGTTCTACAGAAGGAATTTTATTGTATAGTAGTATGGTTAATCTGATAATTGGGAGTTTCAATCTGATACCAGCATTTCCATTGGATGGTGGACGAATATTAAGAGCCGGATTAACAAAGTGGAAAAAAGATTTTGATCTAGCTACTAGTATAGCTTCAAAAATAGGCATAGCAATTTCTTTTGGAATTATAGGATTGGGATTTGTTGCTGTGGTCAGGGGATCATTTTTAAGCGGATTTTGGTTAATAATAATTGGTTGGTTCCTTAATAGCGGTGCTCAAAGATATCTAGATCAAAATGAATTATCAATAAGGATTAAAGGTATAAAGTTAAACGAAATAATGAATAGAAGTTTTATAGCGGTCAATCCCGATTTAAAATTGTCTGAATTAATAAAAGATTATTTTAATGTTTATTGGAAAAGTGCATTCCCTGTGATAAAGTATGATAATCAACTTATTGGAATGGTTACCACAGATGCTGTATCTAAAAAAGGTGGAATAAAAATTGAAGACAAAAAAGTTCTTGATGTAATGGTACCAGTATCAGAATTAATTGTAATGAGTCCAGATAAAGAAGTCAATGATGCCTTAAAACAATTATTGCGAAAAGGAATGAGTAGGGTATTTATAGTAGATAAACAGTCACAATTAATTGGATTAGTTAGTAAATCCGATATACTCAATCTAGCTCAAGAAAGAAAAGAATTCTTGCAAAATTCAAAAAAATGGAGGAGGTATTAATATCATATAAGCAACTATTGAATCTACTATAATATAATTAATCAGACACCGTTGCAATTTCTTCATATTATAACAAACCTCTAATAAGGGAATAATTTCGATCCATACAAATAATATCTATTCTATTTTAATCTTCGCTTGAATAATAAACTCGTTTTTTGAATTTGTAGAATAAATGTAAATAGTATGTAATGCATTCAAAAAGAGGTAATGTTTACTTGTCTATTATAAGAATGCGAAATTTATTAAGAATTTATACTCTAACAAAGTACTTTTTTGGGATGTATAGTTCCTAGAGGATCAAAAGGAAATTAGGATAAAACCTATTTATAAAAAGAGCTATTTATAAATACATAAAAAGTAATAAATTAACCAAACTAATAAAAATTATTTTATATATAAAATAGTAAAATAAATAAAATTAAATAGTCTATAGCTCAGACACGATTTGAGGATTCTGATTAACAATAAAGTTTCATCTTAATATTATAAATTACTTATTCTCCATCATTAATCCATTGATTTTTTGAACGAGATCTTCAGTTTTAATTGGTTTTTGAATAAAATATTCTTCCCCAATTTTCTCAGCTAATAGAAATCGTGCTTTTCTGAATTCTTCATAAAACAATTCACTAGCGGTTAAAAAGCAGATTTTTACTTTAGGGTCTTTTTCTCTTAATTTATTATATAATTCAAATCCATCCATTTGTGGCATTTTTATATCTAGAATTATTAAATCGTAAAAATTGCTCTTGTAAGAGTTTAATGCTAAGATGGGATCATTAAAGGACTCGATGTTGAATCCATAATTCTCTAGTGCATTAGTTAATGCATAAGTTATATCAACTTCATTATCTACTAAAAGTATTTTTTTTATATTCGTTATTTTACACGCTCACTCTCCATCTTCAATTGTTTTATTAGATTTCTCTGTAGGCAAAGTAAAATAAAAAGTAGATCCATTGCTTTCAGAATTGTTCTCTCCCCACATTATACCACCGTGAGCTTCTATTATATTCTTGGATATAAAGAGGCCAAGCCCAGTTCCTTGTTCAGATTTCGTTGCAAATTTTTTAAATAATTGAGGCAAGATTTCAGGATCTATGCCTGTTCCACTATCTTTTACACTAACCATAAGTTCCTGATTTTTTAATTTTTTTATAGTAATAATTACATTTCCTTCTTTAGTAAATTTAAGAGCGTTATCAAGAAGATTAGAAAGTACCTGAATAAGCCTTCCTTTATCTGCATTAAGAAAATTATTTTCTTTGCTAGGCTCAAATACTAGTCTAATTTGATCACTACCGTATCTTTTTTTGCTTATTATCTCTTTATAGTCATTTATGACGTTTTCTATTATCTCGTTTAACTCGACCCTTTCCTTATTCATTTTAAGAGTTTGACTTTCTATTTTTGTTACATCGAGTATATCTTCAGTAAGTCTGTATAGTCTGTAACAATTTCTCAGAATAACTTGAAGGAATTCCTGTTTTTTTTCGTTTTCTTTTGAGAGATTCTTGTCTGATTTATTTTCCTTCTGAATTTTACTATAAAGTAATTCGGTAAGAGTAATGATAGGAACAATGGGAGTGCGGAGTTCGTGAGCGGTTATATTTATAAATTCTCTCTGGACTTTACTTTGACGAGCTAATCTTTCGTTAGCTAAAACAAGGTTCTTATTAGATTCTTCTAATGCCTCTTCATTTTCTTTTAACTTTGAAAGCGCATTTTCAATTTTTTTTGTTCTTTCCTGTACAAGCTCATTCAAATGGGTGTTTGTATTTGCTATATTAGATCTCATTCTGTCTAGTTGTTTAGCTAACTCTTCAATCTCTCTAGGACCTTTTACATCAATCTTAGAATCGAATTTTCCGTGAGCTATCTCATTCATTATATCTCTCAATTTTTTAATGGGGCGAGAAATAGAATTACCAAGAAATGTTGATGTGATTATTATAGCAACTCCAACCATTATTCCACTCAGTATGGTGACATATTTTACATTTTCAAGAGGTGCAAACGCCTCTACTTTGTCCATTTTGACGACCAAACCCCAGCCTAATTTCTCTAAATATCGTGTTACAGCCAAGACATCTACTCCCCGATAATCTTTTGTTTCTGGGAAAGTTTTCTCATTTTTTAATAGTGATTGAATTATTGGAGTATCTACTTTATCTTTACTTACTGTCAAATTCAAAGACGCATCAGGATTAAATCTTAATGGATTAATAATAAGAGCATCACCATTATCATCCTTCTTAACCAAATTGATTTCGCCTGTAGCTAGTTGTTCTTCAAACACTTTAAACATAGATAATAAATCCCCCAAGTTATAAAATATAGTTACTACACCCAATAATTTATCATTGAGTATAAGTGGACCAGTTAAATATGATTTAAGGATCTGATTTTTATCTTTATATAAAATGGTCACATTATTGTGTCTTTTTCCTTCAATAAAATATATATCATCGGAATGGATTGTACCAAAATATGTATTATTGGTAGAAGCAACTACTATGCCGGATAAATTTAGTACAAGAATGTCTTCAAACTTCGTAATCTCAGGTTTTATAGCATTAAGTATCTTATTCATAATTTTTTGTGATGTGGTTTTATTATTATTACTAGTATTTTTGTTATAGTTATCTAATTCCACCTTAAGTTGGTATCTGCTAGAAACCAGGTTTAATTTTTCATTATTCTGTTCAAAAACATCTTGAAAATTTTTCTCTTTTAATTTAGCTACAATTTCAAGTTTCTTCAAGACTTCTGATTTGATTGTTTGCTCCATTTCTGTATAAGTAAAAATTCCAAATACCATCAATGGAATTAAAGATATTATTAAAAAAAAACTATCAGTTTAGATTGTATATTCATGGTATTACCTCGGCTATTTTTGTATATTAAATTTGATATAAAAATATATTGTTTTAATAATTGATAAATATACATTTTAGAATCTACATCAAGAGGGAACTCTGAATAGTAGATGTCTCTTATTTTAGAAATAGTAGAGATGTAAATGATAGAAAATAAGATAACAAATAATGAATAATTTGGCATTAATAGTAAAATATTTTAAAAATTTTATCGGTTTTTATATTTATAAAAAAATTTAATTGTCATCCAATACTGATTTCATATTGTAATAACGATTATTACTTGCTCCATCTGAAAAAGATAAGAGGATCTCGAAGATAAAAAATTATAATATGGTAATACCGATATCAGCTTTAATAGTAAGGAGTTTTGTTAAGAAACTCAATTTTTCTGAAGGAACTATACAAGTTGATCTGAATATTAATACTAAATACTTTTTTATTTCGATAATTAATATCTTTGACATTTAAAAAAAGCAATAAATTTATGTATTATGTCTATAATATACTATTAGATTTAATTCATATCAATAGTAAACTATCAAAACTTTTGGTGTTATTACCAGTATGTGGACACTAATTTATATAATAATTTTAAAATTATTCTAAAATAATAATGTCAAAAATAGTGAATATTAATCAGTTATTGTCAGTAAGTATTGCTAAAGAAAAAAATTTTTAGACAAAGATTTTATAGAAAAAGTGATGAACCGTAAAGTACCTTGTTCATAATTTTTTTATACTAAAAATAAATAATTATATTTGTTTATTTCTTTGAATTCGAAGAAAAAACTATTAGAATTAACTATGGCTGCTTCCGATGAGAATGCTATAGAACTCGATAATCTACTGGATAAAGAAGATTCTTTTAATAACTTAGTCAATGAAACAACTTGTCAATTAAAGTATAGCTTGAGTATTAATTTTGAATTATTGATGATTGATAGCTGTTGTATGACTTAATTTTGGAAAATATTCTGGTGATATTTTATATTTATTAACTTGAAAATTAATTTTTCATTGTGTAAATAAGTAAAATTCATCAAAAAATCTTTATAACTTCTATAATCCAAACCTTCTGAATATTACTAATAATTTCAATCAAAATATATTGAATCATTTTATCTAACTATTTCAAAAGTATCCTTAATCTTCTTGAAAGAATTAAGATTTTTCTCAAATTGGTCATCAAGAAGTGATGCAAAAGATATTTTATAGAGGTTAATACCCTCTGTAGTGTATATCTCATAATTTATAATTTCACTTGAAGCCTCTTCCATCAAAAAAGGTGATTTAGTAGTATAAATATATTGGGTTGCATTTTTATCTCCAATCTTTGTATTATTCAATGCAATTGATTTATATCCTTCAGCTAAATCATGGTAAAAACTTTGTTCTTTAGTATAATTTTCCAGGGAAAAATCTTCCGAAACGATTGGATAAGTACTAACCGATATTACAGGAAATCTCATACAAGGTAATGAGGGACATTCGGTTTTTGCTCCATAAAGAGAGGATCCCTCCTTTACCCAATCATCTGTATATTGAAACTTTACTCCTATTAAGGGATCATCAAAAGTTAAGGAATTAGTAGAAGACTGAGAGAAAATTATATTGGTGGAGGATGCTATTAACATAAGAGTTATCATAATCATTATCGAACATGTACTTCCTTTGGGGATATAGTGAACTTTCATAATATTGATATGGTC
>DATDKD010000143.1:0-5880 GCA_036520175.1 Nitrososphaeraceae archaeon
ATATTTGATCCAACACTCTTTGCTCCTTTACTAATGTTAGTTACAACATCGCTAACATTTTGTTGTATTGCTTCACTTGTTTGATTGGTTGATTGATCTTCCTTCTACATAGTTTGATTTGTCCCTTCCGATTGTGCAAATGCGAAAACATTTCATTTATTTTTTGGATCATTTTTTTATTTCAATAAAAATGGAACAATCAATAAAAAGGTATTTTCTGAAAGATTTTGTTGTATGTTATTTTAGTTAAGATTATTTTGTGATTGTTGATGCAATAAGTTATTGATTTAATACTAATGATTTAAATAGTGCAATTAATTGAATAACTACTAGTAACATATTATCTAATAGATTATAAGAAAAATTAAGAATATCCATTAAATTTACTTGGGAATTTCTTTCTGGACTAACTCCAATTCATATTGTGAATATATTGGAATAATTTTAGAAGGTAAATTAGTTAATAGATGATTATATATAATATATAAAAGATTACTTTGTTTTATAAAGCGAAAGGATAAATTCAAATGTAGCACCTTTTTTTTCTGCCTTTAAATTATTATTATATCCTCTTATAGTTCCTCCATGTGCTTCTATAATCTTTTTTGAAATGTATAGACCAAGGCCAGTACCTCCAAATTCGGATTTTGTAGTAAATTTTGAAAATAGTCTTGGTAATATTTCTGGGTCTATTCCTGTACCGTTATCTCTTATTTTTACAGATACCCATTCATTTTCTTTTTTGTCATTTTTTACTTTTTCTAAAATTATTTCAATTTTTGCTTCATCGCCACTAGTAAATTTTGCTGCATTTCTTATTAAGTTACTAATAACTTGATAAATTCTTTCTTTATCTGCAAATACTTTAAATGTATCATTTGGTGGATGAAAGACGAATTGGACATTTTGATTAATTCCATCTATTTTTTTTGCAGTTGTTAAATCTTTTATCACATTTTTTATTTTCTCTTTTAGATCAAATTCGGTTTTTTTGAGTATAAGATTTCCACTTTCCATTTTTGTAATATCTAAAATATCATGAATTAATTTGTAAAGTCTTTGTGCATTTCTTTCTATAGGTTGTACATAAGTTGATGTTTTTTCTGGAAATGATTTTATCATTTCTGCATATCCCATTATTGATTGAATAGGTGTTCTCAATTCGTGTGCAGTTATATTTATGAATTCTTTCTGCAGTTTGTCATGTACTTTTAATTGTTCATTTGCTTTTCTTAATTCTTTGATATTTTGGTTTAATTTAATAGTTTGATTATTAACCTTAGTTTGTAATCTTTTATTCCATGTAAAAAGAAAATAACCTAGAATTGAGGAAACAAATATTATAATTAATATCGCAATTGTAGAAAAGTTACGTTGGAGATTTAAGAAATAAATAACTTCTGCATCAAGATTATATGGTTTATTTATTAATAGAGTCATGAATTGATCTCCTTCAAGTGATATAGGTCTAGAGGAAAAAGTACTTGTTTGACTGGTACTATTTAGGTTATAAATGCGACTTTTTCCGTTTAATGTATCATTTACAAACTGGTTAATGTTCTCTAATTCTTTTAAAGGTGGTGCATTTAATATTAGTGATTGTACCTTATCAGAAAAATAATTTTCTCCTAGTAGATCTTTCTTAGTAGTAAACATAACTGTTCCTTTTCTATCCAATAAAGTGAGCTCATTTTGTTCTGAAGATAACATAGAAAGTTCCAAGAGTTTTTCTAATTTATCAATTCTGACAGATGCTTCTATTATTCCATTGAATATTGTTTTATCAAAGGTATTATTACTGGGAATAAATTCATTAGTTGTATTGTCAAACGAAAATGTTCGATTTATAACTTCATTTTTAGATCCATCGTTTATCAATATAGGTATAGAGATAGAAAATCTAGGAATTTTATTGATTGAATTAATTAGATTTGAAATATATAATTTGTTTGTTTCCTTTGGAATAATAAAATTTGATCTATTACTAAAATTTTGATCTATTGATTTATTATATTGTTGATGATTATCAAGTAGATTGCTGGCAGCAATAATTTTTCCATTTTTATCTATTATTCTGTAATAGTCCGTGATATGCTGAGTTGAAGATTGACTTGCGTTCATCAATAATACCATATCTTTGATATCTTTTGATTGCTGAACAGTTGGTGAATTTGCAAGAGTTTTAAGATTTGTCACTATATCCATGAGAATATTTTCTATAATTTTTCCAGAATCATGGGTTTGAGTCATTGAAACATTTTGGATTTCACCTAATGCTACGTCTTTTGCTGATTTTTCTATTTCTGAATATGTAAAATAAAATAAAATTGCCAGTATAACTGCCAATAATATTATTGCAATAAAGATTGAAAAGGAGGTACTAAATAATTTTAACATAAATTACTCCTGCTTTTATTGGGATGTGTACCACGACTATATGCAACAACATATATGTTATTTGTACCATCAGTAGCAATATCATTAACGCCTTTTCCTTCTCCATACTTATTCATTGTGTTATAAAGTTGCCCCGTGATTCAAACTTTTGAATATGGTAATTATCTCGTTTGCTTATGTAAATATTATTAGCAGAATTAAAGTCAAATCCCCTTGGTCTATTAAATTTACCTTCTTCTTCTTCTTCACACTTACCTCTAAAACAAAAAAGTAGTAGGGTTCGGTTATTACCAAATTGTAAGATCTTTCTATTACCATAATCATCAACAAAGAGATTTTCTTCTTTATCAACATTTACATCTTCAACTTTTCTAAAAATAAGTTTTCGCTCTCTTGAAGAGTCGCTGCTGAAAATAGATCATATATAATAATCTATTCTTAATATGCATATGTTAATTTCTACTATGATTGATATTTGTTCTAACGTTGTACTAGAGAAATTAGCTATAATTTTCCAATACAATATTAATATTAGATATAGCATTATTAAAGATTGTGAACATAATTACCAAATTACTATCTATAGAATTTAGTTTGATTTTTTTAAGTTTCCTTACTATAAATTTTATACCATCTATTTATGCACAGGAATTTGAATTTAATGCGGAAGACTATTTTTACTCAGAACAAAATCCTACAAATTCAAAAGATGTAACTACTGCCCCAGATTCAGAAGATACAGATAAAGAAGACTGTTTAGATAATCCAATGGACTCTCTTTCGTTACCAAATAGTGATATGAATTCAGATTCTTATACATCAGAATTTCACTTTATAAAAAAATTTGACAGGGATGGAAATCTTATAGGGAGTTGGGGTACGGTAGGATCTAATGATGGACAGTTTCTTCATGCTCATGGAATAACCATTGATTCTCAAGATAATGTGTACGTGAGTGATGCAGAGAATTGTAATATCCAGAAATTTGATAAGGATGGAAATTTTATAACGAAATGGGGTACAAAAGGAATAGGTCCTGGTAGATTTATGCAACCTGAGAGTATGGCTGTAGATTCTTTGAATAATATTTATGTTGCAGAATATTCCAGAAAAAATATACAAAAATTTGACAGTGAAGGTAATTTTATAACAATGTGGGGACAAGAAGGAAGTGGTGAGGGCGAATTTAAAAAACCATGGGGTGTGGCCTTGGATTCAAAAGATAATGTCTATGTTAGCGATCAAACACTTCCCAGAGTACAAAAATTTGACAGCGATGGTACATTTATAGACATGTGGGGAAAAGAAGGTAAAAAGAAAGGTCAATTCGTACATCAACACGATATAACAGTAGACTCTAACGATTACGTTTATGTTACTGATGGTAGAGAAAATTCTAGAGTAGCAGTATTTGATACCAATGGTAAATTCTTAAAACATTGGGGAAGTGAAGGAAAAGATAAAGGTCAATTTATTGAGAATCATGGAATAGTTGTTGATTCAGAAGGTAATGTCTATGTAGTAGATACAAGGAATGTAAGGGTACAAAAATTTGATAGTGATGGTAACTTTATCACAATGTGGGGATCACTTGGATGTAAAGATGATCAATTCCTAATTCCACATGATATAGCAATGGACTCTGAAGGCTATATTTATGTTACAGATAGTGGAAAGTCACACTTCAGAGCAGATTATGATTGTAATAACGCTAGTTAATGATATATTGATAGAATATTATTTTTGATATAGTAATTCTTTCTTAATTTTCTCAGATAGTATTATATCTTGTTACTTTATTTTAACTGCATATACAAATAATAACTATGTATTAGATTCTTCACAAGTTTGTTCTATTGTTTTCATTTTAATTTTTCATTCACCTTATTTGTTTATTCGAGTAAATCCTAATTAGAGAACTAATATCACATTGAGCCATTGAGCCAGTTGGATGTGAAACAATTTTACCCCTAAAAAGGTTTTCCTTTGAAAAGGATTTTGAAGCTTCATAATAAAAAATAAAATACTACTTACTTTGATAAAATATATAATAGAATATTGCTCTCAAGATCAATGGTAGGAACAAGATTAAGTATTCAAGCAGCACATGAACAGATTAATCCTACTGAATTATTAGATGATGCAATATATTTAGATAAAAAGGAAATAGAACGTTGCTGGACTAGTGACCATTATATGCCTTGGTGGAATACAAATGCTTCAGGAGGAGCAGCATGGCCATGGATGGGTGCTGCTTTAGCAAAGACAACAAAATTGGTCATCGGTACAGGAGTAACAGCTCCTATACTAAGATATCATCCTGCAATAGTGGCACAAGTATTTGCCACCTTAGCTTATATGTTTCCTAATAGAGTCTTCTTAGGTGTAGGAAGAGGAGAAGCACTAAATGAAGTACCTTCTGGAAATATTTGGCCATCAAATAAAGAGAAATTTAAACGTTTAAGAGAATCTATAAAATTGATAAAGAAATTATGGACAGAAGATTGGGTTAATTTTAAGGGAGAATTTTATTCAGTCAAAGATTCTAATTTATATACTAAACCTACCTATTCAATCCCGATATATGTAGCTGGTTTAGGAGAACAATCTGCACAATTAGCCGGTGAAGAAGGAAATGGTTTTGTAACCAATGAACTTGATATTATCAAAATAAAAGATAAGCTTTTACCAGCAGTAAGAAAGGGAGCTGCTGAATCAGGAAAAGATTACGATCACTTAGAAAAAATATTATTTATTCCTGCTTCCTATGATGAAGATAAACAAAAAGCAATAGAATCAATAAGATTTTTGAGAGGAGCTATGATTAAAGCATTCTTTGATATTGATGTACATGATCCAAGAAAAATTGAAGAAAATGGTCAGGTGATAGGTGATGATTCTTTAGAAAAGGATTTATTTGTTATAACTAATGAAGAAGAAGGAATCAATAAACTACAAAAATATATAGAAATTGGATTTACAGAAATTGTATTTACCAATTCTAGTCCAAACAGAAAAAAATTCGTAGATCTTGTAAAGAAAATGTCTACTACTCTAAATAATCGATAACTTATAGATCTCCTTTTGTGGTTACAATTTTAATAATACTTATTCATAACTTTTTATTTTCTATTTTTAAATATTAAGAATACAAAAAAACCTATATAATAATTAACAAAATTATACTTTGTTAGTCAAATTCTCCTAAACACTTTGATCATTATTTCAAGGATAGAACCAAAAGTTTTTGATGATTACTTATTGTCTTATTAAGGAATCGAATAACATTAATTATAAAATATATTATTAATAAAAAATATTTTTTAAAAAAGATAAAGTTGAATTACTTTGCTAAATCTTGTAGTTTTTTCCCAATATTTTCAGCGACTTCTTTTGCGATTTCAGTAGTAATATTTGATCCAACACTCTTTGCTCCTTTACTAATGTTAGTTACAACATCGCTAACATTTTGTTGTATTGCTT
>DATDKD010000144.1:0-5309 GCA_036520175.1 Nitrososphaeraceae archaeon
AACAAATAAGACTATTGTTTTAGACATGACTATTCCTGTAAACTTTCACGATACTAGGATTAATGTAACATCTGAAAATATGGCAAAAATCATACCCAAAGATAGAAACTCTATTTTTAAAATCTCACTATATGGTATTCCCCTTGACGATAATTATCAAGAGAGAAAATTAGAACTTCTCGTGAATGTTTCTAAAATTGCCAAGATCCCGCTATATGTTGGTGAATGGAACCATGTAAATAGAGAAAAAAAATTGACAGTAGAAAATACAGATGATGTCAGTAAAATAAATTCCACTAATAGCGACCTTACTCAAAATGATTCCGATACTCTTGTAAATAAATTCGCCTCATTAAAAGTATATGGATGGGCATTTTGGAACTGGAATTATGTTAATACACCTCCACAAAACTTTAATTTAATTAACGTAACAAAAAATGGTGATATATTACCTACAAAATACTATAATATATTAAAAAACTCTCTAGATGAATTACATATGAATATGACCTCAAAGATAGTGAGTAAGTAGACGAGATTTGTCTTTGCTATTTAAGTTCTGTCAATAAGATATATTCACCCAATTTAACTTAAAACCCAAACTTATTATTAGAATATTTGTCTTAATTCAGTTTATATCTTTTATATCACTTTTTATAAAACAAATAATTTACAGTAAATTCAAATTCACAAGCGAACACTCAAGTAGATGATAAAAAAAGATGATGTGTTAACTATAATGTAATAGTCAGAGTTTATTTATGCTGTTAAAATTATTTTAAATAGTTCGACATAAATGTTCCGAATACTAATTCTTCATCTTATATATAATATCAGTTCAGGGTATATATCTAGGCTAAACGAAGGTAAAAAAGTAATTAGTAATTCTATCATATTATTCTTATGGTATTTAATCAGAAAAAATCGTAAAAAATACTTTTTAATCTAAAGTGGTAATTGTTACTAAACAGAGGAATAGAAGATATGAACTCAACAAAGTTAGTACTATTAGCACTTGTAACCATTTCACTTTTGCCCAGTGTTATTACAGCTTCAATTGCGCAACAACAACAACAACAACAACAACCACAACAACAACAACAACAACCACAACAAGATCAGGAATTGGGTTCAGGTGGTGCCAACAATAACAATTCCCCGACTGGGAATTTACCAAAACCAATCGTTAACGTAAATATCGAGGGAACTGAAAATGATGATAAAATAAAAGGAGGAGATGGTAATGATGTGATAACTGGAAATATTGGGGATGATACTCTCAATGGGGGAGAAGGAGATGATAAAATATCTGGAGAGGATGGTAATGACAAATTAAATGGTGAACTCGGGGATGATGAACTTGAAGGAGGAAAAGGGATTGACAGTATAAAAGGATATGGTGGAGATGATGTTTTGGCAGGAGATGAAGATAATGACAAGTTAGATAGCGGGCGAGGGAACGACGAGCTTGATGGAGGTGAAGGTGACGATAAGTTGCTTGGAGGGGAAGGAAACGATGATCTTAGTGGGGGAAAAGGGAATGATGAGCTTAATGGAGAAGAAGGAAAAGATAAATTAAAAGGAGGTAAAGGAGCTGATACCTTTATTTGTGACATAGCAGACAAGATTTCAGATTTTGATTCAACTGAAGGAGATAAAAAAACAGGTCCATGTTCTGTGATTGACCAGTCAGTTCCATCACCTGATGATGCACCTGATGATGATGATGAGGATGATGATATGCCTTGACCTTCTTATTTGATTTTTAACAATGTACAATCAATCATTCTGTCTGTCTCAACATATTCCTCATTTTTTGTTATTATTTACTAAAACAAAATACTAGCAAAGATAGTTTTAGAGATATAACAATTTACATTATATCAAATTAGTTTAAAACTAAAAAATAAAAGTTTAACAAATAGAATTGTACATTGATTACAAAAATTATTCTATAATAAAACCATTAATGAATTTATAGAATCTGTTAATTAACATTCTCTCTCTTATTTTTCTATAAAAATGATTAAAAAGAGTGAGATCATGTGTTTTGTTTTATCCATAATTATGGCAAATGTCATCATAAACTTTGATGGAATGTTTGTTTCAAGCGTAAGTGGTCAATCCTCGGAAAAAGAATCTGAAGGATCTATTGTTATGAATGATCCCAAATTAAAAGCAGAATTAATTGTGTCTGGCTTAGAATTTCCAACAAGTATAGCCTTTCTTGATAAAAATGACTTTTTGATTATAGAGAAAGAAACTGGACTGGTAAAACGTGTGACTGATGGAAAAACCTTGGAACCGTTATTGCAGTTAACTGTTAGTGGGAAAGATGAACGAGGTCTGTTAGGAATTGATATTGATAAAAAACAGTATCCAGGATTTGAGGTTATTTACGTTTATTTGTCCTATGTAGAATGTGAAAGTAAAGAATCCTGTGAAAGTAAGGTAGTTAGATATGAATTAGATAATGAAAATAACAAATTAATTTATCCAAAGGAGATATTCTCTATAAAATCATTTCCTGATGATTCTCATGTTGGTGGGGTAGTTAAAGTAGGACCCGATCATAATGTTTATGTTACCGTAGGTGATTTTACGTGTACCGACTGTCCTCCATTTGAGACCTTGGCTGAAAATTTTGAAAATAGTATACCTCCTGATGGAAGAGCTGGTATTTTGAGAATGTCTCCTGATGGAGAACCTGTTGATAATGGAATTATTGGGAAAGAACCCCCACTTAATCTTTATTTTGCATATGGTGTAAGAAATAGCTTTGGAATAGATTTTGATCCTTTGACTGGATACTTATGGGATACAGAAAATGGACCCGATTATGGTGATGAAATTAATTTAGTTGAACCAGGATTCAATAGTGGAGCTTTAAAAATTTTTGGTAAATCTGAGAGTAATTCAAATTCAAATTATGAATTTGATAATGTTGTCCACTCTAGTACTGAAGGACCTGATGGGTTGGTAACCTTTAATGGGACTGGAAGATACAGCGAGCCAGAATTATCATGGCAGGACACAGTGGCACCAACATCAGTGACGTTCTTAGATTCCAATACGCTGGGCAATAATTATAGAAATGATATGTTTGTATCAACTGCAGGTGGAGGAAAAATTTATAATTTTGACCTGAGTCAGGATAGAAAACAACTTGTATTGAAAAATGAACTATCTGATAAGGTTGTAGATTCAAATGTTGAAGAAGATTCAATTACTTTTGCAGAAGGTTTCACCATGATTACTGATTTAGAAGTGAACCCATATGATGGCTCCTTATATGTAGTATCTCCAGTAGATGGAGATTCTGCTTCAGGTTCTGTCTACAAAATAGTTTCAACCTCTCCTCCTGAACCAATCCAAGATCCAGCATCTCCAAACAACATCATCCAAGATCCAACATCACCAGAAAACACAATCAAATTTCCCTCTGGTATAGAATCTAGGCAGGGAGATCAATTAAAAAATATAGAAGATAAGAATACAACAAATAATGATACTAATAATAATGACCTTTCAATGTGTAACAAATTAAAGTCATTTGATAAAGTTTTATCAGATACATGGATAGAACGAAAAATAACAGATGAACAAGTTATGTATCTTGGACAACAAGTAAAAGAGCTAATGGTTGAAGCAGGATGCATTAATTAACTAAAAAAATTCATTCTTTTTACAGACCTCATTCCTATCTTTTCTATTTATGTTTTTAATAATTTCTTTCTGTTGCAATTTTTCAAAGTAAATTAAATTCTTTTACCAGATATTGACATCTACAACAACAACAACAACAACAACAGAACCAATATCAGAAAATAAGAAGTGCAATCACTATTTTTCGTGTAATTTTTTATACCAGATTAGTATGATATAAATCAAAAAAGGGATTTTTATATTACATAGATACTATAAAATTCTATATAACGTATTTTAACTAAAGTGTCTAATATTAATTATCGGGTTCTGTTTGGAGTTCTTTGGACTGAAAAACCAAACTAGAGGACATGTTATACATACATGAGCCTCACTGAACCATCGTTGTATATATCATTATTATTATCTAAGTTACCATTAATCTATTATAATATTGATGTAAGCAATTACTGAAACGATTATAGGAATAAACGCTTTCTCTAAAAAATTTTAAGGCCCTTCTTTTCTTTCCACTTTTAGCGTTTCTATAAACAATTGTATCAAAGTCAAGGCTTAATAATATCTTGTGATTGTTAACCCACTCCACTTGGTGGTTTATGTTCGACATGTTCTAATTTTATATGTTCATTTTTTGCTGCTAAAGTATCAAAAGGAAGACCACATATCTCGCATCGAATGGTAGAAGGCCCAGTCTTATCAGATGTATTGGAGGATGATACAGATTCCATCTATTTTTATATAAGGAATTCGAAGTTTATAACACTTTAGAATAAAATTCTAATAATTAATAACATCCATACAAACAAAAAATACAATATAAAATTAGACTGTATATTTATGAATGAAAATAAAATTAAGCAGACATTTATCTCTGATGAAAACCGTAATTAGTAATTTTTCCTCTTGTGTTGCCATTTGGATTATTCTCTATTACTATATTCACATAGGCTTTTACTTTCTAATTATTTTTTTATCAATAAAACTCCAACCTTTCTCTCTTCACCTTAACCTCCAAAATTTTAGGCCTTGGTTGTGTAATATCTTTCTTAAAGAATGGTATTTTTAGAAATTTCCTATTGTAACATAAAGGTTACCGTCTGGTCCAATACTATTATTCCTGAATATGTATAACATGTGGAAATGATAGATTATTTAACCCTAGTTTTGATTTTATCATGATATTATTTTAATATCCAAATCCTATTTAGAAATCTATTCTCCCACTATTATCATACCACGATTCTAATCAGTTTACATAAGATAATAACCTAATAAAGAAAGATACCATGAGATGTGTTTTTGCCTAGGAAAGAAGTTTTACTTGTATTGTCAATAATTTTTCTTTTCGCGTGCAGCTATTCAGACAGAGCTCGTTTATCTTTTTCACTTCCATCAATATGTAAATTTGACAAAGAGATTTGTTAAAAAATCATTCTGATTTTGTGTTATATTAGTTAAATATATTGTGGAATACTGATAGACACATATTTATATAATATTAAATAATTTTTAGTATAGCATCAATAGCAGTAGAAAGGATGAGAAGGAAGATTGAAACTGTAAAACAAGAAATACCAATTAATTAATTACGAAAACCTAACGAAGGTAGAATATTTAGTAAAGAGATGTTATAACATTGGAAA
>DATDKD010000145.1:0-4255 GCA_036520175.1 Nitrososphaeraceae archaeon
CCACTTAAATAGTTCTTTTTTAATTCTTACTTCTTGGAAAGTTATATAACGCATCAACTCGGATTCAAGGGCTTTGCGATTATCTACATTCTTTGCAAAGTTATAAAAAAAGTGACATTTATCTTCAATAGTTTCACCTTCTATATCTAGAAAATTCAGAAACCTTGATAACATTGCTGGATACTGTCTTTTAACATCCTTTGATTTTAGAGCATATGTAAAATTTTGAAATGGAGATGATACGGAAAGTTGCATTTATAATATATGTAGTCCATATCTGCTATATTAGTATATTTTTTCACACGGGTTCGGTGGGATTCGGACCCACGACATTTTAACCCCTTTATAGACTGGTTAAGAGCCAGACGCTCTACCTGGCTGAGCTACGAACCCCTTTTGTATATCTCATTTTCAAGAAAATAAATTCTTTTTCATTGATTTTAAAGGTTTCAAATTAAAACTGCAGAGTTGATGGATCATTTAGATGGCCAAAGATACCATATATTGTACTTTTTATAAAAATCTTTCAATGAGTGATCGCTATCTTTAGTATTACATTGATAATTTAACCAGCATGGCGTACCTATAACAGCAGTATAGGGGTAAAATCGTGGTAGAACATTTTTTAAAATTCGTAAAGCTGTTTGTATTCTTATGCCATCTTGTATTGTTAACTTTGGTTCCTTTTTTTCTATAGGAAATAAGTCATAATTTTGATAAAACCAGTTATTATAATCTCCTTCGCTATAAAATTTATTTGTAAAATTATGATAATTAGAAGGATTTGGGGAATGTTTCCTATGGCTTATTTTGTTTTCAGAATACCAAGAATGCTCTATGACTGGAGATGGATCTGAATAAGTAGGACGATCATATTTCTGTTTTACATTGTCATTTTTACCATAATCAGAGATATTGTGAATACTCTTCAAATGCCTCTGTAGATTCCATTGTCTGGTGAACCTCTTGTTACATTTGTTACACAGTTTCTTTTTCATAATATACTCAACTGATCTTGAGGCTTTTATAAGAAAATCACTTGTTTAGAGTAACTAGTCACTCAAAGTAACTCCTTAGAAAAATAACAAGATAGGTAAAAGTTTTAGAAATTATTATAAATTAAATAATAAAAGTTGCATCTACAACAGTAGAGCACAAAAGGATTAAAAACTGAAGTTTATTCTGTCAAGAAGCAGAGGGCGCAGTGGGTTCTTCTTTTTGATTCTGAAACATTCTGAGGATAGTATCGGAAACCGAACAGTTTAATCTTTCTTTTTCTTTCAATATTTGCCTATATGCATCTAAGGTTATATATACAGGAATAGAACCAGTACCTTCCAGTAAAGCTTTAACTCTATAAAGTCCATTTTCAATTCCTCTTTCAGCAATTTTCTTTAGCTTTACTTTGTCAATAAAACTTCCTAATGGTCCCATTGGCATGTCATAATCAACAGTAATTCCAGTCTTTGTTAATTTTTCATTTATTTCTTCAAATTCTACTTCTATCTGCCATTTTTTGAAAGGGCCTTCAATCATCTTTGCTACAATTTTTCTATGAGGAATGTAATCAATAGTTTCACAATCCCATTCTAATCTTTTTCCATCAAAATCTCCACTTATTCGAAAAATAGTCCCTACACCAAAACCATTTTTCACCTCAATTGGAATAATATTAAGACCCATATTTTCTGGAAATTGATCAGCCATATGTTCAGGTCTGGCAAAATAAGTAAAAACTTCGCTAACAGGAGAGTTAATTGTCATAGACTTACTGATGGTAGTCATTATCCTATCTTATGGTGATATTTAGGAAAGTGAATTTAAAGGTTTCTTAAACTAATCAATAAATTGAAAACAGAATGAGACTCATACCACAGAATTAATAGACTTTTACATAAAAAATGAAAAATTATTTTTTACCATCATCTAATTTAGGCGAGGGGATTCGAGTTCACTATTTCGTCCAAACACTTGATAATATCAGCTCTACTGACCTCTCGTGGATTGTTATCTAAATGGCCTCTGTCAGGCATAATTACGTCTGCTGCTTCCTCTAATGGTTGTTTCAATTTCAGAGGTTCAAACTTCAATTTCTGACAAATCTTCTTAAACCTTTCATAAAAAATGGATTCATTGAATTTATGTGCTACTGTAGTACAAGATGATAATGAGTAGCCATGAGGAACACCTTCATTAGAAAATACATAAGAAAGAGCATGCCCTAGTGTGGTAGAGGAATTTCCAAAACCGATTCCCGACAACATGGCACCATAAGGCAGCAAATCAGGTTTATCGTTTATTATAGCATCTTCCAAAATTTCAAAAGCTTCCTTGCAAAATAATTTAGTAAATGGATTACTAAGTTTACTGTCATAACCCTCTGATGCTTGAGCCGCTGCATCACATGCGGAATTTCTCATGATATTAAATGGGGTACCTGGTAGAAAATATGGATCAACAATAGCTGCATCAGCCAAAAAAGCTTCGTCTTGTAACAATTTTTTCTTGTGCTCAAAACTAATTACAGCATAGGTTGTCATTTCTGCTCCCGTTCCAAAGGTTGTTGGAATAAGTATCTTAGGGATACCAGTCAATTTGCTTAGATATTTACATAAATCCATCGAACTACCTCCACCCAGGCCGATATATGAAGAAATTTCCCTGCCTTCATACTCCTTTTGTATTTGTTCAACTGTTTCTATAGCAGGATCAGGACTTGCTTTATCATAAAGCTCATAATCTGTTATTCCCATATAATCGATCCATTTGTTATAAATATCTGGCGTTGTTGTAGTAATTATTAAAGATTTTTTTGGATACTCAAATTCTTTTGCAGCATTTTTTCCAAAAGCTATCTTCTTAGGCATCATTACTTTCCACATAATACTCAAAAAGAAGAGATAAATTATTAAATTTAAATTTATATATTATCAGAATTTAAAAACCTAAAGATATTAGGATAAAAGTAAATTATACTATTAACAATATTCTTTTTCACTCATTATCCATATTCCTATTTTTACGAGAAGTTAGGAATATTATTATTAACTAGGCCAAATTGCTTCCTGATATAATATTAAAAGATGCGACTTTATTCCATCTCTTTAACTATAAATTTTCATACATAATAAATTAATTTTTTGATTTATATATTCAAACAAAGATCTTCTTAAGTTTAATTCTGGGTATAACCATCATGTGGGATTATTTCAGATTCAAAAACAATGAAAAGGACAATAATAAAAATAATATTAGAAATGGGGAAGAAGAAAAAGCTGATGATGATGATTTCTATAATTCTTTAAAGTCCTCTAATGAAAATCAAAAGAATATTTTTTCGATTGTGGATTTCCGCGGAAAAATAACAGAAATAAATAATGCGTATCCCTATTTAAAAGAAAAAGAGAAAATAATATTACAGCAGATTATAGAGTCATTAAAAAAAGGAAGGCAAAAAGATTCTAAAAAATTTTTTAATGAATTAAGTAAAGTTAGAAGAGACTTGAATATCTGAGAGACATCAAAAAAAGTTATCGAACAAACTTCAATTAAGCTATCATTAATTCACGACATTAGTGACACATTGGATGTTTTAGCACCTATCATAAAAGAAGAAAAATTAGTCGCATCAGACGAAAAGTGGTGTAAAGACGATAAAATTCTAAACACAGAAAAGGAAGGAATGATTACATACATACAAACAATGACACAAAATATTCTAAAAGATAGTTATAAAGAGATTGATATTCAATCGATAGATGAAATTGATAAAGTATTTAAAAAAATTATAACTTATAAGGAGAATAAATAATAATAAAAGCGAAAGAATAACAAAGACTCAAGAAACGAATCAATATAATATTAGAACAAGTGAATATACATTTTGTAACCATAAGATTCTTAATTTTAAATCTAGGCATGTATAGATTTAGTTTCTCATTAAAATATCAGTTGAAATAAAATTAAAGAAGAATATGATGATGGAAGTGTGTAAAGGGATATTAATTATTAAAGTTGAATAGCCTTCTGCATTGATAAATTGCTAATTCTATTATCAAATATAAATACAGTTTGTAAAAGTCACCAAGAAAGAGTAATAATATTACATTATAAGCACAAGAAAATTATTAGTGCAAAACATGATGGTTAGTTTTTATTTATTCTTCATAGCAAAACTTACTATCCTTTTATACTAAATATAACAATTTACATATTAACAATGAAACACTCCTAGCATTAGCATAATGATCTAACA
>DATDKD010000146.1:0-2224 GCA_036520175.1 Nitrososphaeraceae archaeon
AAAGGATGAAGAAAGCCAATGCCCTTGTAATGCTCTCTGGTGGATTAGACTCTGCCACTTGTCTTTACTGGGCTAAAAAAAATTTTTCAGAAATTTCCGTAATTACATTTAATTATTACAATAGGATTGAAAACGAAAAAAGTGCTGCAGCGGAATTAGCAAAAAGAGCAAACATTGTAAACTTTCTTGAGATCAACATTCCCTTTATTAAAGAATTTTCTGATTTCAATAATAATAATAGTCATATCACACCCAACTATGATAGAAGATGGTCATCATATGTTCCTGCAAGGAACCTAATATTTTATTCAATAGCTGCACACTTTGCTGAATTTCTTGATATAAAATGGATTATAGGAGGACATAATATTCATGATGGAACATTTTTTATTGATGCAACAAAAGATTACATAGAAAAACTAAATTTGTTAATTAAGCATGGATGTTTGTTCTGCAACGACGATCCTTGTGTGATACTCATTCCTTTAGCTGAAATGGATAGAAAAACTATAATAAAATTGGCAATTGAGTTAAATGTGCCTATTGAATTGACATGGAGTTGCCATAACAAACAGAAAACACATTGTGGACAGTGCTATGCATGTATGCAGAGGATAGAAGCGTTTAGCTCATTGGGTATAAAGGATCCAGTCTTTTTTAAAAACACATAATTGTTATGATAGAATAAGAAACATTACATATATTGTATAAAGTCTGATCTATCAGTATCGTCTTAGTGATTAATTTCACTCCTTTAAATTTTATAGTTTTTTACCTTAAAATCAGTCCATGAAATATATTAGAAAGAAGAATATATCTCAGTTGTTACTATAGAGATTCTAAGGCCGAAATTGTGAGTATAAGAGAAATATACAACTTTTCTTATCATTTATTTGGATCCGATATTATAAATAGTCCTTGTAGAACTAACCATTGATGTAGGCAATAAATAATCTGGAGATAAAGATTCCTAGTACTGTTATCAAAGACAATATATCCAAATACTAATAATATTGTATGAAATCTTAACTACTACTATTAAACAAATCCTCATAATACTATATAAGGACAAGTTATAACAGTTCTGTGTTTGGTTACTCTTGATGAGCTACTTCAACTATATGATTACTTTGGTTATCTTGGGATCTTATCTATTAGTTTTATTATAAGCATTCTAATTTTTATTCCAATTCCCTACTTCCCAATTCCATTCATTGCAGCTTTTAATAAGAACTTAGATCCTCATCTAATATCCCTTGCTGGTACAATTGGAGCAGTAGCAGCAAAGGTGATAATTTTCTATTTAAGTTACTATGGTCGCAATATTCTAGGCAATAAAACAAAGAAAAGGATGCTTCCTCTTCAAAAACTTTTAAGTAAATATGGTTGGCTAGGCGCTTTTATAGCCTCAATGACACCCCTTTCGGGAAATGTAATATATATTTCACTAGGTCTTACAAAATATAATCCATGGAAATTTGTAACTGCCATTTTTGCTGGCGAATTATTTTACAATGAAATCATAGTATCAACAGCAGTTTTTTTGGGAAGACCCTTTGTTGAACGCATTATTTTAGAAACTACTACTAATCAAATTAATTTTATCATTGAAGCAGTTATCAGTATAGGGATTGTTGGGATAACATTATACATATTAGTAAAAATGGATTGGGCTAAACTTATTGGAAAATGGTTTCCATGGGCTATTACAGAAGAAGAAGATCATGGTAAAAAGGAAAAAGATAATAATTAGTAGTTAATTATGCAATAATATAGATATTATCAAACATAGTAGATATCACAGAAGTTTCTACCCAATAACTTTCCTTTTAAGAATTGAATGTGATCTATGAGTTTGTTTTTTCAATTATCATAATAACAGAAGGAGTTAATTTCTACATCTTGTATTGTAATTCTTATATTGTTATCGATGCCTCTGGAAATTTGATGAAGTCTTTTCCGCTTGTATGGAATAATATTTATTAGTATTTCATTTGGGAATAATCTTGTCTTAACTGAATATTGATTTAACTGTAATAAATGTCCATATTTATAAAGAGGTAATAAAATTGCAAATACTTCTAAACTTCTATATATTATATTTTAGAAGTTTATTTATGACATCAGAATCAGAGCCTGTGAGTGAGCCAACCAATCACAAATGTGAGGACTGTGGAAGAGTTTTTTCTACTGCAGAAGAACTTACAATACATTATAAAAAGGA
>DATDKD010000147.1:0-2399 GCA_036520175.1 Nitrososphaeraceae archaeon
TGAATTAATTGAACTGAATATATTAATTCATATCTTTATGTTTTTCTATTCATCTTTTTCTTTTCATTTTCCTAAATCCTCCTCTTTATTTAATGAAACAAATACATGAAATAATTATAAAGGGCAGTATAGATATGAACAGGCAAATTTTCAAGGCTAACTATTAACTTAATTTTTGTAAAAATGAATTAAACATAGAATCCATCTTTCAAATTTGTTCGGTTTAGAAGTTTATTAAAATTTTTTTCGTATAGAATAATAAATATCTCAATATTTTAGATTATTTTTACCACAACTTTGATTATTCTATTTACACTGGTGTAGCTTTCGCTGTATTCAAGCACATATGGCAATGAGCTCAGTTATGGGATATATGAATTAAACAAAGGATGAAGATGAAAACAGGCAATAGCTTAAGTGTTAATACTATGATTATGTATACATACAAAAATCATTTAAGATTAATTATTTTATTCCTTTTATATCTAATAGGTAATTCTCACCATGTTTTGAAAGTGTACCATTAATTTGGTATTTGTTTTCTGGATTAAATTGACTTGTTCCCAGGTCTAGTATCCCTTTTATGACTTTAACATTTTCACCATTTTGCTCAAGTTCCTTTACTGTCTTCCAAGAAGCATGCAATTCTATCATATTTTTGGACTCTCCTGCCTGAATGGTTATTCTTCCTGTTAATGATCTTTCACCTGAAATCCTTTCGGCTTGCATAGTTCCGCCTTCGAGTTCATATTTACAATTACCAGAAGGACATAATTGACTGGAATTACTAAGCACAAATCCAAAGTTAGCAACTTGATAATAATCGTCAAGATATTCGTTTTCATGTGGTACAAGTTGAATTTTGGCAGTAAGTTCGGCTTGAGTATTAGCCTTTATTCCATTTTTATCTAGGTTAGAATGAGGTTGAAAGTCCAGTCTCTGTAGTGTTTGACTAAACCCATTCAGATCCAGACTTGGTAATGTCAAGGTTAAAATTGTCACGATAGTGGCTGCAGGTAAAATAATTGATGTAATTCCAATTTGTACCATAAGAATAACAGCAAATATTCCTATATAAAATTTGAAATACCAATAGAAGAAAGGGTTACTAAACCTTATAAGACTATCAAGTTATTGCTCTGAGCGAGATAAATTCACAGTTGATTTTACATCTAATAGTAAAGATATAAACAACAAGAATAAGGTAAGACGAAAAGAAGAACAACAATTGAGCTAAACTTAGATGGTGACATAGCTGGTTTTGTTAAACCTCATTCAGATTTTGTTTGGGATATTATTATCAGAGGCATATCCCAAAACAATATAATATGTTAGAATCTCTCACAGTATTTGTATTAATTACTGATCACAAATTGACTTTTACAATATAACAGAAACAGCTGATCAAAAATCGAGGATATTAGATAGAGCATTATAACGTATTAGTAAAAAGATTATTTACAATAAACCACTTGACACACTTTTTGATAATAGAGTTAGAAAATGATATAAAAATTAGGTTCTGTTAAATATTCCTTGTTTTAATCAGATGTTGGGAAAGGTGGTATTTTTATAAACATTTTGCAATTTTCATTCCGACTAATACACTATAATAATTATATAGAACAAAATACATATATGTTAAGGATGTTATTCACGATCGCAAAAAAAAAATTCTCTTAAACAAGCATTAAAATGGGTATTCAGTGGTTTCGGTATATTTTTTATTAGTATGTTATTTTTCATGCTTGTACATGATACATTGACCGGTAAATCTTTGACAACAGCAGAATATTGTACAAAGTATCGCTTTTTAGCATCACCTGATTGTTGGTAAATAGAGGAGTGTTAAAGCTACCACTTAATCTCCCCTGTAATTGAAGCTCAAAACATGCGGGAAAATGCATAATAGGAGAATGTTAAATAAAAAAACTGTTGATTATAGAATAGTTATTTATTCTTAAAAATCATATTGTTATCAAATAAAACCATCAAAATAAATTCCTAATTTTTAGACTTTAGTAATTTATAGAATCTTAAATTAAAAATATCAAATATTATATAGTCGGTAACAAAGCAAGATAAAAAAAAGATACATATATAACATGTCCTGTAGTTTGGTTTTTCAGTCCAAAGAACTCTAAACAGAACCTCTTAATTATAATTATACAATATAGTTAAATAAAGTTATAAACAAATTTTTTAATATGTTATTATTTATTAAGTACCTTAATACTTTTATAAAATATAAATTTTAAACAATAAAAAAGTTTGTGATTGCTAATTACTATATCTTTTTGTTTTATTCTGAAATTAGGTATTAGTAGAACTTGTTGTTGTTGTTTTCTGTTTTAAGAGAAAATATAAATCCTATCTATTTGTTACCATTTTCTAATATA
>DATDKD010000148.1:0-3933 GCA_036520175.1 Nitrososphaeraceae archaeon
GATATTACTTTAATATTTTTAGGTTACTTAAAGCGTCAGCGAGTGGATGATGATGTTGATACCTCTTTAAGATATAAAAAATGGTTAGAAGATGAAGGCTTCATTTTAACATTGATAAATGATCCTTCATTAGCAGAATTAAACTTTATATCTGATAATTATGATCTTATTCTTATTGGTTTTAAAATGTCTGTAATTGATGGATTTAATCTTTATAATAAAATAAATGAAATCTCAAAAAGTAGAACATACACCAAAAGAATTTAGGGCGTGTTTTATGACTTCATCTGTAATAAATTATAAAGTGTTAGCCGAAATCCATCCTGAAATAGGAGAAGAGTGTTCTGTTTCAAAAGAAGTTCCTAAAGAAGTTTTTATAAAACATGTCTATTCATTAATTTCCTAATTTCCTTCGTTTTACTTATTAAATAGATCTAATTACAGTTAACTGATCATATTAATTTAGCCTTTTCATAATGAAATAGAATGATCGCCTTATATTTCCTCCACTATAAGTACGACAAATGTAATGTTTTGTTTGTACATAAATTTTACTGAAACTTTATAAAAACTAATACGATATCAAACATCCATTGCAAAAATATGATCTTATAGTCATCGGAGCAGGCTCAGGATTAGACATTGCTAATGCAGCTGCTCAAAAAGGACTTACAGTAGCACTTATTGAAAAAGACAGAATGGGCGGGACCTGCTTAAATAGAGGTTGTATACCATCTAAATTACTTATACACAGCGCTGATGTAATTCAAACAATCAACAAGGCTAGTCTCTTTGGCATAAAGATTGATGGAATCTCTATAGACTATCAAAAAATTGTAAATAGAGTAAATAGAATCACTGATTCTGACTCTGAAGAAATAAAGAATGGGTTACAACAAGCAAAAAATCCAATACTCTTTACAGAAAAATGTACATTTGTTGGACATAAAACAATTGCAATTGGAAAAATAGAAGAAAAGAGTAATAATGATGGTAATGGTGCCCAAATTATAACTGCAGAAAAAATTGTGATTGCAGGAGGAACTAGGCCTCGTATTCCAAAGATAAAAGGACTTGCCAACTCAGGGTTTATCACAAGTGATGACGCTCTTCGTCTTCAGAAACAGCCATGCATACTTACATTTATTGGTGGAGGATATATAGCATGCGAACTTGCACATTTTTTTGGCAGCTTAGGTACTACTATCAATATAATAGAACGTAATGATTTTTTGATTCCTAATGAAGATGAAGAAATATCTCATAAATTCACAGAGGTTTTTGCTAAAAAATATAATTTGTATCTAGGATTTGAGACAGAATTAGTATTATCAAATAATAGTAGTAATAATGATAGTAATAGTAACGATAAGAGATTTCATATAATAGCCAAAAATAAAGGTGGAAGAAAGATAGAACTAGAATCAGACCAATTACTTGTTTCTGTAGGTAGAATTCCTAATACAGATTTACTTAACCTAGAGAAAACAGGAGTAAAGAAAAATGAAAAAGGTTTTGTAGATGTCAACGAATACCTTGAAACAACTGCAAAAGGAATTTTTGCATTAGGAGATATTGTAGGTCGATATCAATTCAAACATAATGCAAATCTTGAAGCACAATACGCATATAATAATATTATATACCCCAATAGAAAACAATCTGTTGATTATACTGCAATGCCACATGCAATTTTTAGTTCACCACAAGTTGCAGGTGTGGGTTTCACAGAACAGGAATTAAAAAAGAAGAATATGCTATATACAAAATCAACATATCCATATATTAGTACAGGAATGGGAAAAGCATTAGAAGATAAAGATGGTTTTGTAAAATTTATAGTTGATAAAAATAATAGAAAGATCCTTGGATGTCATATTATTGGCACAGATGCTTCTATATTAATTCATGAAGTGTTAGTGGCAATGCGAATCGGCGATGGTACAATAGATAGCATCACTAAAACTATACACATACATCCTGCACTTTCAGAAGTGATTATTAGAGCAGCAGAGGAAATTTGACCAAATGAGAGTTAAATAAATTCGAATGGAAAATATTTACAACAATAGACTATGTATTATACTTAGAAAAATAATACCTTTGATAAATTTTTTACTAATAAAATATATAGATATATTGTTAATAATATAGATATTAAGATGCTTGTTTTTGCCACTTTCTCCATATCTATCCTTACATATTACAAATTGGATCTTCCGCTGTTAAGTTCCTTCTGTTACTATTCTTCGAAAACAATTTGATTCAATTTTCTTTTTTTCAATAAGTTATAATGATGAATTCAATTGGGCACTACCAAATAATACTGAAAACGGCTGACACCATATTAAAACATATTTGTATTTATTAAAATCTGTATCTAAAGGTATTTGGTAGTTCTGATTGCCAATATTTGCTTTGAGTCTACCAAGATCTATGAAATCACTTGCCTGTTTATCAGTTGATAAATAGAGATGAACATCTGGTCCATTAGTAGATCTGAAATCTTCTAATCGTAGTATTTGAGATCCATTTGATAAGGTCAATATTTTCGCTAATCCCTTTGCTTTATGTATCCCATCACCAACGCCTATAAAATTACCTATCAAACCTCTATTTGGTATACTTTGGTTAATATTCATGGTGATAGTTTCATCTATAGTAGTATTTTGTTCTGCTGCAGTTCTCATTATCATATCTTTTTCTTTTTTAGTCATCTTTTTTGCAGCATTAATTTTCTCATCCTCTGTCATTGTCATAAATTTCTCAAAACCTATTGATGATTCGCTACTTAGTAGTGGAAAAGGCTCATTTATCTCAGTATTTATGAATAAAGGTGAAATAGTATAAATGCCAATAGGAATTACTATTGCTGCAATGATAATGCCTATTATTATTTTTGTTTTATCTTTCAATTAAGATTTCCATTGTTATACTATAATATAAAAACAACTTATTTTGAAAATTACAATTGAACAAATAAATTTACATGCTCCTATAACTACTCTTCATTTCTGAGTATATAGATTAAAAATAATTAGTTAAACAGGAGATATAACAGTTATCAATAGTCTTTTGTGACCATTCTCTCAACTTGGTACCAAAACTGGCCCTATTACTATCACATCAGATTGCAATATTAATTTTAGAATCTATGAAGCGAATTATTAAATAATCTCTTTTTATAAAAGAATTATAAAATTTGTGTAATTATTATTCTTTCAGTTTGATATTAAATGATTTTTATAGATTATATTTGCAATTACATTAGTCAAGCTGTCTCATTGGGGAAAAATTTGATCCATCTATTAAATACAATGTAGTGCAAACATAGCTAATGAGTAAGAACAACAATATATCCTCAATTTTAACAATTACTGTTCTTATTGCTGTGACAATAACTATGGTAAGTGCAACCACATTTTCAAATCACATAGTATTGGCACAAAACCAAAAACAATTTAATGCCAAACTTTCAGGTCAGCAAGAAGTTCCACCTGTCCAAACTACTTCATCGGGTATGGCATGGTTTAAACCAATGCAAGATAAGGTATGGTTTAAACTTAATGTAACTGATATGCAAGGAGTCACACAGGCTCACATACATACTGGAAAACAAGGTGAAAATGGTCCTGTTGTTGTAACATTATATAAATCTGCTACTCCACAACCAATAAATGGTAAATTAGCCTACGGAAATATTACTGCAAATCTGTTAGAAGGACCAATGAAAGGTAAACAAATATCTGACCTAGCTACTGCAATGTCAAACGGAGGTACATATGTAAATGTCCATACCGAGAAATATCCTAAAGGTGAAATTCGTGGACAAATAATGATGGCCAATTCAACTAGTGATAAAATGATGAAGATGGATAAATAATAAGCAAATAAATTTTTTTATTTTTTTATTTTATTTTTTTTAACTTTCAC
>DATDKD010000149.1:0-9372 GCA_036520175.1 Nitrososphaeraceae archaeon
GCATTTTGCAGTAGTTCTACGTTTTCCTCTAATCTCAACAACATCACCGGTAGAAACTGCTAAAGAATCCATGGTATCATAATCAATTCGTGCTATACCTCTACCAACATCACGAGTATAAGCTTCCAGCACTTTTAGTGACGTATTGTTTATACCTCCAGCACCAGCAGGAGCAGCAGCACCAGCACCTCCACCAGTATTGCCACCACCACCAGCACCACCACTACTAGTATTATTATTACCATTGTTACCACTACTATTGCTATTGCTATTACTACTACTATTACTAGGCAAACTACTGTTCACTTGTATACCTTAGGTGAATTGACTACATATACTTTGTTTCTACTACTATTAAGGAATGTAAAAAAGGAGAATCAAATTATATTGCAATCAGCTGATTGAAATATTTAAAATATAATTTAGTTAAAGTTTTATTTAATAATAAATTAAAACTTTTTAATTGGATACTATACACCTTTTATATATTATATTATTAACATTTTGGTTCTCGACTATTCCTGTTGCATTCCTTACGATGACCAGATTCATAAGAAACAGGAAGATATTTGTTGAAAAAGATCTACGTAGAATTCATAATGATCCTATTATTATTTTTCAAATTACAACTAGATCTGCAACTAAAACTACTGTGGTAGAAAGAGGGATTTATTCAATTATCAATGCAGCTTTACAAATCAATTATTCTAATTATAAAATTTCAATTGTAACGGAAGACGAAAATGATAAACAAAAATTCGATCATTTAAAGAATTGTGAAATAATCATGGTAGATAAAAAATACAATACAAATGCTATTAAAAAATCCAGAGCATTACAATTTGCTGTAGAAAACAGGAGGAAAAATGGAGAGGATACAAGCAAATTTTGGATATTTCACATGGATGACGAAAGTTATGTTACTAATCAAACTTTACTCTCATTATTAAAATTTATTAGAGAAGGTAAAGGGATTGCATCGGAGGGTCCTATAGTATATCCATTGAAATTTGAACTAGCAAATCCAATTACCGCATTAGCAGAATCAGTTAGACCATTTGGATGTTATGATTGTGTATCGCAAATGAAGAATCCACCTCCTCTTCATATGCATGGAAGCAATTTGCTTGTTCGTTCAGATGCTGAGGATTTAATAGGGTGGAATTTTGGCTCAACCTTAGCAGAAGACCAACTTTTCGGTTACAAACTCTACGAGAAATATGGAAAAAAAGCGTTAGGTTGGCATGGTGGTATTTTATTGGAACAGCCTCCTCTAAATATTAAAGATCATTTTATGCAAAGAAGAAGATGGATCTTAGGATCATTGCAGAATATTAACAAATTTCCTTTTTGGCATCGTTTTAAAATTGCTTTCAAGTTGAGTAGTTATTTTATGGGTTTCGTTTCAGGAATAGCCTCTGCAATATTGTATGTTATAACATTTATGTCAATGCTACCTACATCTATTCAGATACTAGTTGATCAAAATATATCTAATCCAATGATTTGGGCGCAATATATCATTTCTTCATTTTTTCCATCATCTTTTCCTGAAATTACCTTAAAAATAAACGAAATGGCAAGTAATAATAGTATTTATCCTATTGATATAGGTCCTGTTTCGATTCTACTATTATTCCCGTATATGATGTGGCTATTATCTTACCAGATAGGACTTTTCCTAAACTTGAAACATACCAAAAATTATCCGTTATCAAAAAAAATAATTCTACATATCCAAGCAGTATTTCTTTCATTGGTATTAGGAATTTTAGAAACATTTCCCGCTTTTTATTCTATCATTGAATACTATTGGAGAAGTAGGATGACTGCTATTAAGAATATACATAATTACGATTTTTATATAATAAATAAATAACAAAATATAGAAAAATAACTATATTAATATAATATTAGTAATAATTGACTTTCATAAAAGTTAATCATAGACTTGTAAAATCAAAAAAAAATACAATAATCATATTTTATTTTAGCGTATCATTAATGTTACTAATAACTTCATATGGCGGATACCAAAGTGCAACTAATTTCATAACACAAGGAAAAATCATAATAGGCGATGTCTTAGTTGAAACTGAATTTCCATTTAAAGGGAGTATTAAATTAGTTACTTATTTGATGGTTTTTTCGTTGATATCGTGGTTCACATCTATTAAAATATATGAGAATAGCATTAGAAATCTCACAATTAGAATAAAAACATTTATTCAAATAATTAGTATAATTGCTGCTACAATAACAATTTATGAGTTAGTTTACAATTTCATAGTATGGAATTCCCTTATTACTACTAACCTTTTTAATAATATTTTTGATCCTAATAATGAAAATATAAATTATCCTATGCCCGAAACACCATGGAATTTATACTTTGCAACTCAAATGCTTTTGGCTTCAGTCATAATAACGGTTCATAGCTATTATGTTATGACAAAATCAAAAAAATATTAATAGAGCAACTTTTACTGAGTATCTGATTAAATATTATATTATAATTACATTTATAACTTTAAAATATATAGTGTTTTTAATGAAGAATTCCATCTCTTATTCATCGGAAAAGTCAGGTTATAAAACTAAAAAAATAAATAAAATATCTATAATTTATGGACCGTTCCTTATTATTTCTTTTTTGTTTACAATTTTATATTTTCATACTGGTGTATATGCACAAATATCTACTATAGAAAATAATAATGATAACATTCAGATAATAAAAGATCCAGAAAAAGAAGTACCAGGATTAGTGATGAGTTCTGGTGAAAAAGAGGTTGAAATGGACCCATTTATGTACTCTCAAATTAACTTTAGTAATAATAAGATAAAAGGGACACAAGTAAATGAATCTCAAGATAATATTGTGACCAAAATAGAGCCTGCCAAATTATATGAGACTCAGAGTGATATAGATACAAAACTGACTTTAAAACATGGAGATAAAATATCACTCTCTTTTGAAAAACAACCTTTGACAATCAAGGCCTATTTAATAGATTATGATACAGAAGATGAGAGTGAGATATATCCAATTAAACAAATAGACTTCTCAACATTTAGTATTCCAAATAATTCTCCAGATGGGTTAAAAAGTTTAGAAATAAGGTCATTTTATGATAATAACGAACAAATAACATATACTACTTCCGTATTTGTAGAAAGTAGTAATCCTGTGATAACTACACCTAATATCGAAAATGATAATGAAGAGGAAAATAACGATAATTAAAAGCTATAAGACGACGGAATTAATTATGGTTTTATTCCTAATTGGTTCTATTAACATAACTATGTGAGAGTACCATCAAAATAAGAGCTAGTAAATATCCGATTAACATAATATTAAGTATATTACCTCCTAGAAGAAATTTGTTAGGGCAACAAAAATTAATTTTATTTTTATTTCAATATCTACTACAAATAAATGAAAAATTAAGTGCTAAAACTAAAATAGTAAAATGAATTTTCAATAAATGGTGAGTAACTATAAGTACGGAAACAAAATATATTTTCAGATACATTCATTAATTTTAATTTACTTCTAATATTATCTATAATATATATAGTTACAAACCCGTGTCATAATTGTAATATGTGAGGTTTGATTCAAGGTATCTACAAATACTTTTATAATATACGAGTATAAGGACTCAGTCTAGGAGGAAATTACAAATTGACTTCTCAATTGTTTAGTTTCTTTATTAAAGAAAAGGCGTAGTTTATGATGTTCTATTCGCCCAACTAATTATTGTTATAGTACTAAGTACAGAACCTATAATTCCAGCGATTAAAGCCCCTATTATAGATGCGTCTAAAAATTGAGGCATATTTGTATGAAACCAATTAGTAATATTTGGAAACAATAAATAACCTCCAAATCCAATCCCAAAACCTACAAACCAGAAAATAAAAATTGCTAATTTTCTTGGCAATTTATACCCCCCTTTTCAAGTGAAAATGTTTAGTTTTATGATATAAATAAAACCCTAACGTAAAAATTATCACATTTGAAAATACTTTCAAAAGATATTAAGATAGCTTGTTAAATATGATATAACTAAATGTATAAAATTATATACCTCATTTTTAAGCAAAGAAATCCTTCTATTGTATCAACTTAAACAATTGAGATAGAAAATATTAATATTTATTATGTAGAATATATATTTGAGGAGAGATGGAAAAGATTAATTCAGAAACAATTGTTGGAATAACCCTCGTAATAATAGCTCTAATTTTTATGTTCGCTGCAACTATGAACAAAGTTTGGGCGATTATTTTGCCTGCTGACTATTTGATTCTGGCTCTTGGATTTGCTTTTATAGCTCTAGGAGTTTACACTACTAGGAATAACAGAAGAAAACAGTCTCCTGAAGAAAGCACCCATCACTAATACTCACTCCTCCCTCTTCTTTGTAATTCCTCACAAGTTTTATTAAGCCAATTTATTTTTATCTTTAGTTATATTTGATTATTTACAGCTTTTTAATAATACTAGCACTAAGTTTTACCTCTGCCATAGATGGTCTCATTAATTCTGTTACAAATTTAATTTACAATCTTGGTTACTTTGGGATTTTCACTGCGGCTTTGATAGAGACACTTTTTCCCATAATACCAAGTGAACTAATTTTTCCTTTAGCAGGCTATATTGTTCATAGTCAAAGTTTAGGAATAGAACAAGTAATTATGTTTGGATTTATGGGTTCTCTAGGTTCGACCCTGGGTGCTATTATAATTTATCTTATCGCCTTAAAAGTAGGAAGAAGAATAATCTTAAAGATTGGCAAATATATTCTAATAAGCGAATCTAAATTAGAAAAATCGGAGGCATGGTTTCAAAAATACGGAAAAGTGGCTGTATTATTAGGACGTCTTGCTCCAGGAGTAAGAGAATTGATATCGATTCCTGCTGGATTATCTAGAATGAATTTTATAGAATTCACATTATTTACTTTTATCGGATCCTTTTTGTGGAGTTTATCGTTAACTATGATTGGTTATTATTTAGGAAACGCCTGGGATGAATTTTCCCAGGAATCCTCAAAAGCATTTCATATCATATCATTAACCATTATTATCTCGTTAGTTCTTTTTTTCATTTTCAAATTGTATAAAAAACGGAAAAGAATTAAAGAAAAGGAAAAATGATGTCTTTCTAATTTGTTAGGTTCTCAACTGAAGTAACTAATTTCTTTTCTCGTCGAGTCATAAAGTCTCTATATAAAGAATCAACTTCCATAGCAGATTGAAGAATTTTACTTCTGACTTTTGAGGAATTAAGAAACATTTTTGTATCTTTCGGTAGACAGTGTCCTCCAATTCCCCTTCTAGGCTCAAGTATTTCGACATTCCATTTAGTATTTAACGCGTCTCTTAGCTCAGTGAAAAGAATATGATTAGCTTGACAATATAAGTAAAGCTCTTCCGCAAATGCTATTTGTAAATATCTATGAGAATTCTCTATTATCTTAGTTAGTTCTGCTATTTCAATCGTGGAAACTGTATGCATAGGAATTTCTAAACTTTGGCTATAAGCTTGAGAATTTATTTGGTTATTATTGTTTATGGAATTATTTTCAATAAAATTTGCAGGGTTCTCAGTGAAAGATCTATTTGAGTTTTCTTGGCCATTATAATGGTTCACAATCTCATCATCAGGAAATACCTGATTGTCACATTTAGAATGTCCAGTATAAAATTCAGAACCTAATTTTAAGCAACAGGGGTTTACACCTCCGATAACACGGAGTTGGTTGACACCATATTTTTCTTCATTTTGTGAATACCATCTATGAGGGGCATGTACTACATGTAATCTATGCTCTAATAATTCAAATACTTTTTTTGAGGTACCAAGGGGAATCGTACTTTCAATAGAAACAAGAGCGCCATTATTGGCTTCCATAGAAATTTTATTTATGACTGAAAGTAAACCTTCAATTTGTGGAGAAGAAATATCATTAGGATTATGGGTTGAGATGCAGATAATATAAATATCAAAATTTCGAAAAGTGGTTGTAGTTTTTATTCCAGTCTTCTCCTGTGCTCGAAGCATAGATTCACTATTAATATCATATCCATAGACATCAAAACCTTTGTCATTAACATATTTAGCAACGGGTAATCCTAATTGACCTAAGCCAATAACTAAAACTTTCTTTAATTTGGGATTTATTGAATTCGACATCTGTAAGAAAAAATTAATATTTTTATTATATAGATTGGCGAATAGAGATCCTATTCATTTCTACTAGTATTTTATAGTGAAGTAAGTAATCGGAAAAATTTTTAGTAGCTTATGTAATTAATCCGCTGTAACAATTGTAAAGAACTCAATACTAGAAAAAAGTTTTTACACATTAAATCAGTCTCTTAACTCATCGAATAAGAGTTTAATATCTTAAACAATATATTAGAAAAAAAAACAATAGAAAGATTGAGCTTAATTATATCCACACAAAAATTATTTGATTTAATTTTACACAATCAGAAGAACATACGGATTGTCGACACAAGATCCTTTAATGAATATCTTAATGGACACATCCCAGGAGCAATAAATGTAGAACTAATGCAGTATCACTGGAATGACACTTCAAAACAAGGCATAAAGGGCTTTAATCGACAAATGAGGCAATTATTTTCCAATATAGGAATTAATGGAAAAACCTTTTTAATTTTTTATGATAATATTTCCGGTCCATCTGCTGCCAGAGGCGTTTGGCTTTCGCTTTATTTTTCACACAAGAAAGTTGCAATGTTAGATGGAGGATTCACCTGTTGGGAAAAAGAAAACAGGCCCATAGAGAACAAAACTGAGTCTTTTATTTATTCCAAAATTGATAAACCAATTGATGAAACAATTTTGGCGGATTATAGAACTCTTGTAGAATCTTTAAGATCTAAAAAGGAAAATCAGATAATAATTGATTCACGATCGTTCAAAGAATATAGTGGAGAACAAATACGAGCATTGAGAGGTGGTCATATACCTCGCGCTATCAATATAGATTGGAAGGAAAATATATTTATTGATAAATTTAAATCTCTGGATGATATTGAAAAGTTATACTCTGGCTTTTCGAAAAATCAAGCACTCATCACATATTGCCAAGGGGGATATAGAGCCGCAAAT
Source organism: Nitrososphaeraceae archaeon (assembly GCA_036520175.1). Taxonomy (GTDB): domain Archaea; phylum Thermoproteota; class Nitrososphaeria; order Nitrososphaerales; family Nitrososphaeraceae; genus TH1177. The sequence continues at coordinate 7,157 of DATDKD010000149.1, forward strand.
ACTTTCGTGATATTAAAAGAATTAGGTTTTAAAAGTGTTAAGATGTATCTGGGCTCCTGGAATGAATGGGGAAATAATTATAGACTACCAATTGAATAAGGAATAATAAAGTAAATATTTTTTATTGTTATGGTATAGTTCTATATGATCCTATAGTGTACATATAGTGTTATCTTATCTATGTAAATGAGTATTATTCTATGATCGGAAACGTCTACTAACATTGAGAAAACCTATACTAATGATGTATTTACCCGTCTTCATCAAGATAATAGAGGTTTAACTAATAGTTTTAAACTTCGTATTAAAAATATGGATGCCGGGTATTACAATAAACAAATCTTAAAAAATATTAACTTGACCATAAAAGAAAATTCTGTTACTGCTTTTATCGGACCGTCGGGCTGTGGTAAAACTACCCTAATAAGATGCATTAATAGAATGCATGAAATGACGCCTGGCGCATATTCTAAAGGAGAAATTCATTTGGATAAAATAGATGTCTATGATCCTAAAGTCAATCCAGTAATGATCAAAAGAAGAATTGGTATGGTATTTCAAAAACCCAATCCATTTCCAACTATGAGTATATTTGATAATGTTGCTTCGGGATTAAAACTTAATGGTATAAAAGATAAAAAAATAATAAATGAAATAGTAATAGAAAGTCTTGAAAGCGCTGGCTTATGGCAAGAGGTAAAAGACGAATTAAATAAACCAGGCATGAGCTTGTCTGGTGGCCAACAACAGAGGCTGTGTATCGCTCGAGCACTTGCAATGCAGCCAGAGATTATTCTTATGGATGAACCCACATCTGCATTGGATCCTAGTGCCTCTTCTAAAATAGAGGAACTAATTCATGAGTTAAAGAAATATCTTACTATAGTGATAGTAACACATAACATGCAACAAGCAGCTAGAGTTTCAGACTTTACAGCATTCATGTACCTTGGGGAATTAATAGAATTCGGAGAAACAAAACAAATTTTTGGAAGTCCTATGAAAGAATTAACGGAAAGATATATTAGTGGAAAATTTGGCTAAATTTTAGACTTCAATATTATTAGAACTAATATCAATTTTGAATACTGGATACCAATGAGATAACAACATTAGGTATAGATAATTTCTTTTTTAGCATGAATAAATTCAAAAGAAATTAATAAATTATGTTCAAATAATAGTTGTTATTATGCAATAATGATTGCTGGATTTGCAACTATTACAATAATGATTTACAAATCAACCGCTACAGCACTCCACATTGAAAGTGCCTTTTTTATTAAAATGATGTTATCATTATGGTCAAGAAAGAAGATTAATCTTTAACTCGAAGTTTGAATTGTAAGTTCAAAATTTCATGCATCTGTTTGAAAGAGTTTAAAGTTGGATTTGGTTGAAAAATATTTATAAAAATGACAAAGTAAAATACTCCACATTGTAAATGATTCAGTTGAATAATAAGAATACTTTTTAATAACGTATATTCTCCATTAAGAGAGAACTTTAAGTTAAAGGATTATTATGTATTTGTTATCATATGGAATAAAGACTACTTTTGTATTCAATTAAGCCAATTAATAACTTATTGATAATATGTACTTTAAGTTACAAATTATACATTTGGTGCTAATCATTCTAATCTGATAAACGAATTTTAATTAAGAGCATTTTATAATATACTAGATGGTAAAAATAAATAAAAAAAATTCTGAAATACAGGTAAAAGAATTGGAAAAGGAAGATCTTATCAATAGTTTTTTTGACACTTTATCAAATCTAACTGAAACTGGTAAAGATGTTTATAATAAGGAGTTCTCTCAAAAGATTTTTGATAAAATCAGAAAATCTAGCAATATAAAAATTTTTGTTGCCATAAAGGATACTGATATAGTGGGATCAATTACCGCCATTATAGAACAAAAATTTATTCATAATGGAGGAAAAATTTGTCATATAGAAGATGTAGTAACACGAAAAGGATTTGAAAAATTAGGAATTGGCTCCACCCTTGTAAAAAAAGTAATAGAATTAGCAATTCAAGAAAAGTGTTATAAGGTAATTTTAAATTGTTCGCAATACAACTTACAGTTTTATGAAAAATTGGGATTTTACAAACACGATATTGGTATGAGATATAATATTGACATTTGACAAATTAAAGATACTCTTAATCTCATATTGTGTGGGGAACCTCTTACTTCCACAGTAATATT
>DATDKD010000150.1:0-3429 GCA_036520175.1 Nitrososphaeraceae archaeon
ATAAAAAATGTGGTAATATGAAAAGACCATTTATTTTCTTTGACCTAGGGCAGACATTAATAAATGAATGGGGCTTTATCGACTACTTTGACATGCGGTTCTTTGAAATGCTCAATGGTTTTGGAGCAAGAATTAATTTTAGAAATTATCAAACAATAAGAGATAATGTTATTAGAAATCGCAAGATAGGTCATGGGAGTGTCAGAGAATTAATTATTGAAGTCTGCAAATTAATATGCCAGCAGGGTTATGGGAAGATTATTGTGGAAAGGTTAGAGCCTGACTTAAAAGAAGCAAGAAGAAATTTTTTTTGTTTATTTGGTGATGCCAAACAAACAATGAATTCTCTATTAATACAATATGATCTTGGAATAATAGCTAATCAATCAATGGACATTCTAAAGATATTGGAGGAGTCCAAAATAAACCGATTCTTTAAAGTTATTGTGCTTTCATCAGAAGTCAAAGTAAGAAAACCGGATCGAGAAATATTTCGTCTGGCAATGAACCTTGCCAACACGAGTCCAGAGCATTGCATCATGGTAGGCGATAGACTTGACACCGATATCAGTCCAGCGAACAAATTAGGAATGAAAACTATTAGGACTACCAATTCGCTATTCAAATTACAGCAACCAATGAATGAATTTGAGAAACCTACCTATGTGGTTGCCAATTTGAACGAAATAGCAAATATTTTAGCTAAGCCACCATCTGATCTATAGCCCCATATGATATAACGGATTACTCTATCCAGACAAGTCAGGTTACTTATTTTACAAAATATCAAATTTTTTTCTCGATTATAAAATAGGAGATTTAATGACCATGGTACTGATCAATTAATTAGTTAATACCATATCTACCTTAATCCTAATAAAATTGTTATAATCTCTTTTTTCTGTAGATTATCGAATTTCTCGGACACAAATGATTCGTACGTGCATCATCAAAATATTCAATAGATAACTTTGTATCATAACATATGAGGATCGAAATATGCTCTACCAATGATCTTTTCTTCCTTTAATGCTGTTAAAGCTTCATTCACTTGATCTAACCTGTATTTGGTATCTACACTTCTTTCAATTTTCCAACCATTGCTAGATCTACCAACATTTCTAATTCATATTTAGTTCCTACAAATGAACCTGCAATTAATGCTTCTTTCATTGTCAATGTTATAGGGTTTAAATATACTGGAGGTTTTATTTACTCTAACTAGCACAAGTTTGCCAGAATTAGCCAGTATTTTTAAAGAGCTGTCCGGTACTCCCATTATTTACTACACAATCAAACACGATATCAACACCTTTGCCAGACGTTAGCATTTTCTGAAATCTCAGAGGAGCACCAACTCTATAAAATCTTGCAGCTCTATACATATATCTATTTAAAGACTATCAACAATAGTAATAAAAATGTGGTTGTTTCGTAAATAATAAAATAGAAATAACAAGAAGTTATATGGATGATAAAACAATGTGTAGAGATTGAAGACACAATGATAAAACATCAAACTTAATAGTGGTCGGCTAAATTTCTATGTAGGTAATGTTTTTCTTACATGTCAATATTAACGTTTTTAACAAATTCTGTATATAGGAAATTAATCATAGGTAGTAGCAGCCAACTAATCATTAAGAGACTAAAACAATTGGAAAAATAAGGTTTGTCTCATACTACGTCAAGATACAAATCCTATTATTCCATAATTTAAAGATTGATAAGCAAGTAAAATTCTTTAGATACATGTATTATATTGACAGAAAATCCTGTCAGACATATTGATGATCTTCGACAGATGGAAAATTTAAAACGCGAATATCAGATACGCTGTAGTCACTATGAGCTTGAGTATTCTTCAAAGAATAAGATCATCAATTGTACTATTTGTGGAAAAAATTGGTCCTTTATCGAAAACCGAAGTTATTCAAGGACCAAAGAAATCTATACAGCTGATAAAGATTAATTAAATCATCTAAAGCATGACAGTCATTTCATGTTTGCTATAATTGCTTATATTTCAAACAATACATAATAAAAATTGAGGTAAAATATTCTAAAAAATGGAAATCAGATAAGATCGTTTTCTAAGTTTTTTACTTTAGATTTTTTGTTAGAATAATTAATAGATAGCAAACAAACATGATCTTTCTATGGTCTTTAGCAAATTCATCATTACCATTGCGGACATGTACTTGTCTGCATTTATTATAAAAAAGATTTTTATTTATATTATTATTTTTATTTATCACAACCACAGCAACTTGTTTTCACATCTTACAACGTTAATAATATCATAACATAGGTATCCTCCATTCTTAAAATATCTGCTTCTCTAAAACATCATCTGATATTATATGTATTGAACTAATGCCAAATCTTGAAATTTTGTTTATTGTTATATACACCGTATCCTACTCACCAACAATCCTTGCTAATATCATAGCCATGAGACCGCAGATGTTTGATAGAACTAAATTGATCAGAATTATTATTACTGTGATTATATCAAATCACTAATAGTTGTATTAATAATAATATTGTCACATATTATAACTATCTTCTACGATGATTATTCTCTAGTGGGTGTCTAGCTTTCTCTATTAGGTAATATAATTATGCTTATTGACTCAAAAGATGTGCTTTAAGTTCCTAATGCAACATTGTCTTTTGATGATTGAAAAGGCAAACCGCTTTCAGTCTAGATATACATTTTTGATCTTGCCAAATACATTAATTATTATCAGGATTATCAGGGGATTGAAATAAAAAAATAAAGATAATTTTTTCGGTTATAACATTATAGACTACTCCATTATTGTTATTAGTATTTTGCTTACTATAGATTATTCAATGCTCCTATCATCAATAATAGAGTCTAAGCTCGATGTTATAGTTGTCCATTATATCATCTGAGAAATGATCAGTACTAGCAATTATTATCACCACCATTTTCCAAATTGGTAAACTATAGAGTGATCATTTCAATATGTTATTATTATTTGTTATATTCAAAGGTACTGCAAAATAAAAAATATTATGATGTATAATTCATAGGAACTTTTTTACAATTGCAATTTTTTTTGCATATAAACTTCCTTCATTTTATTAAGTCCCCACACTAATATAATTATGATTATAATGGCAATAGACGCTTGCGTTAAAGATATGATAAGCCTATCTAATCCATTTCTAAATAAAACAAAATCTATTGGAGCTACAAAATTTATCAGAAAAGCCGTAATGGCCAGTATCATTACCCACATTACTGTGATAAATCCAAAAAGACCGGTAAGCCTCATCTATATACCTCCTGACAAGAAATAATATTGTATAAAGATCGAAATGAAGGCTAGTGATGAAGAAAATACTGCTAGATTAGATATATAATAGCCAATTTCTTTTTCTGAGAGAGGACCTTCT
>DATDKD010000151.1:0-2623 GCA_036520175.1 Nitrososphaeraceae archaeon
AAGATCATATTTTTGCAATGGATGTTTGATATCGTATTAGTTTTTATAAAGTTTCAGTAAAATTTATGTACAAACAAAACATTACATTTGTCGTACTTATAGTGGAGGAAATATAAGCGATCATTCTATTTCATTATGAAAAGGCTAAATTAATATGATCAGTTAACTGTAATTAGATCTATTTAATAAGTAAAATGAAGGAAATTAAGAAATTAATGAATAGACATGTTTTATAAAAACTTCTTTAAGAACTTCTTTTGAAACATAACACTCTTCTCCTATTTCAAGATGGATTTCGGCTAACACTATAATTTATTACAGATGAAGTCATAAAACACACCCTAAATTCTTTTGGTGTATGTTCTACTTTTTTGAGATTTCATTTATTTTATTATAAAGATTAAATCCATCAATTACAGACATTTTAAAACGAATAAGAATAAGATCATAATTATCAGATTTAAAGTTTAATTCTGCTAATGAAGGATCATTTATCAATGTTAAAATGAAGCCTTCATCTTCCAACCATTTCTTATATCTTAAAGAGGTATCAACATCATCATCCACTGGCTGACGCTTTAAGTAACCTAAACATATTAAAGTAATATCAAACATATCTAAAGTAATTCTGTGATTTGTTCTAAATTTTGAACTAATCATATGTTTATATATAAGACTCAATAATTCGGCTAAAAATTTTTTTCATAGAAACTCTAGAATTACTAACTTAATTGACTTTGTACATCATTGATATGCATAGCATATATTTTAACAATATATTTTTTATCGCCCCCATAAAATTAGTTCTATTGTTGAGACTAAGAGGTTTAATTCAATTATAATCCTGTTAAAATTAAATATGGACAATTAAAATATATCAATATTTATGAAAGTTTATCAAATTTTATAGAAAAAACTAAAAAACTAAAATAAATAGAATTGTAAATATAATTGATAATTCAAATTAGCTGTTGCTCTTAAATGCCATTAATTTTGTTTATTACTTCAATTGCTTTTTTAGCGCTTTTTTCTTTGTCTTTTATTTCTAACATAATATCCAAATCCAGATTAGAAACTGAGATAATAAATTTCTCGAATTGTTTTATATCTAAAGTATGAGAATGTTTCCCTTTTCTTTGGTTAAGTTCTTGATTACTATAATCAACCATCATTATCCCATCTTTATTACGATTCCACGTATTATTAGATATTTGTAGAGCAATATTTAGAGGTAAATTATTGTCAAAACATAGATGATGAAATACATCAAAAAGAATTGGTATCCTGGTATATTCATGTATTTCCATACAGTCTTTTAAATGGTATAGATGATCATCATTTTCAATAACTAATCTGTTTTTTATATTTTCTGATAGTAAAGTATTATAATTAGAAATAAATTGTTTCTTCGACTTTTCTTTATCTCCATAAACACCTCCAATATGTATCTGGACCTTGGATGAATAATCAAGTTCCATTAAATCCAAAAGATCTATATGATATTCAAGTTCTCTAATACTATTATTAACAATTTCTTGACTTTTAGCATTAATAATAACAAATTGATCTGGATGCATAGATATTCTTATATTGTTATGTTTTATTAGTTGCCCAATTTTAATAAAATCGGATTTAAAATAGTCTTTCCAATCAAATTTACAAATTGGATGAGATGCAAAAGGAATCACATCTGAACTTATTCTAAAGAACATCAAATTATTTGCTATATTAAATTTTAAGATTTCAACGAGAACAGCAAGGTTATAATTTACACATTGGATAAATTTTTCTTCGGTATACGACGACAGTCTAAATGTGGATACAGTTTTTTTTCCAATTGAGTAATTAATACAAGGATATCCTATTTTCATGTTGTATTGAACATCATTCCGAATTCTTTTACTTTATATAAAGTAAAATATAAAATAGTTTCAAGAATTAGAAAGAGCTATAAATACAAAGAGTACATTGTAAATTTTCTTCGTAAATTTTAACTAAAGATTAAATAATAATAATATTTACCTTTTGAATGTAAAAAGTTTATTTTATTTTTATTACTAATACTGTGAATTTTCACGGGATAATTTAATTACAGTCAATGATCAGATTAATATTTATAGTGAGTAATACACACTACACTGAATCGTAATTACCTTATGGGCCCGTAGCTCAGCCAGGTAGAGTACCGGACTTTTAACTCTAATGGAAGAAATCCGGCTGTCTCGGGTTCAACTCCCGACGGGCCCGTGCTGATATGAGTGCTAAAATAGGAGTCTCCTGTATATAAAAGTGAGAAAAATGGTGGAATCAGCAAATTTAGAGGTAATAAAGTATGAAAATCATAATACCACTAATTATGATTTTCAAGTAAATAATAATGTGAATATTGACCCTTATACCATGTTTTTACATGCTATGAAGTCTCCTGTTACAAAGGCTAAATATAGCAGACGTCTTGAAATGTTTTTTTGATTTTCTAAAAATACCTGGAGAAAGTATAGAAGAGCAATGTTTAACTTTTATCAACAATGGACGAAATAATGTTAATTGGGTATTTACAAATATTTGGAAATTTGTATTATTTCATAAAGAAAGGATACATAAAAAAGAAATTTCTGGTGCT
>DATDKD010000152.1:0-3310 GCA_036520175.1 Nitrososphaeraceae archaeon
TACCACTAAGGCTAATGCTACTGAAGGTGCTACCACTAAGGCTAATGCTACTGAAGGTGCTACCACTAAGGCTAATGCTACTGAAGGTGCTACCACTAAGGCTAATCTTATTAAAACAGCCTCAGCAAAGCAGTTAAAATATTGCTATAAATCTCAATTTGGATCATTGGGTACTGATGATGGCCAATTTAATCGACCACATGATATTGTCTTTGATTCAAAAGGCTTTTTATATATCAATGACCGTGAATTAAATAATTTCCAAAAGTTTACCGTGAATGGTAAGTTTATAGCCCAGTTTGGTGAGAAAGGTGAAGACCTAGGACAATATAGAAGTCCCTATAGTATGGCCATGGATTCTAATGACATGATTTATGTTTTAGACAGGGGTAATGATCGCGTTGTAAAGGTATCTACAGATGGTACTCCTGTTGGTGCCTGGTACTTCTATGATGGTAAGATGATCACAGACAATGATGATATACCAAATCCTGAGAAAAAAGATAAAAAAGATAAAAAAATTGTAAGTAGTAAATTCTCAAATCCAGAAGCCATGGCAATTGATAAAAACGGTAACTTTTATTTGACTGACACAGGTAACAATAGAGTAATTAAATTTGACAAGAACTTCAAATATGTTTCACAATTTGGCCAAGAAGGCAAAGGACCAGGTCAATTTGACCATCCCCATGGAATAGGTATAGATTCTAAAGGAAATATCTACATTAATACATTAAACGATCCACGAATTCAGAAATTTACAAATGATGGTAAATTTATCAAAGAATGGGGAACTAATGGTACTGGACCAGGTCAATTGACCACACCTTTAGAACATTTAAAAGTTGATTCAAAAGACAGGGTGTTTATCGTGGATAGTGCCTCTAATCCTCGTGTTCAAGTTTTTGATAGTGATGGAAAATTACTTACACAGTTCGGGAAATGGGGAGTCGGCAATGGCGAATTTAAAAAACCAGAACATGTTGCCTTTAATGAAAAAGATGAAAAAGGTACAGTATATGTTGTAGACAGAGGTAATCACAGAATCCAAGTATTCGTACCATGTTAAGAAGATAAAAAAGAAGAGTAATGTAGTGAATAATCATACTTGTCAAATAAATTTATCTAACTTGATATAAATAATCCTAATTACTTACAGTATGCAAACAAAACAGAAGGAAAATGCTCACGTCTTTTTTTAATAAAATATCTATAACTGATTCATCGTTTATGGTGTTTCTTACAATATGTTTAATTGGTCTAAGTATATTTTGCGTAAATAATAATAATAATTCTTTTGCAATTCAAACTGATATTGGCAACAATAGAAATGAATTTAATATTATAACTGCAGCAGATTTTGGATGTTCTCTAAGAGCTCAAGAGAATATGAAAAATATAGAAAAAATGAATCCTGAACTAGTACTTGTTCCAGGGGATCTTAGTTATAAAAAGACAGCTGCATGTTGGATTAACATGACCAAACCATTAGACTCAAAAATTAAAATAGCAATAGGTAATCATGAAGATTATGAAGAAGAAGGAAAGAAAGGTGAAAAATTAAAAAAATCTTTTATGGATCATTATGGATTGGATAAATCATATTACTCATTTGATTATAAAAATGTCCATATACTCGTGATAGATACGCAGTTAGAACTTTCTGTTGATACCTTACAATCATCAGCAGTAGTAAACGAAACTTTACCGGCAATACCTCCTGCAGAAGGAAAACTAGTTCATGAGTCTGATCATGAAAAGAAAAATCCTGTACTCAAACGTTATCCAATAATAGATATAAAAGATTTTATTGAGAAAAACTCAATTAATGTAAAAGTTCCGGCTCTTGAGGATCTTGAAGAAATCAATGCAAAGGTTCCAGATTTAGAGGTAGACCCAGAACAATACCAATTTGTACTTGACGATTTGAAAAAAACTAATCAAAATAAAAACATAGAGTGGATATTTGTAATGTTTCATAAACCCATGTATTCATCGATTTCCAAACAGTTGGAAGAATATATTCTACGAGATAAATATGAAGAAATCTTTGATAGATATAATGTTGATTTAGTAATTCAAGGCCATAACCATATTTATAGCAGAACTTTACCGTTATCAGTCAATAAACAGCAGATCTCAGACCCGATTCTAGAGCAAAATAATGCTAATAGTAAGAGCAATAATAGCATATTTAGAAATCCAAATGGAATTATCTATCTGGTTGTTGGAACAGGAGGTGATGAACTTTACACAATAACTGAAAAACCTTATTATGTACAGAATCAATATGACAAAGGATTTGGTTTTGTAGATTTAAAAATAAAAGATAATAGATTGGATGGAACTTTTTATGATATCAATTTAGATTGTAAACTGGAAATAACAGAAATAAAAAAGAAAGAAGTTTTAGACCTTGAATCGTGTAGGCCACCTGCACAAGGTAATGAGGAATTAAAAGTAGTAGATCAGTTTACTATAATTAAATAGATCATAATATAAAAAATTAAATGATACTACTATAACAAATTAAAATAAAATAAAGAAATTTTTTATTAGTAAATTAGGTTTAATAGACAACCGGAGATTTCATTTCGTTACCAAAGTTAAATATTAAATATGAAATTATATTAATTATATAAAAGGCATAATAGCATAATAACAAAAAAAAACGATGCACATTTTGTTACTAGTTGTTAGACAAGGAAAATTTCTTTATATTATATAAAAATAAAATTGACTTATATATTTATTTCCATCCAGAAATAGCAAAGTTATGCACTATAAGATAAAACTAATACAAGTCTGTATATAATATACTGAATCTTTATATAGTAAATTCTATCTAGTTAACCTTTTTGTATCACATTATTTTTAAAGTTAAATAATCTAATATTATTATTATGATGCAAATTAGTTCATGTTATCAAAAATTAATTAATGAAATTGACAATAAAAAGCCGAATGATTTTTCAATTAGGAATTACTTTAGTTCCAAAATAATGGTTGAAAAGTAGAGAAACTCTAGAGAAAAGAGGATAGTGAAATACATATTGAAAAATCTAATAGTGATACTATTCATTTTATTCGGTATCTTTAGTTTATCATCCATTTTCCCTCGTATGGGTTATGCTCAAGATTCATCTATAACAAATACTGCTAACACACACGACAGTTTTAATATTGCAGTAGCATCAGATTGGGGATGTAAAGGAGATGCAGAGCAAACTGCGAATAACATCCAATCTCATGACCCTGATCTTGTAATTGCAGGCGGTGATCTAAGCTATAAAGGATCTGCTGCATGTTG
>DATDKD010000153.1:0-2626 GCA_036520175.1 Nitrososphaeraceae archaeon
AAGAATAATCTAGAAAACTTTTATTTAACTTTTATTTAACTTTTCTCAATAATCTTCATTTGTTAAAAAAAAGACTAATAACATCGCTTGCTCATATTAGGAAATAGATAAAAGAAGGGATATTATGATAAGAAAACACAATTGAACTTATGAAGTTTTTTCGGAAATTAGGTTTGTTAATTGAATCATTTATCTAATACCATTTTCTATTTTGTTTCTTTCTGTTCATATTAATACATCTTATTTAGTATTAAAAAATTATGTACATTACTTGGATCTTTTTTGCTCTGACCAATATAATCTAGTAATATTTCCACAGTCATTGCACGTGTGTGTTGTTTCAATATCACTTCTATTAATTTTATATTTATTTGCTTTGGTATGTATATTATCTGGTTTTATAGCATTATATTCAACTCCACAGTAACCGCAACTAAAAGTTCTACTTGTATTAGATGACATAATATTGTATAGATAACATTCTTAATTTGAATTTTATTTACATATAATTTTGATTGTAAAACAAGATAGAATTGGATTAAAAAGTCTATAATTATTATATTCAAGATTCTTTATGTTACATTATTATTATCCAAAAATTTGTTTTAGGAAGAATTATTTGAGTATTTAGATAAACACTCATTATAAATAATTAGATATATAATTTAATACCTATACTATTACACAATTAAACTATTGTATCAATTAAGTTTAAAGAAAACATTATCGGTAAGTTTTTCTTGGTCTCTAATTTGTTTAATACACTAATTAAAATAATTTTTTATCTTAATTAGATATTGCCTTAATCAAAAAAAATATAACATCAAAAAACATAACATCACACATAGTAACATATTGAATTAAAGTAAAGTAACATAGTAAGAAATGAAACTAATATTCTTGTATATAATTAAACTAATAAAGAGAAATATATCGATATTCTTAATAGTCTATTTGTTATAATGTAACTAGCCTAACAAAATAAAAAATAGAAAAATCTAATCATAAATTATCTTTAAATTACGAGGTGTCTGCTTTCGCTAATCTTATATAATCCTAAAATATATATAACACGTGCATTTTTGGAAAAACAGCTTTTTTCAAAGACCTATAATACTCAATAGAAAAATAACTATTGTAACAGGAGCTGTTATAATTTCCATTGTAATTATTGACTTATTGATGACACGTCAGATTTTACCCTATACCTACAGCATGGAAGTCATAATGTTCATTTTGACTATTGCTATTGGATACGGTATAGGATCTTGGATACTTTTAAGATACACTACACAAATAAGCAAAAAGATTAGAGCCAAATCTCGTTTTATTAATACTATGCACTGGACAGTAATTGTAATTCAATTTACTTTATTAGTAATACTTTTGTTAATTCTTTTTAGTAATACTGGCCATCTTTTTTTGTCTCCCACAGTTTTCGCAATTAGTTCTATAGCATCGAGCATTGTCATAGGTCTCATAGGATTCAAATTCTTTTCCTGGTTTAAATTAAATAATAAGAAAAATCTAGTAATCTTATTTTATGGTATTGCAGCATTTGCACTTGGTTCATCAATATTAGAAGATGCTGGAACTAAATTGTTATTGGTAGATGTGGTACAAGAAAAATCACCTCCAGGAGCAACTGTTGAATCTTCTTTTTTATATAAACCGTCTGAGGAATATGATGGAGAAATAATATACAAGATAGTAAATTCAGATACTACTACTCTTTATATAATACCAAAGTCAAGTCTTGCATTATATAATCTACTAAATTCTACTGTACTTCCTATAGCATTTGGATTTAGATGGATTGCATCTACTACCCTTTTACGTAATCTTTATCAGAGGGTAGGCAAACTCCCCTTATTCCTTTGGATCATTTTTTCTCTTCCATTGATATTTTATTTGATTGGTAAGGCCCCAGGTTTTTTTTCCGGTGAAGGTTTATCACAAGTAGATGAACAATACCGTTATTTTTTTAGACTTTTATTTAGAATTGGTACTATAGCAGGAAACGTTCTCTTTGGTCTCGCCTTTTTTATGGCTGTAAGAAGTTTGGTCTCATCAAAATTAAAAGATTATCTTATTATTGCCGCTATAGGTGATACGATGGTTGGTATTTCACTTTCTACTTCTGCTATACAGCCAACATATGGAGTAGCTGCTCATTCACTTGTCCTATTATCTTCATATTTGTTTAGCATTGGATTATATCTTTCAGCAATATCAATATCACAAGATAACTCTCTACGAAAATCAATTAAAGGTTCTATGAGTGATTTAATAGGTAATATAGGATCGGCACAAATGGAACAAGAAATAGAAAAGAAAGTAATTAAGCTTATTCAAAAACAACGTAGGGAAATGGAAGAACAGACTGGGGAATTTTCCTATGAAGTTACTGAAAATGAGGTCAGAGAATATATAAAATTAGTAGTTGATCAAAGAAAAAAATCTACGTCATCAGTAGACAAGAAAAGATTTTATAAAGACGATACAAAATTTTTTTCATAGTATAGTTACAGCTATTTACTAAACCCATCTATAAATAATATAACTGAAAAAGGCAAGTAGTTTTGTATATAATACAATCAATTATAATATCATGTTTAATTATTTT
>DATDKD010000154.1:0-6460 GCA_036520175.1 Nitrososphaeraceae archaeon
AAATCATCTCAATTACTTTTTTAAAATTATATCTTTTATGCACTATGTAAATTAAGAATGTAATTACTCTGTCGATGCAACAGAGCAAAAAACAAGATAAATAACAAGCACATTAAAATACAATAATAGTTACCACAAATAATATCGATACTTTAATAAACCTCTAAACTCTGCAATAATATAATAAAAAAGATGATGATGAAATAATTGCAAATAAGTTTCTGTCTTCACTACATATAATATTTTTATATCTTCCATATTGGTATTTATTGCCATAATCCCTGCTATAATCAAAAAAAGCATACTTTTTTATTGATTTACTATCTAGAAAGTCAATTACAACAATGGAATTTTAGAAATTACATTCAAAAAGAAATAACAACAAAAACCAAAAGATAGACAAATAAATATAGAATAACTTTCAAAATATTTTTTATTATTTTACAAACTTATTTTTTTTATATTATGTAAAACTATTAAATATCTAATACGAATATGTTTCTAACTAAAGATTAAATTTTTACATTAAGATGTAGTTTATTCTTTCACGATCATTTCTTTTATTGTGATAATTATCTTTATGAGGATATTTATGTTAAAATTTTATTCTTTTATCAATTAATTATATCTTAGATTGGATGAGACACTTTTTTAAGATAGTATATAATGCCAATTTTGTTAATCAAATATTATATTACGAAGTTTATTATAATATAGATGAAAATGCTTTCAAAAATTCTTGTTGGTATTGATGGTTCAGAACCAGCCAAAAAAGCTTCGGAATATGCATCCAATCTTGCAAGTAAAAATGATTCTATCTTATACATAATACATGTTATTGAAGAATTCGGTGGATCGATGCGAGCATGGGAACAACGCGATAGTTATGTTAAAGAATTAAGAAGTCATAGTTACGAGTTGCTTAAGGAAAATGAATCCAAAGCAAAAGAATTAGGAGTTACAAAAATATATATAATTGGAGAGGAAGGTGATGCAGCAGAAAAGATTTTACTAGTTGGAAAGAATAAAAAAGTAGATACAATAGTTATCGGAAGCAGAGGATTGAGTACTGCCAAGGGATTTCTTTTAGGAAGTGTATCACATAAGATAACAAATTATGCAAAATGTCCAGTAATTATTGTGAGATAAAAAAATATTTTAATGATATATAAAAATAAATATATATCTATTTGTTCAAAATTATGGTCAAAAATTCTTTATAGTTATCAATTCTATCAACAACTGTAAGAACCATTCTCTTCTTTTTTTCTAGGTTATATATAGAGTTAATTATTTTTGGTTCGTAAAAACTTTTAATAATTTTATTAAAATCTTTCATAAAAGTTATTAAGCAAATTTTAAATACATAATAATCTTTAATAAATAATATGAAATTAGTCTTTATTGCGATGTCTACCTTAATAATATTATTATTAAGTCTATCAAATGGCTATGCTCAACAAAATGAAAATATTGATACACAACAAGATACAGAAAAAATAAAGATAGCTGCTTCGTTTTACCCCTTTTATGAAATTGCTAATGAAATAGGTGGAAATAATACTATAGTAACATCTGTCATACCCATGGGTGTTGAACCACATGATTGGGAAATAACTCCTCAACAAATTCCAGACATTGCGGAAGCTGACATGATTATATACAATGGAATAGGTTTTGATTCATGGCTTGGTAAGAAAGAACAGTTTCGCGATTCATTTCTTGTTGATATTAGCAAAGATTTACAGCTTATAAAATTAGGTAAACAAGAATTAGAAAATGTAGGACACGATAGTCAAGTTTATGATCATACATCTAGATACGATCCTCATGTTTGGTTAGATCCAATTTTGGTAAAAAATATTTCTAAAACCATTAGTAATGCACTTATCAACTTAGATCCGAATAATACACATTCTTATTTACAAAATACTAAAAATTTCAATCAACGACTTGATACCCTGGATTCTCAAATAAAGAAATCATTGGCTAATTGTGAACTTAAGGACTTCCTTACTTTTCATGAATCTTTTCATTATTTTGCTAATAGATATGGCTTAACTCAACATGCCGTTCATGGAAGTTCGCCAGAAGGTGAAATTCTTCCACAACAAATCATAAAAACTATTTCATTAGCTAGAGATCTTGGTATAGATACAATTTATTCTGAAGAATTAAAAGATCCTAGACTATCTCAAACCCTTGCATCAGAAATTCCAAATGGAAAAGTTTTACTATTATCTCCTATAGAAGGGATAAAGCCAGAAGAGCAAAAGAAAGATATAGATTTTATTGACAAGATGAAAATGAATTTGGAGAATCTAAAACAAGGATTGAAATGCAAATAGTATATTATCATTCAATTATCTTTTTAAAGATTGACTCAATCTATCTAATTCTAAAATAGTAGCAAGTGTCATCTTTGTTATAGAAGTTGCATATTCTATATTCAATGTATTTGGAGTATCGGAAGACTTATGATAATTAGGATTCTTTGTTACACCTTCATCATGTATTCCTATAACTGTACGCCCAAATGCTTCAAAGGGAATAAAATCACTATTTCCAAGTTTAGCTAATTGGGCTTGTAGATTTGTATAATTGGAAGATATATGTTTGATAAAAAGGGCTATAGTTTTTGAATAATTATCATTTTGTAGATATTTATTGTCAACATCATATTCTAGTATCACTTTATCTGATTCATTAGAAGGTCTATAGCCAATCATATCAAAGTTAATGAAAAGATCTATATTTTTGGTTCTATTATTATCATCCAAGTATTTTACGTAATTGTTTGATCCCCATTTACCTTGTTCTTCTCCTGAAAATAATACAAATTCAAGGTTAAGTTTTAAATTTAAGTGAGAAAGAATACGTACGAGTTCTAAAATTGCAGAAACTCCACTTGCATTATCATCTGCTCCTGGAGCCCTAGCTTCAGAATTATTGATGTTTTCTGCTCTACTATCATAATGTGCTCCAATAATAATTGTACTATTATCTTGAAATGATTCTGTTGTTGAATCTTTTAGACTACAAATGATATTTTTTAAATGAAATGTATAATTATCATCTCTTTGAGTAAAATTCTGAAAAAAAACTCTATTTTCACATAAGGTTTCAAGTTCATTTTTAATCCAATAAGCAACATTCTCAATATGATCTGATTTAGTATGTCTGGTATGAAAAGAAGACAGAATATTAATCCATTCTTTGAGTTTAGTTGAATTAACTTGCTCTAATATTAAATCTGTTTGTTTTTTTATATCTCTGTCTTCTTTCTGTATAGATGGTATATTGTCAAGACAGGTTATTATGGAAAGAGTGCATAAGGAACTCAAATTATTATGAAATTCAGCTTTATTAGGTGATATCGAATTTGCTAGAATACTATTCAATGAAATAGCAACAAATAAAACAATTATTAGTGATATCAATAAGGATAATCTATTATATTTTTGATAAGACAATTATTACTTTATTTATAATACTTTATAATTGCCTTTTCATTAGATTACGCTTGAATTGAGGAACATAAAAATTTGGTTATTCTGTTTCATTGCTTTAGAAAATGTATTTTGCATCAAAGGTTATCTCAGCCAGATCCTCGGTAATAGGAGGAAGCAAAAAATAATATTCTACTTTGTAGTCAATACGAGAGCTTTTAGCTGAATTTTCTATGAGATAAACCAAAAAGAATCTTGAAGGATGGAAACAACAAAAAGTTGAAGACGTTTTTGAAAATAAAAGTAGATTGTCTTCTCTATACAACTTTTAATTTAATCAAGATGTATAATTATAACTGTTGAATACAAAATCATTACTTAGCTTTTATCTAAAAATGTTACACTATAAAATTTTATGTAAAACAGACAATTGTAATTGTACAGATTATAAAAGTTATTTATTAAAATATTTGTATATTTAATATCTATTGTAAAGTCAAATACAGTATTAATTCTTAATTAGTTTTTCGATCTATTAGTTATTATGGTAAAGACAGAGAGTAAGGGAAAAGCAGAAGAGAAAAGAAGAGAAAATAATAATGATGACGAAGAAAACGACCTTTCTGAAAGTACTAAGAAAAGAATCGATGAACTTCCCGCTCATGCACAAGAAATATTTAAAGAGGCTCATAGTAGTGCATTAGAACAGTATAAAGATCCGGATAAAAGAAGAGGCGGAAAGAAAGAGAGCAAAGAAGAAGTTGCACATAAAGTAGCTTGGTCTGCAGTTAAGAAAAAATATAAAAAAGGCGAAGATGACAAATGGGTAAAGAAAAAATAAAAAGATTTTCATCCATTTATATTTGAAATTATATTTAATTACTGCTATAAGATATTTATTTTAATTTAAAAATTATTTAATTTCAATTCATTTTACATAAATTCCGGAATTTCTTATTGGATGATGATTAATATTCACCTATAGATTGACTTACTATAGATCATATCTTGTATTTTGAATGTACGGTTATGTCTTTGATTTGTTTTTATTTATGTTATAATAAAAGAGAATAAATTATACAATATTAAAACATTTATTATAAATAAGTCATAAAAAAATTATTATGTTTAGTGGTCTAATTTAGCTTTTGGATTTTAACCTCTTTATCTAACATTCCCATTTGCTGCAATACAAAATTCAACTGAACTTGTAAAGAAGCCTTCTAATGGTCCTTTTTGACATTCATATATTTTGTGTATGGTTGGATATTGACTATATTCATCAGATGTACTATAAGGCTCTGAATATTTGTCATTGTTGTCATTGTTGTATGGACTATATGCTTTGTTATAGCTAGCATTGTCATAGGATGTATTATTGTTGGGAGTATATGCTTTGTTATAGCTAGAACTGCTATATGGATAAGAGAACTGTACAGCCAAAGCAGTTTGACTTGCAATAGCAAATCCTGATCCCAAAATGAAGCTCATGGCTACAGCCATTGAGAATATAAATTTCCTGTTCATGTTTGATAGATTGAAATACGATTTAATTATATTGCGAATCATCAGTAGCTAATCAAATAGAAGAATCTTATAATCAATTAAATTTAATAAAGATTTTCAAGTAGATAATTATATTCGTTATTTAGCAATTACTTTATTCTTCTATAATTCAATAATCCTTTGAATTAATGATTTGTATATATCTACCTGATAATCAGGATTAAATCATTTTATTTACTTAAACATAATCTGAGGATAACTGTCATTCTTAAGAGTTCTTTATATCGTAATCCATAGAACTCTAACAAATTTTTCTTGAACAGAATATTTTTCTATTTTATTCAAATTTTTTTTATGCAGACTATTTCATCCACCTATGATTTTTATAAATTTTTGCTAACCTAATTCATTTATTGATCGCCAGTTATTCTATCATAGGTCCATTGAAATAAGAGGATCCGATAATGGAATATATCATTTAACTTCTCATATTCTAAAATTAATAAGAGCAGCAAAAGTGACAAGATTTCATTACTATTTTCAAGATAGATACATTGTCCTACATTAGTAGAAATGTAGAATGGAGGTTATTTTTTCCATAACAAGTTCAAAGTATATAATGTTTTTACATGTAATATGAAAATTTGAAATTATTGTCTTTATTGATGATTATACACTTCCTTATCTAGGATCCATAATAAGTTAAAGTCTTTAGAATAAGGTATTTTCTAATAGTTTACGTTGACTAACTATAATTTTTTATTGTCCAAGACTAGATATATTAGTATACACTCTAGTATCTGCAAGGCTAGACATATTAGGAAATACTTTGGAGGATTCAAGGCTAGACATATTAGGAAATACTTTCTCACCGAAACTAGACAAGTTAGTATATACTCTTGTGTCTCCTAGACTAGACATATTCTTATATACCTTGTCATCTTCAAGGCTAGACATATTAGGATACAATGTTACGGAAAATATAGTAGTATCATCTAATTTTGATAAAGATTCGTCGTCGTTTTCAGTATATGGAATTAATTGAAATAATGACAAATGATTAAATAGTGGATATACTACTTTACCTATTTTTTTATTTAATAATTTAGCATTTTCTGGACCAGTATCACTTTGGGTGTCTTTATTGAGTTTCCAATTGGCAGAATATTCTAATTGAAGTGATAGTTCTTCATTTATATATTCTAATTGAGCATATACCCGTTGAAGAATAAATAATGATATAAAAAATAAAATCAAAACGGAATATACAATTTTTACATTTGATATTAGTTTCAATAAATTATGTCAAAAAAAACCTATAAAAAAAGATTTGTTTTTTTGAGACATGATGAAACATACACAGTGGCAGCGACGAGGCGCTTTGCCTCAGCAAGGCATATACTACTATCTCGGCCGGTCCATGATAATTGCTATTTTTTCTTCAATCGTTTTCACAATTCTGATACTGTTAAAGTTGTAACTTAGATCATTCACTTTTCATAGTA
>DATDKD010000155.1:0-7960 GCA_036520175.1 Nitrososphaeraceae archaeon
ACATACAATTTGAAGGAATTAGCTGCGAGAGGTCATTGGTATAAAGCAAATGATTGGAAAAATATAGAAATGGGCGGTTATTTTAAACTCAATAATGCTGATGATCTAAGATCAGGATATAGTTTCTATTCGAGGTCTATAGATCATAGTAACACAGCCGCAGGATGTGTAGGAGCAACACCCAGGTTTAACATTGGATTCGATGGAGAAATAAAAGCCAAAAAAGAGGTGTGGCATCTTAACTTGTTGGATTCACCTGGAGTAAACGATGAAGATTTATCTCCATCTATTGTTGGTAAATGGCTTGGAATAAAAGTAATCATCTATAATCTCCCAGAGGACAAGGGAGTAAAACAAGAATTTTGGATTGATAAAACTAATGAAGGAAAATGGGAAAAGGTATATGAATTCATAGATCAAGGTGGATTTGGAGAAAAAGGTAACAATGGACCAGAAAAATGTGGCGGTAGTTGGGATCAACTTTATACTTGGGGAAGTCCAAAGAGTGTTTTTACATGGGACCAATCTGATGTATCATTCAAATTCTTATCTGTAAGAGAGATTTTACCTCCATCGCCATGACTTAATTTTCGGATTGGTTAAAGCGTTTCTTACATACCCGTATTCTATAATGAAATTGGCTTATCAAAAAGTACTAATTCAAATTTAATTTTTATTTATATCTAAATGTAATTTTAGAAGAATGACGGTGATAAATAGTATTGTTAATTGTAGGAGATTTCCTCATTTTTCAAATAACCTTTGCTAAAAAATTTTCTGAATTGGTTTTCAATAAATTTGATACATCTTCAAAATCCAGGTTTAGCGTATCACCTATACATTTGATTACACTTAAAAGATGCGATATGGATGATGAAGGTAAGTAGTTAAAACAGTTTGAATACCTTACGGGGCCATCTGTCTCTACTAATAATTTATCTATATGAGTCCTACTCAAGAGGACTTTCTTATCTGGAGAATATAATAGAACCGGTCCATAAGATACAAAAATATTCATATCCATAGCTTGTTGTAGATGCTTTTTATTTCCATTGAACCAATGTAATAAAGAATTTTTGATTTTATATGATGGTAATATCTTTAATATTTCATCTATGGACTTTCTGGAATGAATTGAAACAGGTTTATTATATTTTTCAGCAAGTTCCAGTAATAATTGGAACATTTTCTTTTGGTTAGAATATTGTATCTCATCTTGGGTAACATATGTTGGATCCAATCCAATTTCCCCAATTCCATCTATGTAGTTTAAATTAGAAATAAATAATTTTTTGAATTCTTCTATATTATCTTTAAGTGCAAATTCAGGGTGAATACCAATGAATTGAGTTATTATATCATTTTGATTATTAAACAAGATTAAACTTTTTTTCGAAGTTGTAACATCTACAGTTACAGAACAGGCTCTAATTTTTAATGATCTTAACGATGAAAGAATGTAATCTATATAACTTGAAAAGTGATCATCGGTTAAATGTATATGTGCATCGAAATATTTCATATGAAAAATAAAATTTAAGATAATAACTTAAATAAGTTTGTAATTCTTAAGTTAAATAATGAATTATATAGGATAATAACACTCATTTTATTTTTATACCAAATCATTACTAAAGTAATGTTACCTAAGAACTAACATTCATAAGCTTGAATTCGATATGTCCTAAAATAATTATATCTCAAAGTATTGGATGAATCTTCGGACGAAACGGATGATCTCAAATATGTTGAAGAATTGGATTGAAATTCATTCTTTATTTTTACTAAACAATTTATTAGATGGAGAGAATACTCGAATTGAAATATCATATTATATGCAAGAACTAAATAAAAATTGGATATTATAGATAGAATTACTTAAATTTTCGATACTTTGTATCTGTATTTAATAACGATAAACTATCTTTCCTAAAATGTTTATATAAATAACAAACTAAGAGATGAAATCTATTAATATCTTACTGCTAAAATTGTTATGCTTATGGTATCAAAATCTGTTTATGTTTATGGTCTATTGATAGCAGGGATAGTATTTATTGCTATTGGGCTTTTATCGATTTATTATTCAAATTCTTCTGTAAAAGTAGACGTCGATGGTATTATCAAACCAGATTCTGTTGACATTCTTTCGCCTAATATGGGAAAGGGGGATACTGCATTTATATCGGTTTCAGGATCACTTTTTAATATGTCCATAACATATCCAAATAAAACAGATGTTACTTTAACAGAAACTTCCTCAGCATATTCTTTCAATTTAACAGCTGCTCAAGATGGAGAATATTTTATAGAAATTAATAATTTAGGAAACTCGGATATTTTAGTTGATGGTTACGCATTTACTAAAGGAAATAATTTATCTTTAATTGGCCAAATAATGTTAATAATTACTGGAATAGTCGTAGCTGCTCTAGGTATTAGAACAAGACAAATGTAAGTTAAAAAAATTTCTTTTTAATATGACTCCAAAAGTGATTGTGAAAAGATAATTGGCAATATAGAAATTAGACTCTTTAACTTAATAAAATCTAACCAGGAAATTCATATTGTTCAAGAGAAAAGAAATAGTAAAGTAAATACAATAAGTGAGAGAAAAGTCAAGAAGAAGGATTGTTTTTGGAGTTAGTTAAATAAATTAAATGGTAAAAAAGGGGAATGTCAATCACAATAAATTACTTCTTAAATTTTTGCTAGATATTACAATACTTAATAATAAATTTGATCCATCTAATAGGATATTTCAACCAGAATATGATATAATTACTGTATTAGTTGTTTAAAATTTTTAATAATAACAAATGAATAACGGTATTGCTCAATAATGAGTCGTTTCTGTCAGTGTAATAGTTGGATTTCATTTAATATTAAAAAATCCCTTTTTGATAAGAGCCTAGTAGTTTAAAGAACTTTGTTTGACTCTTAATTCTATTTAATGTCATCTTTACTTTTTCATCATTATAGTGTCCATCAAAATCTACATAAAAATAGTATTCCCAAGGTGTTTCTTTAGTTGGACGAGATTCAATTCTGGTCAGATTTATGCTCTTTCGAGAAAATTCCTTTAGTACCTGATATAAAGAACCGGGTTTATGTTCTAATGCAAAAATAATTGAGGTTCTATCTCTTCCTGAGGGTTTATCTACCAATTGTTTCGATATTACAAAAAATCTTGTAAAGTTATTCTTTTTATCTTCAATCCCTTCTTCTAGGATCTGCATTTCATATATTTCTGCTGCTCTCCTACTTGCAATAGCTGCAGATTTCATCATTTTATTTTCCTTGATGAATTTTACCGCTCCTGCAGTGTCAAATGCTGGGATTGGCTCTAATTTTTTACTTTGAATATAATTTCTACATTGGCCCAATGCTTGAGGATGAGAGTATACATTGATTATTTTCTTATACTCTTTATTTACAATTAAACAATGATTAATTCTTTGAAATATTTCTCCTGAAACATATATTTTATCCTGTAATAATAAATCATATGTTTCACTTACACTACCTTCGATTGAATTCTCAATAGGGACCACTGCTATTTCATTTTGATGATTTTTAACAGTTTCAAAAACATCATGAAAAGTTTTTAAAGGAATAGCAGTAGAAGCAGGGAAATTGAGCATTATTGCCATTTCACTATATGCTCCTCTTTCTCCTTGAAAGGCAATCCTTAATCCTTTACTAATCAAACAATTGGTAATAGTAAAACAATCTTTTATGTTTATTCTAACGTAGAAACTTGTAAATAAGAGTTGTACTAACTAATTACCAATTTTTATTATATGACATTTCTTTGTTGTTTATCCACCTTGTTTTAAAAGTTTAATATTAGATGAAGTCAAAATTGCATTTAGTAGCTTTTTTCCATTTTCTGACCTTTTGTCAACTTTGATTCTTGATTTTCTACCAATTTGTGAACTTAAAAGAAATTCATTGTTAATATAAATTCCAACATTGGACCCAACTTCTTTTTTATCTGTAATAATTATAATGGATGTACCCGATTCATGTATTTGGAAATCAACCTCTTTCTCAAGAACTGGTGTTTTAGCTTCTATGTCAATTCTTAAACCTAATAGATTTTCTAGTTCAGAGACAGTTGAACCACTTCTTCCTATGATTTTTGGAATTATTTCTTTTCCTACTTTTATTTTTACTTTGTTATCGGATATAATTTCTATATCCGCAGTAGGATCAAATCTCCTAACTACATCTTTTATCTTAGATTCTGCAAGCTTTGTGATATGATTACTAGTATTTGTCCTTTTCTTCTCTACTATTTCCTTTACCGGTACTACTATATTTTCTTCACCATAAGTATAGATTTCATATTCTAGTTCGCCATTTTCAAAATCCAAAATTTCAACTAATGGTCTAGCTAGATCTTCTTCAACCATTCCAGACGGGACTTTAACTGTCAATTTTAACTCATACACTTTATTTATATTACCATCTTTAAGAAAAATAATTGTATCTATAATATGAGGAATCATTCCAAGTTCTATCTTTCCAATAAACCTCTGAACTGCATCTATTGGACTATTTGCATGAATCACTCCAATCATTCCTACTCCTGATAGTCTCAAATCTGCATATACAGTGAAGTCTCTTATTCGTCTTATTTCATCAAAAATAGTATAATCTGGTCTAACCAGTAGTAGCAAATCTACTGCATTTTCAAAACTTCCTTCCAAGGGACTATATTGTGTTACTTCTTTGGGAACTTGTAAATCTCTTGGTGATTCAAATGTTTTTACAATTTTTCCTTTTTTTGTATAATATTCTGCTAGACTGCTTGCTATTGTACTTTTACCCGATCCAGGAGGGCCAGCTATAACAATTCCTTCAGCTTTCTCTCCTAATCTCTTAAGAAGTTTTTCACTTAACTTGTAATCGTCTAAGGATAAGTGTACTATCGGTCTTACAATAGTAATTTCTGTAGAATCAGAAAATGGAGATTTCGTAATTGTTATTCTGTATTTTTCATATTGAATAACGGTAGCGCCTTCTCGATTTATTTCGTAAAATTTATTCGTATTTAGTGGATTATATTCATAAATTTCTTTAATTATTTCCTTAAGATATTCGTTTGTTATAATCTTTTCATCTAATCGTTTCAGTTCAAATTTTCCTGGGCTTCCAATTTTTGCATATGGATAAACTCCTTCTTTTAAATGAATACTCATTGTTTTGTCTGAAAAAAATTTTTCAAATTTGAAATGAGTTATTTTATTATTATATTTTATAAATACTGAATCTATTCCTTGGGCTAGTGCTGCTAAATGTTGTACATAATCACCAGTAATTAGGATTGCATTTTCTTTAAATGCTAGTTCATTAATTATTGAATCAATTCTTCCATGCTTTGCTAATAAAATATCATCATAATCTGGTCTTTCACCAGAAAAATTTATTTTAATACCTTTTTTATTACAAACATCTCGTATTTCATGAATTTCTTGCAATCCTACTAGACCTTGATCTCTATTAGTGGATGCCTGAGCTTGTAATTCATCTAAAACTGCCCTGGGAATAATTATTTCACTATTTTCAACGAGCATTTTGCCAGTCTGTAACATTTTAGAGATTTCTTTATCAATTATGACACTAGTGTCTAAAACATATTTTTTGGTATTCAAATTATTTTAGTAATTGTAAATCTTTATTCGTACTTAAATATATTTTAATTCTATAACTTTCATATATCTTGATTCCTTAAAACGCTAGCTAGCTTTTAGAATGTTAATTAGCAAAATAATTGAACCAGCCTTAATTTAAAAGAATCAAACCATTTACAATGAAATGACGATATTATCTAAGGAAAACGCCAAAGCTCGATTAGAAGAATTTAGAATATTGCTCAAGTATATGCCTTTTCTACAGAAGAACGGCTTTTCTGATTGTGGTAGAGGTCAAATTATGGGTCAAATGTCGTTAATGCAAGAATTTCTTTCAGAGTCGCAAACCAATGATGAAATTTTAAATTTGCAATATAAGGATCCTGTTATAACAAATGTACCAAATATTAATAATCCTTCTAATTCAGTTTCTGATACTCCACAATATTATACATCTACCAATAATGAAACAGATAAACAAATTACTGAAGGTTCAAAAGATAATACTTTTGACCTCAATAGTATAATATTAGAGAATGATACCTCTTCTGAAGTCAATAGTAAATTACAAAACTCTCGTTGGTTGCGACCATTTAAAAATGATGATCCCCCAAAAAAGAAATTGTTTGATAATTTCGAAAAGAATGAAATTACACAATCATGGAAAGAAAAAATAAGGAAAATGACACAATCAGATATTATATAAACTATGAAAATCTTATTTTTATACCTTCTCAACCATTATAATAGTTGTTAATTTCCTTTAGTAAGTACTTCAATAGCTAATTTGAATTCCTCTTCACTTAATGGTGGGATTTCTGAAATTTTATTATTCTTATTTACATGATCCATTTTTTTCTGACCTATCAAAGGGGCTATTATAGAAGGACTTGATCTTATTATTTGGAGTAGTTTCATAATTGGATCTGTTAATGTTTCTGAATAATCAGGAATCTTGGTTTGTATTAACTTGCCTTGAAGTAATGGAACACTAGAAAATACTCCTATTTTTAATCTTTTTGCAGCCTCTAAAATTGTCAGTTTTTTTTCATTCCCTACATTTTGATTTTTCAAAAATAACGCTTCACTATATGCTAAATTATATGGAAGCTGGATAAAACGAAATCCATGATCTACACCTCCTATACTTTTAGCGATATTATACACTTCATCCAGTGATAAGTATTCTTTATTTTCTTCACCTACTCTAAAACATGTCCAAGTAGCCATTCCATAATATCTAATTTTATTTTTAGAACGGAATTTTTCATAAACTTCAAAAACTTTGGCAAGCATGTCAAAAAATTTATTCTTACTAACATCCTGATTCCAACTTTCAAAAGCATTATGGATATATACTAGATCTAGTGTATCAAGTTTTAAGTTAAACCGTGATCTTTCTATACATTTCTCTATATAGGCTGGATTAAGAACATTATATCCAGAACTTATATCTTCTGCTTTTATGATTCCTGTAGATATATACATTCTTTGTATATATTCCCAAACATCAAGCATTGGATAGTCTCCGTCATTAGTTATATATCCATTCTTTGTACTTACAAAAATTTCATCTCTAGAAATTATTCCGTCATTTACAAGTCTAGTTATTGATCTGCCAATGCTTTTTTCTGATTTCATTGCTCTATAATTTATTGCACTATCAATTACATTAATCGCATGTGATTTTACTGATTCATATAATGCATTTTCAATATCTATATCATCTTCTTTCGAGAGATCACCTAAATATGTACCCATTCCAATACTTGATAATATTAGATCATCAAATTCTTTAAAGTGTAAATATGATTTCCCTTTTTTAATTGCATTGTCTCTAAATTTTTTAGTTCCTTCGCTGCTAGCAAATCCTTTTATATAGATATCTTCACTTGACAATACATCATAATATTGTTGACTATTATTATTATTTTTTATTCTTTTAAATTTTTATCATAATTATTTTTCTCAGACAAAGATGTATATGTAGTCAATTCACCTAAGGTATACAAGTGAACAGTAGTTTGCCTAGTAATAGTAGTAGTAATAGCAATAGCAATAGTAGTGGTAACAATAATAATAATAATAATAATAATGGTGGTGGTGGCGCCAATACTGGTGGAGGTGCTGGTGCTGCTGGTGCTGCTGGAGGTATAAACAATACGTCACTAAAAGTGCTAGAAGCTTATACTCGTGATGTTGGTAGAGGTATAGCACGAATTGATTATGATACCATGGATTCTTTAGCAGTTTCTACCGGTGATGTTGTTGAGATTAGAGGAAAACGTAGAACTACTGCAAAATGCTTACCTCTTTATCCT
>DATDKD010000156.1:0-11138 GCA_036520175.1 Nitrososphaeraceae archaeon
TTTGTTTTTTGATAATTATAATAATAGCCATAGCCCTGGAATGGACCAATACAAACCAGGTATTAGTTATTTACTATGGCTATTCTAAGGCCTCTCTAGTTATGTTGCCGCTTTTGATGAAGAATAGTGCAATATTTTATAAATTTTAGAATATTTAAAAATCAGTAAACAAAGTTAATCGACTAATAACAATAACAATTAATTGCCATAGCCTAAACTGGTAAAAGGTCCTCACCACAATGATTCATACCATGATGGTTTGCCTATCTCTCTACAATGGACTTGAGAAAAGTATGGATTTAATAAATTAAGAGAAAGATAGTTAAGTTTTAAAATAATTTAAACTAACTATACAAATTCATTAAGACCTGCATTGAACGTTTTTGACCGCAGTAATCACATACTCATTCTCTAGTACTAATACCTTCTTCTGTTACTCTAAACTTTTCTTTTCTTACATGTTGGACATAATTCTAATTCGGACATTCATATTAAATCAATAGCTAAAATAAAAGTTCTATCAATCGAAATTTGATAGTCTATCTTTGATTAAATAAATGTGAGAAACTGACTTCATAAGATATTTATACTATCTAAACTTTGAAAGATTTAGATCTTATTAAGTTTGTTTTACATTAAAAAAACTTTTTTATTACAATCAAAAATTAGTTTACATTAGAGAAAGAATATGTCTGGAAATAATGATGATAAAGAGAAGAGTGATACTACGAAATTCCTTTATGCGTTTACCCAAAGTGTATTAAATGCTGACAAGTCTATAAGATGGGTAGGAATAACTGATCAAAACGGTATTATTATAAATGAACGAGATAGAGCGGGATTAAAACCCTTTCTTACTATAGAAGAAAATCACGAATTTGCAATTAATACAATAAATAGACATAAAACAAGATTAAAATTCGAACCAAAAATGGGTGAATTAACTTATACATTTAGAAGGTATACAAGAATGAGTAGATGTTTGATTCCATTCAATAATGAACATAATCAGTATTATTATTTGATTTTAACTATGGATTTTGATCAATATGATTTTGATAAAATAATAACTGAAAAAATCATTCCTTTAATTAAACAAGAAAAAGAGAAATTCAAACAGGAAGGTTAAATTATATATTCTATTTTTTTTCTTGTATTTATTGTGCTTTAAAACTACATTATAACAACTACTACTACTACTACTATTCTTATTTACATTCCATGTGTTTAATCTACACATATTCCAGGAACGGCAACCTTCGTGAATAAATGTGGGGAAATTACTAAACTCTTATCACCATATTTTAAAAGTGGAGATTGTGATTGAGTACTAAACAATATTTTATTAACTGCTTTCTTATAATGTTCCATTGATTCCCAAACTGCATAGTTAATGAAAACACTACTTTTTCCAATCCCTCTATGTAGTTGTGTAGAAATAAATCCTGGTTCTTGTTTAAATCGGGCAGCGTCTTCTGCCCAATCCTTTAAAAACTGTTCAACCTTATTTGGTTTTACACTAAATTTGTTTTATCAAAATAACTGAACCCATTAGTTTTTCTTCAATCTGATCTTTAAATTTCACTCTATCATCCATTTCAACAAATTTTGCCATTATATCATACTTTATAATATGGTACGATATGATTATTTCTCTAATTTAGCAGTAAATAATTTCTTTTACACTGATCAATCATGTCAGAAAAAGATAACAAATTGTACATATGTATGATCTCTTGCTATATTGAAAGAGTATTATAAACATAATCACTATTACCAGCACATGTTATTTAAAATAGGTGTGTGACTACAGTAAAAATATAAAAGATAAATAAATTCAAAGGTCTAAATAAAGGAACTTATTTGCCAAGATTATTTGCTGAATAAAATGTACGATCGGATATATTCCTTTACCTTTAACAGGTATCAGATATATTATATATCCTTATAATATTAGAAATAGAATTAGTAAATTTTGCAAATATTACAATTAAATCAGAATTCAAAAACCTTACTCTTTATAGTTAAAAATATGTCTATTGTTTTTTCTTTTTATCTCCTCTTCCTGAGTGTGCAATTTTTTTATGGGCATTCATTCGTTCTTTGGTATTAAATTCCATATTACATTCTTTACACTTCATGACTTCATCCGCTCCTTTATTTTTAGAAAATTTCTCTTTGAAGTTGAATAAGCTTGCGAGTTTCGATTTACTTTTTCCTTTAGACATCATAAAAATGGAGACTGTTCCCTTATTTAATTATAAGGTAACTTAGTTAACTAATAATAATATTATTAAATTCAAAAAGCTTATCAATATCTCTTAATTAAAAAGCAGAACACAGTTGACAACTAGGTTCGATATTTAAATCTAATAGATTTAGAGAATGCGCTGTACATGTCCAAGCTAAAGCATCTTGACTCAAGATTCACTATTTTATTGTTTTCATATCTAAAACAAAGAATATGATAAAGTTTTTTTTAAGCCTGACGTATTTGTTGAGTTACAAATTCCAAATTCTGAGATATACGAATATTCTAAATGAGAATATTTAGATTATGGTATAAAAAAGATGACATATTAAACTATTTAACATTCAAGATGTGAAATTTAACATTAATAAAAATTTTGCTGGTAATAGTTTCAGTATTTATTAATACTTTATTCATATATTGATCAGCTCTAGGGAAACTATCCTCATTATGTGTATTATATTTGTCTGAACTAGTTAAACGAATGTTGTTTGTTCGGACTTGGCTGATAAATAGACTTGTCTCATACTATAAGAAGGCAATGGCTTTTATTAATAACTATAAGGAAGATGATCCATTCATATACAATAAGTCCCAATTAATATCGAAACTGACTAATAATATTATTGACCATGAGAAATTGGTAACCATACCTTTTTTGAATAAACGCTTAGCGTATAGGTGGATTATCTTAGGTATACTAAGTTGTATTGCAACTATGGCAATGTACGCTGAAACTATGCTTATACCTGCTATTCCCAATTTGATCAAAGACTTTGATCTCTCTTACGGTATGTCTTCTTGGGTGCTCACCTCCTATTTGATTTCTGGAGCCGTCATGACTCCTATTGCAGGAAGACTCTCGGACATTTACGGCAAGAAAAAAGTATTGCTAGTTATAATGATGATATATGTTATAGGTATTGCTATAGCAGGGTTCTCCACTAATATGCTAATGCTGATAATCGCCAGGACAATTCAAGGAATTGGTATATCTATGTTTCCTATTGCTTTCAGTATTGTAAGAGATCAATTTCCAAGAGAAAAAATTTCAATTGGTCAAGGTGTAATAACTTCTATGTTTGCAGCAGGTTCTGTGATTGGATTATCAGTTGGTGGTATTATTATTCAGGATTATGGATGGAGAATGACTTTTTTTATAATAATTCCAATCGCAATTATTCTTATTTTTATAATCAGGAAATATATTTATGTTGACGATAGAAGACTCTCGAAAACTGATCAAAATACAGTAGAACATCCTATTTGTAAAGGTGAAAGCTTGATACCAACAAAGTCTGACTCTCTATCTAAGAATAAGCCTTTAAACTTAGAAAATGATGAGGTTCCTGAGATTAATAATGATAATAAGAATATGCATACCATCAAGACAGAAACCAATAACAATCAAATTCAAATTGATATAAAAGGTGCACTAACATTAGCAATTACAATTGTGTCATTTCTTCTTGCTTTGACATTTTTACATTCCAATACCGAAACGAGTTCCCTCTTTGGAGATAACTATTATAATTCATTCTATTCTACAGGATCTGCTGTTTTAGCGTTTATTATTGTAGGCGTAGTATCGTTAATTCTATTCATTTTTATAGAAAGAAGCACCAAATTTCCATTGATTAATTTTAAGATCTTTGATCAAACAATACTATTTTCTACCCTAGTCATAATGATTGTAGGAATGTCAATGTTTATGGTTTTCCAAACTATTCCTATTTTGATCCAGACACCCATACCAGTAGGTTTTGGTGAAGATCCTATCACCACAGGTAAAATACAGTTGCCATTTTCCATAGTACTTTTGGTTTTTGGTCCTGCATCAGGATTTATTATCTCAAGATTAGGAACGTTAAAGCCTCTTGTATTAGGCTCCTTTCTAACAACATTTGGATTTATAGGATTATTTTTCTTTCATTCATATGAATTTGATATTTCTGTTAATTTGGCTATATTATCGGCTGGTCTTTCGTTTGCCAGTGTAGGTGCGATGAATGTTATTATTCTTGCGAGTCCATCAGAATATTCTGGTGTGACCATAGGAGTTAGTAGTCTGCTAAGAATAATAGGATGTTCCATTGGACCTGCTTTGGCTGGGATGTATATGCAAATAAATCAAACAAACTTAAGTGTAAACGAAATATCCACAAACGTTCCATCTCAATTATCATTTGACCTGATATTTTTTAGCGCAATCATTATGTCTGTAATTTCAATAATTTTATCTATTCTATTGGCAAGAAAAGTTTTAAAAATGTCTATTCCTAATCTAACGTAATGATTTATAATATTTTTTTATATTTATAATAACTATATTGATTATTTTATTACAATTCAAAAACTTAAGATATGAGAATTTTATATGTAGCTTAGAATAATATTTTTTGACTATGGTTCTTGTTATTCAATATTGTTTCTATAATTGTAAAAAAAATAAAAATAAAGGTATGATAATACCTATTAAATAGTTGATTTGGATTATCTTCGTCTTCCTTCTCTTTCTGAAAATTCTTTAGAATATAATTCCATTTGTTGTAAAAATGATTTAAAATAGTTCATGTTGGAGATGGTTAAGTTGTTAAGGAGATTACCGTATCGAATCATAGAATTGGTAAAAGTATTTACGTTTTCTCCATAAATTTGTGCAAATCTTTCCGGAGAGTAATAATTTAGCCATGACGTTTGAGGATAGTTTCTGGACCTATTGCTATTGTTTCCAGTAATAGAATCTGAAAAGGAACTGAACAATTCTTTTTGTGATTCGATATAATTATTTGCAATGTTATTGATAATATTAAGAGAATCTTCTTGGTATTCCTTCATTTTTTCAGTAGATTTTGATACTTCTCTTCGTGCTTCGTTTGTAAGTTTATTTATATTACTTCGTGTATCTTCTAATGTCCTCTCTACAGCCTGCTCTGATTGTCTTATTTGATTTTGGGTGTTTGGATTCTGCAGATTATACTCATTATCTTTTCCAATCTTACTATCTTGATTTTTATTATCGTCCGTATCCTTCATACAACATAGTATACAATATTATATATAATTGTTATAAATAAATTATCAAAATATATATTATTAGGTTAATAAAAAGGAGAATTAAGGACATATATTAATGTCTTTGTGCAAAGAATCCTTAGATCTTATTAATTAACCAATAAAAACATTATATTATTCTATAATGACAATTACAATAAACGATAATATAATAATCGTTGATATGTTAAGGTAATTTCCTTAATTCCAATGAGGGCTGTATTTACATTATTATAAAAATCAATGATCAACTAGTTGTAGAATACGATAATAACAAGAATATTTTATTTTATAAATCGGAGTACCAATATCAATCTTTTAAATTAAATCTAAGATTACGCTTTATTCAGCTTATACTTCTTGTTATTTTAGTTGCGATTAATAATTATTGATGAAAATGAAGATTTACCAATTAACACATTTACTTCGATTCGTAAACGAAAAAATGACATTTATTATTGTATAATACTATTATAATAGTAATTCTGTTGGAAAATGGAAGTTTAGTAAGAATATCGATAGATAAAGAATCTAGAGAGGAAAAAATAGAAGGAAATTTAACTATTCCTAAATCTTCAAAAAGTTTGGTAATCTTTGCACATGGAAGTGGTAGTAGCAGATTTAGTCCTAGGAATCAATATGTAGCTAGCGTTTTAAATAAAGATGGTGTTTCAACTCTATTAATAGATCTTTTAACAGAAAGAGAAGAAAAAAAAGATGTTATTACAAAAGAATATAGGTTTAATATTCCACTTTTGGGTGAGAGATTAGTTGCTGTCACAGATTGGATTGGAAATCAAGATAATCAATTTAATTTCTTCCCTAATACATTGGGTTATTTGGGGTCCAGTACAGGATCAGCAGCAGCTTTAATTGCTGCAGACAAAAGATATGAAAAAATAAGTGCTATAGTATCAAGAGGAGGTAGAGTAGACCTGGCTTCAAAATATTCCTCATTGAGGCAAATCAAATGCCCAACTTTGTTTCTAGTTGGAGAATATGATTATTCTGTTATTGAATGGAATCGAGATATGATGGATAAACAATTAATAAATGTAGAAAAGAAAAAAATCGTTATTATTCCTCAATCAAGTCATTTATTTGAAGAACCAGGTAAATTGGACGAGGTAGCAAAATATGCAAGTGGATGGTTTAGATGTTATTTTCAAATAAAAGAGAAAAATGATAATAATAACAGAAATAATCCTTAATTTGGAAAAAATTTTATAAATATTATTTATTAATTTTTATATAAATTCTGGAATTTTAAAATTATTTTCTTGCACATTAAATAAATAATAAAAATAAATATCTTAACAAATACTTTTTTATATGTTACCAAATATAAAGTGGATGGATTGCAAATTTTCAACTCATAACTTATCTGTTATTTTATTTGATATCATCTTCTTCAATAGGAGAATTATTTAAATTTACTAGTAATCTGAATTATATTTTAAAGTGTTTACGTTGTTACATCTTTCTTAATTTTATTATTACGTAATCTATTATTTTTGCTTTGGACAATTTGTCCATCTTTACCAATGACTTAAATAATATATATTCAAGCAAGGAGCCATATTCAGATGTAATTCTTTTAAGAAGGATCTTTCTATTTTTAATATAATACTCGGAAAGAGGAGTATATACTAACGGACCGATATTTAGAAGTTCAATAATTTTGAAATGTTCATAACTCAACATTTCCAATATATCGTTTAGTACATAATGTTCTGATGCCCAGGTAAAAGAAAGAATCCCTAGTTTAACTAAATTTTGGATAGGACTCAACAAATTCGTAATAACTGGTATTGCGATAATAAAAATTCCATCTTTTTTTAATACATGTCTTACATCTTTAATGAATTCTATGAAAGGCTTAAAATGTTGAGCAGATTCTAAAGCTACTATTCTATCTATAGATTCTTTATTAAATGGTAACTTAATAGCAGTACTATTAAATAAACTAATATCACTTTTAAAATTTTTATTTATATTTTTTTGAATAAAAAATTGCTCCTTTAATTTATTAGCAAAGATAAGATGAGGATAATTAATATTAATACAATAAATTTCTAATAATGGATATTCATTTTTCCAAAACATGGCAGGAGAAGATAAACCACTTCCCACATCTAGAAGGGTTTCAGCTGATTCAAGTTCTGCTAATTTTCCAATGATGTTACAGAGATTTTCTTGTGCTTTGATGGGGTTATTGATTCCATCTGACCAATATCCAAAATTAAGCATATCACTTCCTGTTGTAATAGACATTAGTGGTGAAAGGGAACTATACAAATTAATGACATCACGTTGATTACGTCTAATTCCCCATAATAAAGCATCAATTGGATTTATTAATTTCACAAGAATACATAAAATTCAAACAAATAAAACTAATATTTGTTTTTGTATGTAGATATTTGTTCTAAACATACTATATTATCGATGTATTAACAATTTATAGCTTAATTATAAATAAAAAATTGATTCATAACCTTTTTTTAATATGAAACTATATTATATATAATGAAAAGACGTAGAGAATACTCTAAATCAGGTAATGGTCTCCTAGTGCGATTGCTAGGTTATGCTCTAACTACATTTGTTATTCCATTTGTCCTTAATATAGTAAGAAATAAACTGGCTGACCAACAACGTCTTTTATGTACTAAATGTCATGGAAAATTAGAAGAAACGGATCCAGGCAAGTTTTATTGCAAAAAATGTAAAATAATTAAATTAGATCGCCCTTAATTATGCTAATTGGGATTAAATACATATCTTTCCTGTTCCTATCAACCTAAAACCTTTGAACTATTTCATAAAAGAGAAAAAACCTGCTTGTTGCTGAGCATTTAATACCATCATTGGTTGAAAAGTATGGTAAAAAATATATTGTTATATACAGATTGTGGTAGACGGTTATGAAGAAGTAATAATGTAATCTAATTCAAATATTATCTATATTTATATTTGAAGAAAAACTTAGACAGAACTAACCAAGAGTATTTCGAGGATAGAACAGATAATTTTAATGATTCTTATTGTCGACTTAATAAAAATACGATTGTGTCTATACTATGTCTACAATTGGTCTACAATTGGTTAGATTACCCATTCATCCATATAATATCAAAACCAAACTTAAAGTTTATCCATTATAAAGTGAATTAATCAAGTTAACTAACTAATTAACTAATTAACAAGATCCAAAGTTATACTTTAGAAAAAAATTAAAAAATTTTAACTATTTATTATTTATTTTGCATTTGTTAAGTCTATTCTTCTACGTTTTTAATAGCTGAACTATTAATCGGTACTAAAGCCTTTTCTTTTAAGATTTTATTGAGTATATTTAAATCAAATATATTAGATAGATCAGGTTTTGTATCTCCCAGAAATCCTAATTTAAAAGCATCCTCTGCTGATTTATAAAGTGACTGTTGTATAGGATCATAAGTGAATTCTAGTCTGGTCAGTGATTGTTGTAACACATCTTCTGGTATTGTCTGTCCTGTAATTTTTTTTAGTTCAGTATTAAAAGCCTTAACGGCTTCTTCTTTATTAGCATTTATCCTTTGGGTTTCTTCTATATGCGCCTTAAGTAAATTTTCAATAACGTCTGGATTTTGTTTTAGATAATCTGTTCTTACAAGAATTAAGCCAGTTACAAATTTTCCATCAGGCCATAAATCACGTTCATCCAAAAATAATTTGCCATTGGCATCTTTGATCAAACGTTCTCCCCATGGTTCAGGAACCCAAGCTCCATCAATGTCTTTTTTCAAAAATAGTGTTAAAATATCTGAATTCTTTGCTGGTAAAATATGTACATTCCCCTGATTTTCTACTGTCTTATATCCATGCTCTAGTAAGTAATTTCTCAAAGCAACATCTTGAGTATTACCTAGTTGAGGTGATGCAAATTTTTTATTTGCAAAATCTGAAGGAGAATTAATTCCTGTATCACTTCTTATTACAAAGACTGCTCCTCCACTAGTAGAGCCTGATATTACTCGTACATCTTTACCCTCAGATATTACATAACCATTAATAGCAGGATTTGGGCCTACATATGTCGCATCAATTTGCTTTGCAAATAATGCTTCTATAGCGGAAGGACCTGCATTGAATATAAAAGGTTTAACTTCTACATTAGTACCTAATACTTTTTGAAAGTCTCCATTTCCTATACCTATTACAGCTTGAGCGTGATTTATGTTAGGAAAATATCCAATTTTTAATATCTTCTTATCTTCTGTTTGAGAAAATGACTGTTGTGCTGAGGTAAAAATAATCGCTATTCCTAAAATAATTGATATTATTATATTTATAGAGGATCTGTATTTTTTATCCATAGGCTAATTAGATAAAGTCGATATAATAATGCTCTTAAATGTGAAAAATTTAACAGATATGTGCGATTTTTTCTAATGATTAACATATAATTAAAGTAATATACCGAAATTAAATGGTTAATTATTAAATTAAAAATATTGAATTGAATTAAATTTATATTAATTTATACTGCAAGAGAACTAAGTTCGTATATTTTTTTTCTAGCATCATTGGGATCTAAAATCTCAAATATCACTCCTTGACGTTTTAGCTCACTTATTGAAGCTTGTATAGTTCTTCTGGGTAGCTCGCTAATACGCATTAATTCAGTCTGATCAATAGGATGTAAAGATTTAATTATAAAATAAATAAATTTTACTGACGGTCCACCTGATATATTATTTCTAAAATTGGAAGTACTTTGCTTATCAACAGATTTTTCCAAGTTTGAATACTCTTTTCTTCTAGCCCATTCGATTAACCCCACCTGAAAAGGATCGATTAAACCTAAATTCACCCTTTCACCAAATTTTGAAATTAAATTTATTTGTAGGGACTCAATATCCGTCTCAAATATGAAATTACTTTGTGAGTATGTTGATATTAAAGAGGAAATAAATCTCCAGTCAGTGCTTTTATTAAAAAGATTTAGATCAACTTTTTGATCTATTTCCAGGATTATCTT
Organism: Nitrososphaeraceae archaeon; assembly: GCA_036520175.1. GTDB lineage: Archaea > Thermoproteota > Nitrososphaeria > Nitrososphaerales > Nitrososphaeraceae > TH1177. Next base: position 10,332 of record DATDKD010000156.1, read on the forward strand.
TGTTTTACTAATTTTAAGTAATTCTCGAATTTTTTCGAAAATGTTATCATTATATATATTGTTACCTGAATTTTTTTTGTTAAATTTCCATTGTAATTCTATATCAAAAGAATTTGAAATCTCTGAAATATTTTGATTATCATCAAAATTATTATTCATATTGACTTCTACTTCAATAATGTTAAATCCAAATTTGAGTAGCTCACGAAGGTATTCATTAAGAGTATTATTTGTGAGTGCATAATCAGTAATTTTACTATCAATCGCAACGGAGATATTGTGTTCATGGTAAAATTTGATTCGTCTTTCAAGCTCTGTAGGAGAGTATAATAGGAAACATGACTGAGGTATTTTTACTGAATCAACATATGAAACTATGTTTTTAAAATTCTCAATATCTAATGGTTGTAATTTATCTATAATGGATGTAATGCCCTCTAGACGCGGTTTTTCATTATCTGTACGATCTAAGGTTAACATTTTGTTAAGCAAACACTTTTGATATAATTAATAAGATATTAATGAATTATTAAATATGTAAAAAATTATTAATATGTGAAAAATTTGCATATAATATGTATATAATCTGGTGGAAATAATACAATATCATTTACTGTTATACTATTTTTGATATATTAATTTTTCTAATTTAGATTACTTCTATAATATAAAAATTAATGAACATATCAGTACCTTAAAATTGTTTCAAGTTGAATTATATTGTAAGCACTCCAGCATTTAGAAGTATACAATCACAAACAAAAAGTTTGTTACAATTCTCAATTTGTATGCCATTTTTACCCATAT
>DATDKD010000157.1:0-2946 GCA_036520175.1 Nitrososphaeraceae archaeon
CATCGCCTCTGCGAGTCTATCTTTTTCTCTCTGTGTCCTACCACTATACATTGATACTGTTACTATTGGCATTGTGTAATGAGATAAATACAAAAGAGAAATAAATAAGAATATCGTTAACTAAACTTCACTAGATTAATAAAAAAGTTTTTTCATATTATTTTGGTAAAATAATTTATTCTTGTTTACCTCATAACCCTACTAATAGAAAAGAGAAAAAGCGAAGAAAAATTAGATATCAGTATAATAATCATTATAGCACATGTTTTCAATTATACATTATGATGATAAGGAATAGTTTATCTAATAATTTTTTTTCTCATCGTACCAGTAATGATAAAAATAATGCAGGCTTGAAAAAAAATAAGCAATTGGAGTTCTCATCAAAACACATTGTAACCAAATCCATTACATTTAACGAATTATGTCCTATATGGGCTAAAAAATTATCCTTAGGATTGGATAGGATAGACAAAAACATGATTGAGCGGGATTCAAAGTATTGTATTGTAGGTGAAGCATGGAAATTTTCAGGAAGATATAATGGATATTATTTAGCCCTATTCATTCCGCTTGTTGGATGCCTGACCTGTATAAAGTACGCACATAAATTTGCAAAGATTTCGAAGAATAAACATAAAAAGGAAAATTTAACAAGAATCGATTTTGAGCCTTTAATTGAATATTTTATAAAACATTGGAATCAAAAACATCGTGAAGTTTAGTTAAAAATTTATATTGTCATAATTACATTAGTCTATGTATACTGAGAAATTATTATAATAACTCACATAATAGACATATATTATAATAGTTTATTTATTAACATACTAATAATATGAATTGTATTTGTAATATTATAATATGGTAATTATAATGAGATGATCACTTGGGAGAATGGGTATTACACCCATGCACAAGTTCTCCTCCCAATGGCTTTGTAATGGTAAAAGTAATATTTTTAATCTAAATTGTTTATTATATCTTTTGATATTATATCTGATTTTATTATTATAGAAGAAAGATGAATAAAAAACTAGTTCATATTATAAAAACTAAATTAGTAACATTATTCAAATTTATACAAGAGATATGGCTTTCTAGTTCTAGATGAGATCCTTCATTTCCATGTAATTGCTCAAGATTCTAGTATTTGTCATCTAAAGTATGAATAATATGAGTAGTAGTACGACCGGTTTCTCCAGTTTCTAATTAACTAATTATCAGAGACAATCACTTTGTTCTTGCTTTTGAAAGTAAAATATGTCGTTGAGAAACCAGCCATTCCTCCTCCTACAATTGCAACATCTATTGATTCAGAAGTAAAATATTTATGATTAATTTATCATACTTTAAAGGATACTGTATATTATTAAACCAGTATGATTGCTTATTGGTTGATGCTTTTATCTCCTATTGAAAATCATAATTTTTATCTTCTTTTATCATTGGTATCTTTGGAGATGGATTTTCATTATTATTATTATTTTTTATATTCAAATAACGAAATTGTGTAATTGAAACTACAGTTGTATCTGATTAATATTCTCAGTTTATATCTTAATGCTTTTCATCTATACATACAATGCATTATCCAAAAGAGATTTTTGAATCCTAATTGTTACTTTATTTTAATCCAATAACTGATAGCATAGCGACAACTTGAAGATCTGAGTCTACATAAATTCTATATTGTTGTTTATGGAACATTAGAAGGCTATTGCTTTTTAAATAATATTAATTTTATTATAACATTTTAATATATTTTTATTAGTATTAATTATACATAAAATTATTATGTATTAACAATATCTAATTGCTATAAATTATAATGAATAACAACAATTACAATGGGAACCGATAAGGATATAAAAATTGAGACCGATGAAGATGTAGGCTTAGACGATAAAATAAAGGCAGGAGCAAGAGCATTAGGTAAAAAGATTGAAGATCCTGATAGAGATACTGGCTCAGAATATGAGTCAGAAAAAATTAAAGAAAGAGTAGTTGATTGATGGAAATGATTCAATCATCAACAGCAATAGCCATATTCATTGCCACTATATTTATCTCTTCTCTGGTAACTATTTCAGCATTTGCACAAGCACAAAGTATGAACCAATCAATGAATAATGCTGGTGGTGGCTCAACAAATCAAACAATGACAAATATGAGTCAAGAATCAAACCAGACATTAAAAGAGATGAACCAATCAGCAAATCAGACAGGCGAAGCGATTCAGCAAAATGCTAGTGAATTTGGAGCCAATATTAGTGAAGGAGCAAAAGAACTTGGAACTAATATCACGGAAGGTGTAAAAAATCTCGCTGAAAATATTGGGGAAAAACTACAAGATTTAGCAAAGTAAAATTAACTAACTATTTTTAACTCCTTCTTTTATATTATATTTTAATTATTTACTTCAATAATTATCTTTACTTAATGTGAACTTTATTGTTATATGGAAATAAAAGAATTAATTAATTTTATACTATTTGTGAATATTTGTTAATAGTTCTACTATAATTTTTCTTATCCTTTTTATGGACAATAGATTAAAATAAGTAAATCATATATGTATTATACATGAAATACAGAAGCAGAACAGAAATAGTAGGTAATATATTAGAGGCAGCTAATGGAGGAACAACTAAGACAAAAATTATGTATAAAGCGTTTATAAGTTATAATCAATTAAAGGAATATCTTTCTGTTTTGATAGAAAACAATCTAATAGAATATCGTGATGGCACTCAAACATTCAAGACGACAGAAAAAGGATTAAACTTACTAAAAATGCATAACGAAATGGGAGAATTATTATATACTACAGTCAAAAACGTTTAGTTAATTTTCTATTATTCAATATAATAAAGATACCAATTGGTATATATCTTCTGCAGTGGTCTTACCATCATAACCACTTATAGGTTTTGAAGACTCCCT
>DATDKD010000158.1:0-2777 GCA_036520175.1 Nitrososphaeraceae archaeon
ACAAAGACAAACTCTTTATTCCAAGGAATTTAGTTGAACGCTGGGATGAAAATAATGTATGGTTTGAAGTAACAGAGGAAGAAATAGAATCATTTAAAGAAACAGTAAATTTTTAGAGTTTATACCATTTTAAAGTATTGAAAAATTTTCTAAATTTAAATTACTATTCTACAATGAGTACTATTAAATGTAGAGAGAACCAATAAAAAAATTATGTTAATTTTATTATAATGCCTGTATGCCTGTAATTATTAGTATTATTAATCTATTTAAGGATAATTAATGTACCTACATAGGAAAACAAATTTAAGAATTATAAAATAATATAAAATAACAAAGAAAAAACGATAGGTTTAAGAATTACACAATGGTTATTGTTAAAGAATCTATTATAATAGATCTCATTGGGCCAATGATTGGTAAAGGGATTCACCCATCATTGGCCTAACTACAACATCATCATCATTTGTATATCAAAATTTGTATAATACAGTCTACACTTGGTAAAAGTATTCATATTCTCCTCGTCCAATTAAGATATTAGTGGTTATCCAATGGGAATCAATAAAAAAGAGTTAGTATAAAAAATGAAATAGTACAACATTATGAAGGATTGCTGCGTAATGCGTAATTATAATAGGTATATACAGCTAATTATTAAATACAGAATTACTACCTGAGAAAATTGAAAATTTTCTTTAACCGATTATTGACAATTTGATTCAATATGAAAGAAGCAATATTTTATTAAAAATGACGAAAATAAGCCAACTTAGGAATTTTATTTTATTATATTATAAGAATTTTTGATATATCAAAAGAGAAAAAAACATGTATAGAAAGGTTAAAGGCTACTTCAAAATTTGTAATAATTCTTTTTGTATTTTTTTATAATAAATAATAACAAATAAAAAAATTTAACTAACTCAATATTTTATAACTATTGATGAAAGCAATTTTCTTTTTTTCTTTTTTGCTGACTGCACTAATTCTCACTTTCAGTATAGCATGTTTAACGACTTTCAATCAGGTATTTGGTTTAAATGAAAAAAGTGATGATAATAAAGAAAATAGTTTAAGCTGTAGTGAGATAGGCCCTCATTTACTTGTAAAAGTTGTAACTGAAACAGGGACAGAAAACGTCATAGCTGATTTTAAACGTTTAGTTAATGACAAAGTAATTGTAAGTGAGGCGTCATATAGAGATCAAAATGAATGTTTAGAAGATACAATAGAACTAAAAGGAGGAGAAAGGATTAGACTGACCTTTATGGAATGTAGCAACAATAACAACTGTGAGATAAAAGAAGGTGCCTTCAATGATGTCGTAATTTTGTCAAATCTAACTGAAGATGAAATTACATATGAGAATATCGAAACAAGCTCATTTGGTGAAACTAGAACTTTTGAACCTGACGGTGACTTGAAATTTAAAATTCCTCATAATATACATAGACATTTCAATTCTTTGATTATAACATCACAGTTTGGAAAAGATGAACATCAACGAGATTTTATCTTGACAGATAATATAATATTAAAATAGACCATGGCAAAATAAACCATCAGCATTTTCATTTTTTTTAGGTCAAGTGAAGGTGAAAGAAGAACAACAACTACTTCATTTCTAATTGAAGGTCCAACCAAACTAATTTCCAAATGGTAACAAGACACAAAGATATAGTTCTCTATGTGAAATATCTACAAAGAATATTTTTATTTGTTATATAGTATATAGACAAAACTCAAAAATTGATATAAATTTAAATATTATTATGACTGCGCTTATTAATGATAAAAAATGTATATAATATACTTATAGTTCTTTCAGCATTAAGTATATTGACTATAAGTAGTATCTCTCTAATGGGAATAGCAGAATCATATGCCCAAACAAACGGATTACAGTCAAAATTGCCAGCATCTACAATCCATATAACAAAAGATTCTTCAAATTCTTATGTATTATCTTCTGGTTCTTCCCAGATTGGTACATTTGATACAACATATAGTATAGTAGGAAGCGTTACTTCCCTTAAAGAGTCAGCTGATCTGGTAACATCAACAATCATACAGGACTTTGATAAATCTCCATTTATAGGATATGTTATAGCATATAAAAGTAAATCAGACACTAAATTGCCAACTTTAGCAAACCCATTTGCAGATAAGTCAACGATCAATGAAAAAATTAAAAGTGAAATTCAAAGTTCAATAAATTCATCTCAAAAATTAAAAACCACACAAGCAGAAATAAAATGTAGTTTTGGTATGGAAATAAATGATTGGAAATGTAGTACACATAGTCTATTGGGCTAACAGATATAGCTAACAACTATAATTAATTTTTTTTCTTTCAAATGATCAATATTATTAGTATGATTATTTTTTTTCTATAGTTTTTTTGTATACATTTTGCTTTAAAACTTACCTTAAAGCTTAAATTGTAAATCAAGTAGAAAGTTCTGGATTTATAGTCACATTAAATTTACCTCCAATAAGGCTATCTATTGTTTCTATTTCAGATATATTTATTTTAAATGGAAGAATAACCTTTGCATAAGATTGTCCTTCTTCTAAGGCTTTATATGTTAAACCTGATAAACCTGAAATACGTTGAACTATCACTTTTTCTCCTGCATTTAATATAACAGGTTCTGACACCATCTTACACTCGGGAGCAGGTGATTCTTCAACTTTGTGGTCAAATACTGCATATAGTTCAGAGTCACAAAGATTTGCTATGAAAGTAACAGGGTACATTCCTGTATTTTTAA
>DATDKD010000159.1:0-3172 GCA_036520175.1 Nitrososphaeraceae archaeon
TGCCAAAGGATATAAAATTACTGGAAATAAAAAGTATCTTGATGCTGCAATAAATGCAGTAAACTTCATTGAATCCAAAATTGCAAAAAATGATGGTAGATTACAAAGAGCATTTAAGGATGGAATTTCAAAATTAAATGCGTATCTTGATGATTATGCATTTTATGTTAACGCATTATTGGATGTATTTGAGATCTATGCTCAACCAAAGTATCTTCAAAAAGCAATCGTTTATACTAACTTTATGATCCAGCACTTTTGGGATCCTAATGGAGGCAGTTTCTTCTTTACCTCCGATGATCATGAGCAGTTGATTGTCAGAACAAAGAGTTTTTACGATCTCGCTATACCTAGCGGTAATTCAATGGCTGCATCGAACCTCCTTAGGCTATATCATTTCATTCAAAACAATGATTACTTATACAAGGCGGAGCATATTATGCAAGAAGGCGCAAAAACTGCATCAGAAAATCCGTTTGGGTTTGGACATCTATTGATAGCAATGTATCTTTATATAAAGAAACCTGTTGAGATAACAATTATAAGAAATACTGAAAAACAGAGAGCGAATTCTGAGATGGTAAACTGGTTAAATAGACAGTTTATTCCTAATGGTATTATTGCTATCATAGAAAACGAATCACAATTACAAGAACTACAAAATTATCCATTTTTCAAGGGAAGAAATTTAGTACAGGAAAATCAAAAGGAATCTGACTACGCATTAGTTTGCAGAAACTTTTCCTGTTCTCTTCCTATAAACTCTGTACAGGAATTGGAACGGCTTGTCAAAATGCCTTAACTACAAAATAATAAGCTTAGGTTGAAACAATAGCGTACAACCAGAAGTGGATTATCAAAAGCTTTGTTTTATAACAAAATTGTTATAATATATTTGACGATGAACTTAATTTAGTTTGCTCCGCTATGCTCCTGCAAAATGTATCTGATTTATTATTCTATTTATGATTGTCACGTGTAAAAGGATAGGTAAAGATAATTTGAATGATTTTCACCATTTATAGATGTACACACTCAAGATCTACGGCGCATTGTTTTGATAATATCTAAAGACGCATGAAAAAGAAGATAATATTTTATCGTAAATTTGATATACATATCTCAATTGAAACTAGAATTACAGATTTGCGATAATACAAGATTGATTTGACATAATGTAAAAGAATATACAAAAAACTTCGAGCTTATTAAGACAGATAAAAATAGTATGATCTGAACATAGAGCAAAAAAAGATTTATTGTTAATAAGTAAATGGAGGTAGATATAAATGGTGGAATTTATAGTAAGAGAACTTTTGTAAAGTGGAACTTTTTAAGCGCGCATTCATTGCCGAGTAGACTACAAGTAACTCCATATTAGAATCTCCATTTGAACCACAACAGTCTGCTTTAATAACACAATTTGGGAAACGTATGAGTCTATTGGAAATCCAATCAGATTGTATGGCATAGATTAATTCTCACATAATAGGTTGCTCTCCAATACGGTATTAGTGATTCATATATGCATAAAAATTCAAAAGGGGCCTGCTGTAAAATTATCATTATCTTTTAAGACCAAGCATCCACTTAGTCAAGTAGAATTGATATCTTGGTAATTAACAAGAATGACTGTACAAGGTGCAATATACAATTTAAACATCAGAAATTAATAAACGAGAGAAATTGCCTATCTGAGGATGGAAGGAAAGTGTATAATCCAATTCACTCAGAATGGTTATAGAACAGTCTTATTACATTCGTGTGCACTTTGCTTCTAATACTTTTGCATAAACAAGGAGTGCTGCCACTGTCTTAGCGTCTTGAATTTCTCCAGTAATGCATTTTTTGATTGCAGAAGTAAATTTAATGCGTCTAACTACGATATTTTCATCGTCATCAAGATCTGCATTTCTTTTCTTTATCTTTTTCAAATTTGTTGCAATAAATATGTGCATTAGTTCGGTGTCATATCCGGGTGCCAAGTACCATTGAATTACTGGTGATAACTTACCAGTGTAACCAATTTCTTCTCTCATTTCTCTAAAAGCCGCCTGCTTGGGCGTTTCACCTTTTTCTATTTTTCCTGCAGGTATTTCTAAAATATTTTTTCCTACTGCGTGTCGATACTGTGTCACAAAAAGTATGTCTGTCCCATCAATAACAGGAATCAACCCTATAGAGGGTTGATGTTCGACTATTTCTTTTTCAATTATCTTATTATTTAACTTAAACCTGTCTAGCCTAAGTGAAATGTTACCTGAATAAATTCTTTTACTAGTTATTATTTTGACTACATTCTTCATTTACCTTTCATTTTTTATTTTACTTAATGCTTAAAGGTATGGTAACGGTATTATTAGTTTTCATATCTTGAACTTATGACTTGTGAAAAGAGAACCTATAACCTAATGTTTTATGACATTCACCAGATTCTTAAAGCCCTTATATTGGTTTCTATTCATTAACTATTCATCATTATGCTTGCATAAATGTTTCAACCATTATACACTTTTATAGATTGTCTTGAGAGTATTAATGAAGTTGGATATTAGAACATTATTTTATTATCAAGGATAGAAAATTTCATGTTAAAAATATCTCATATTATTATATAGAATTGCAGTATCCTTTTGGTATTACATTATATCAAAATAACATATATTCTAATAGGAAGATGAGAAAATGATTTTAATAACCAAAAGATAGGCACTTTCAGTTGATGGTTTTTAACTTTGTTGCTTGCTGAATGTGAAGTTGCCTTTTATTCAACCGGTTATTCTATCAAAATAATGATATGTTTCAATTCGCTAGTTGAAAAAACTATAATCCATTATGCAGTATTTATATTCTTCTATTTATTAATATAGATAAAACAGGCTTAAAATATACAGGATTTATAATATTATATTGCTGAGCTTATACTATGAGGGCACAACCGCTTCTTTTCTTTTACAGAAAAAAAAGTATTAATGATAAGGAGTTTACCTTGTTACAATATTTTTGGGCTAGTACTGCTTTGGCGATATTTATTACTATGCCTATGGTGGCATCAATGCTATACTTCCATTTCAATTATAACAACTTGCTATTAGGAACACTTATAGGATTTTCAGTCCATACTGCTGTATTAGTGTTTTCAAAACGACTTTCATTATTGTTAATAAACCTA
>DATDKD010000160.1:0-2288 GCA_036520175.1 Nitrososphaeraceae archaeon
ATTGCAACAGGAATGTCAGTAACTGAAACTCATGGACTTCCACGAATGGGTCCTACATTTGGTTCGATGTTATTATCGGGTAAAAAGGCTGCTGACATTGCTGCTCGCAAGTTAAAAGAAGTACCACAAATTCCAAACTGAAAAACGAATAAATTCTTCTTCTTTTTCTTCTGCTTCTGCTTCTGTTTTCCATCAATTATCATTCACTATGTTATATTGTAAATACATTAATTTCTCTAACGAATCATCTTGGCCAGAAATAAACATACAAAAAATTATAGCTTGTCTAAAAAAAATATTACCCAATAATGTAATAGAAAAACAGAAAGAATCTCTATTATATTTAAAGTCAAGAGATAAAGAAAAAAACTTCTCATTTTATAAGCAAGCGATTGTTCAGGACCTAAAAAAACCATTATATATTTATGATTTGAATTATTATCATTCTTCCTATCATTATAAAGAAAAAAATGTCATTACATCCAACAAAAAAAATGAAAGTGTGGATCTCTTGTTATATGATGGATTTCTTGTACAAAAATTAGTTCAAAAATTAATAAAAAAATATGAACAGGCATTAACATTCTCAAAACTTGAGATTATAGTAACTGATAAAGTATTATGCACATTTGATGAGTCGGATTGGAGATATCATGCTAGGTCACTGATTTGTGGAAATCCCACTTTGATTTCTACTTCTGGAATTGTAGAGGGAATCGCTAAACCTCGCGATTATTATTATAAATTATATTTTTTTAAAGAAAACCGTGATATGGTGGACGAGCTTAAAAAAGAATACAATGGACAATTTATAAATTATAATGATCCACGAATAAATGATATTATTGAAGGTTTAGTTCTTCAATCACTTTTTTATTTTATCAATTCAGGAGATCCTTTTTGTCTGGATAGAAATTGTAGATTTTTTAATGCACACTTTCAAGATGATGTTATTAGAATAAATATAAAAGAGAAAAAGATATGCCAAAGACACAAATTTCTCCTAAATAAATATAATCAAAGCCTTTTTCTTAATAATAATTGTTCGCAAAATGTAGAAGAATAGAAACAATATAACGAACCAATTATTAACTGGTCTTTATTTTTATCTATAACATACAGAATGCAAGTCCATGAAGAGAAGAAGGAGAATGCTTATGACAGTGAAGATGCCTCCAATAATCAAACATTAAGAACTTTTGATGTTATTATAATTGGTTCTGGTCCTGCTGGCTACACTGCAGCAATATATACAGCTCGTGCTAAACTAAAGACTTTGATTATATCTGGAAGTTTACCTGGTGGGCAGTTAATGACAACTAGTGAAGTTGAAAACTACCCTGGATTTCCAAATGGTATTTTTGGACCTGAATTAATGATGAATATGAGACAACAAGCTGAAAGATTTGGTTCTACTATTGTTGATGATGAAGTAATAGAAGTTAATTTTAAACAAAAACCTTTTTATGTAAAAACCTATTCCCAGGAATATTTATCCAAAGCAATCTTAGTATGTACCGGAGCTACACCACGAAAATTAGGTATTGTGGGAGAGGATGAATATGGGGGAAGAGGTGTTTCTTATTGTGCCACTTGTGATGGTCCTTTCTTCAAGGGAGAAGAGATTGCTGTTGTTGGAGGCGGAGATACTGCCCTTGAAGAGGCTACATTTTTAACAAAATTTGGAAAATCTGTAAAATTAATCCATAGACGTAATTCTCTTAAAGCAAGCAAAATATTACAAGAAAAATCATTTGAGAATCCCAAAATTCAGTTTATGTGGGATAGTACCATTACTAAAATAAGTGGGAATAAAAAAATTTCAACAATCTCAATAAAAAATGTGAATACTAAAGAAGAACAGGAATTGAATGTTGGAGGTTTATTTATAGCTATTGGACATGAGCCAAATACTAAAATATTTAAAAATCAACTTGAAATGGATGACCACGGTTATATCGTTCTAAAAGAAAATTCTAGAACTAGTGTTGAGGGAGTATTTGCAGCAGGTGATGTACATGATTTTCGTTATAGGCAAGCTGTTACTGCTGCTGGATATGGTTGTATGGCTGCGCTTGATGTTGAAAAATGGCTAGCCGAAAAGAAAAACGATACCAAATTATGATAATTTAGTAATAATAAAATTTTAAAAAGATAATTTATATAATTGTATTTGAATACTAGAGATACAAATACAAAAATAACTAAATAGAAATTTGCCTCAATAGGAAATAAATAATTTTTTTATATTTTATTACTATTTTGTTTTAAAGCTAAATCTTAATTGT
>DATDKD010000161.1:0-2224 GCA_036520175.1 Nitrososphaeraceae archaeon
CGCTCAAGAAGAGAAAGAGAATTTAGCTGGTGCTAGAATATCATTAACTGGAAGTATACTGGAAGTAGAATTTGATAAAGAGAGAGAAAATATAGAAAAGGTATTGGATTTGTTTGATAGACAATCTGATATCAGATTTAACATATTTCAATCAAAGAATCACATGAATTTATTTATCGAAAATATTAGTGAAATAAAAAAGATTTTTAATAGTAATGATTCCCATACGCTTATCCCCAGCAAAATAAAGGAAGGTGTTTCAATGATTACTATTTCTCTTCCTTGGATTGAAACGGAGTTGAGGAAAACCTATCAACTGCTATCTATGATATCAAATATATTATATGACAATCAGATTTCATTGCATAATGCATTTTTTACTCCAAGTGAGATAGTTTTAATAATAAATGACAGGGATGCTGCAAAAGTATATGAACTGCTTAGAGTAAAATTTTATAGATAAGTCTAAAAAAAGAACATATTTTTATTTTGTATTTTATTATAGTTTTGTATTTAATATGACTTCGTTTAGAATGATGACCTTTTATTAGTATCTTATAATGGTTTAGATCTTTTTCTTACTTTGAAAATAACCTGATCTCTGTTATTCAGAATAATTTATAATTTATATAATTATTTTATAAATTTTTTTTGTAATTGAAATTTTCCAATAGTTAGATATAGGAAATTTTTTGTTAAAACAGGTAATTATAAACAAGACTAATACACCCACTCAAAAATTCATTTAATCTTTTTCTTCTTCTTCTTTATTTGCTAGTCCTGTTTATAATCAAGTTAAATATTATTTAATATTGAACTCTTATCTTTACTGCAACAGATATAAAAAATGCTTTCTGCTGTTGTAATGTTAACTTATAGAAATATTGTTGCGGTAGTGGACAAACTTTTTTTAATTTGGCAAATATTATTTCCCCTAGTCTACATTTTTGTGGCGGGATATGCATATTCTTCATTAATCAACGAAGATGAAATAGTCATAGGTGGAAAAACTATCTCTTACAATGTATTTCTAGCGTTAGGGATGATTGGTTTTAACGTGATGAATAGCAGTACGGTAGCTGGAAGTATTATTTGGAATGATAAACGAAATGGAATGCTCCAACAGATTTTGGTAATGCCTTACTCCAAACTTCAGTATACTGCTAGTACACTCTTGACAATAATAGTTATGGGTTTGGCAAGTGCTGCAATTATTTTCATTGCTGGTCTTCCTATAATTGCAGGAAATGTCACTTTTGATATAACCAGTACACTTTATCTTACTTTTGCGTTAATAATGGGTTCGATTTTCTTTGGTTCAATTGCAATTATAATTTCAACTCGACTAAGGAGCAACGAAGGTTTTACCGTAATCATAAATACTGTATTTCTATTTTTTGCTTTTGCCAGTTCTACTTTTTATCCTCCTTCTGGATTACCTGAACCAATGCAATATGCTTTTTATTTTAACCCATTAACCTACATTGCAGACATTATAAGAGAGGGTATGTTTTCCGCAGTTGATACATTTACGAATATTAAAATTTTAGTATTAGGAGTAATATCAGGAATTGCTTTTTTGATAGCTACTTTATCTATGTATAAAATGAGAATTTAAAGAATATGATTTATTTTATTAGTTATTATTTTTTAATGCTTTTAAAAAAACATCTTCGATAGATGGATCATTCAATGCTATATTTTCTATTTGAATATTATTTTGAAAGAGAAAGTTTACAGTAGATAATAAGACATTTTGAGGATTATTTGAAGTAATAGAAAATGTATTATCTGTATTTTCAATATTTTCAATATCAACTGAATTTGCAGATAACTTTTGAAAAAAATCATGTATTTGTTTTGATATTGGATTTTGTAATATAATATCTATCTTTTTTGTGGAACCATATTTTTGTTTTAGAAGATGAGGAGTATCAAATTCTATTATTTTACCTTTATTAATTATGCAAATTTGATCACATAAATAGTCCACTTCTTCCATAATATGTGTAGTAAAGAAAACGGTTAGACCATGCTTTACCTGTTTTTTTATATAATTTAAAAGATTCCTTCTAGCTCTTGGATCCAATCCCACAGTAGGCTCATCTAAAAATAAAAGATCCATCTCATGTACGAACTCTCTAGCTAGCTGTACACGTCTTCTTTGCCCAATGGATAAATCTTCATTACGTATATCTTTAATTGAAGTTAATTCAAATATGTC
>DATDKD010000162.1:0-7916 GCA_036520175.1 Nitrososphaeraceae archaeon
TGAATTCCAACGCCAAAAGTAAGGTAGATATAAACAAAAAAGAGCCTTATAAACAGCCTCCATATGACGATAATGCGGTTCAAGTAACCGTAACCCCAGCTGAAAGGAAATGTTTGGTTGATATGGCAGTTATCATGAGCAAACTAATGGTTAAAGAAACTAATACTACACTTCTACCTGATAAGACCTTGGCTAGTCTTGGGAAGATGGCTTTAAGCTTTATGACTAATATTATTTGTACAAATGTATTTACACAGTCAGAAATTGCGGCCGATTTGCCTGATAAAAAGGCATTAAACGAATTTATAGCCTTTAGAAAGAAGTATATGAATTTTCCAGTTGACAAACAGATTGCTGATTTAAAGAGGGTTGGAATTGTCAAGTAAAGGTAAATTTACAGATGATGATATAGACTTACCCCAGATGAAAGGGGAGAACTCGACGAAGAAATAGATGACGAGATAGAAAGATAGAAAAAGAGAATCAAAAATAATCTAGAAGGTTTAGTAAAATATGATAATGAAGGAAAGATAATTGATAAACCTATCTCGCGAGGTATTAAAAGTCCAACAGAAGACAATCCAGGTCCTTCTCTCTCAAAAGAAACTAAATAATAATAATAATAATAATAATGATAGAGATTGGAAGAAGGTACACATAAATCCTAAAGTAAAAGTAATTAACAAAAATACAATAGTAGTAAGAGGCTATGATGGTACTCAAAAACAAATTATAGTAGTTAGCGATAAAAATACGTGTCCAACACAATTAGAAAGATACCATTGAATGGAAAATTAAATCCAAAAGGAATACGACTACGAGCAGATTTTGGACGATGTAAGATAAAAAATGGTGGTATAACTTTGAATATGCCTGATACTCCTAACATAAAACTTGGAGCTTTTTATGGATAAAACTAATAGTAACAATTATGGTATACTAATCAATCCTACAAAGATTCAAAAAATAAGCAGTAATCAAGCATTGTTTACAATCAATTAGATGGAGAAATGACCGGAAAGAGTCCAATAACTGGAAAGAGTAATACATTGACCAAAATTAATGGAGTAGCACTTTGTAATAGTGGAGCTAATCACATAAACTTGAATGCAGATAATATGACTGCTGCATTAACTGCAACATTTTCTAAATAAATAGATAAATAAATCTAAATTTTATTCGTTGATTGTTCTTTAATACATTTTACGTCTCAATCCACGGATTATGAAAGAATATAATCGAGACTATTTTCCTCTAACCTATAAATTGACACTTCCTCTTTAAGTAAAGCTTTTTTCTTTTCGTTTATAGCTATATCCCTTTCTTTGTCCTGTTCCTCAATGATATTATCTATTATTATTACTTCTTGTTCTTCATTCTGTTAATTCTTTTTATCTCTGTGACAACAGCTGTTTCTTTATATTTCTCCAAAGTCCAAGGAACAGGTCAAGGAAAAGGTAAAGAAAATCTTTCAAGGGCATGAACGGAGGGAAGAAAAGAAATAGCACGTAAAGCAAATCCATTGTAAGTTATTTCAAATAACAGTGATGCTATAGACTTACATGATATGGTTCGGACTACAGGCAAAAATGACCGTGAAACCTCTGGGCCCGAGCTGTAAACAATAACAACAGTATAATGATTACAAATGTTAATTAGATATAAACAAACAAGATCTTAGGTATAAACAAAGTTATTAAAATACTAATAACTATTTCTTCGTAAAACTACTTCATTATTTCTGCCAAGTTATCAACTTTCGTTTTACTTCTTCCCTCTAACATTCAGATCTTCCGATGCTTTTCTATTCCACTTTTTCCACGTTCATAAGTTCCTCTTGAGATACCTATTTTTTCAGATGCAATATTAACAACTACCTTTTTCGTATTCTCAATTGACGATGAGATAGTAATAGTAGTATTAGGTCTAGTATGTACTAATTCGATTTGTCTTAATTTTGCTCTCTTTCTTTCTATTTTCTAAAATTCGATATCGAGTTCTATTTTTTGGAAATTGTTTAACTACCTTCTCTTTCAGGTTTTGAATTTGTTGCAATTAAAACTTCTATGTTTTCCTCATATTCATAGATTCTAATTATAGGAAGTTGATTTATTATTCTTCTCGTTGTAGTTGTAATCTCTATTATATCATGCATTTTATTATTCTTCTTTTATAATAAATGTGTAATTAAATAAGTTAGACAAAAAAGTTTGTTTACTTGTTAATTTGTTTTCTAACGAATTTACATAGATAATATATAAGAAACAATTTAAAATTGATTTCTAATAATTCAATCTAAATTTATTTTCGATATTTAAAAAAAATATAAACTAATACAAATGGAACTATTGCAAGAATATAAGAAAAATATTCATAAGATGGTCCTATACCTGTATGCAAACTAAATTTTAATCCAAGTAATAATCCTAAATACATAGTAATTGCTCCTGGTATCATACCAAATTTTATAAATTTATGAGATCTGATTTTGAACTTTTCAATATCTCTATATGGATATTGAATATGATGATAAATTATAGGCATTACAAAAAACGAGACAGCAAAAGATATTGAATAAAGAGATATCATAAGTATTATGCTATCTTCTATTGTAAATCCCTTGGGAGAGTTTATAGAAATATTTAGTAAAAAACCAAAGATGATTCCAGATACAGAGGTTAAAACACCGCTTTCCTTTAACACACTATCATAGTCTTGAATAATATCGTCTTTTACTACAACTTCCTCTTCCTCTTCTTCTGGCTTTTTTTCATTTATCATTTTATATGATACATCTATAGATACATTCTTTGTATAAGAACAATTTCAGATGGATATATTCTTTTTTTATATTTACCACCATCGTATCGTTTTGTAACTAATATTTTATTTATATATTAATAAGTTTGTAGATATTTCATTGTTATTGGTTTTTGCTGAAAAATTGTACGTCTTTTATTAAAAGAATCACATGCTCATAATTAGAAAATAAAACTACTAGCCCCACCAATTCGTTGCATTCACAGTGGTTAATTGACCTCTTATCTCTCCATTAGGATATTCTATTGTATGTATATTTACATAAGTTTGAGTAGTATTCATTAAGTGAACCAAATCAGGAATAGTTTTTTCTTTTAGAGGTCCTTGCAGATTTGCTGTAGTTATTTTTCCTTCAACTAAAGTTCCATTTATTGTATCAGTAGGTGTTTTTGAAGAGTTAAATAAAGTTACAACGACATCTCCATTTTCACTAAAGTTTCCTAAATGAATATGAGCTGCTTTTATGTTATCCATATTTGTAACATTTAATTTATAGTTTAGAGTATTGTTATTTATCAATTCAAACAACGATATACCCGTACTATTAGTATTAACAGGTGGAACCTCTTCCATTCCAGTCAATGGAGCCGAAAATCTATTATCTGTGACGCCCAGAGCACTAGCAAAAGTTAATAATGGTAGAATAATTAAAAACGTTTTTACCATGAAATTGTGATCTAATAATTTCATTAGTTTTTACTGGTGAACATATTATATAATCATTATATACAAGATACGTATTTAATTGTAAAATTTATTAGTCAAAAAGGATGTGAATTTTATGACTTATTTTTTATTTTATATATTTTTAAAATAACTTTTGATGAAACTAGGATATCAACAATGAAATGATCTTATATCAAGAATCTTGTCGAGCAGGAAAACAAGCAGATAAGTGAAACAAAAGGTGGTAACAATTCTTATTATAATATTTGAATAGAATGAAGAGCAAGCGAATACTACAATGATTATTCTCTAATCAAATTAAATGGTATATGTCACTCAATGCTTCTTTGTATGCCCAATATATCTAATTATTATGAAAGATAAAAAAAGACAGGTAGAATTATAATAGGATATAATAAGTTAAATTTATCACAGATCATGATATGGTTTTTTCAAAATAAATAAACAAATATAATTGTTAATTCTAAGTTATCTTCAAATGAAAATATATATATTTTGTATTCTTTATTTAAAATAAGTAGATGTTCAAACAATCTTAACTAGAATACAATGTAACCAATTATGTATCATTATCCACCTTCTAATTTTCCCAATACAAAGGCAATTACAAATCCAATCATAGTTGCAATTCCTATTTTTATTCCTCCTTCCTCATATGCTTCTGGAATCATTGATTCTGCTAACATAACAAGCATAGCTCCTGCTGCAAAAGATATTGCTATTGATATTATGAATGGAGATGTATTTGATAGAACCTTAAAACCTATTACTGCAGAGATTGTAGATATAAAGACTGCTATTGACCAAAGAACAATTACTTGTCTACTACTTTTTCCATTTGCTTTCATACCTACAGTTGATGCTAATCCTTCAGGAAAATTAGAAATAAAAATTGCTACAATCAATACTATATTTACTGCACCTCCAGTTATCAAAGAAATTCCAAGAGCCATATTTTCAGGAATATTATCCATAACAGATCCAACTAATAATGCTAACCCTGATGCATTCTTGCTACCACCTGCATCTTCACCATGAGATCTCTTTCTCTTTCTGATATCGCCTAATGTCTTTTTATTTAAGAAATAGTTTGCTATTGTGTAGGAAAGTCCTCCTCCGATAAAGCCTAGTATGACTGGAGGAATAGATTGAGCCAGATTAAATGACTCTTCTATTAATGAAAAAGATAAAGCAGCAATCAATACCCCACTACCAAATGCCATTATTGAAGCAATTATGCTCTTTGGCAAATTAACAAACAATGCCACTATTGATCCTATAAGTAGGGGAATACTAGCAATAAAACCCCAAATCAAAGAGTCTAATACTGTATAAGTAGTCATATTATTATTTTATCTAAGTTTATATAATAATGATTGCACTTTTCTGTCTTCATCTTGTATACTAATACTTCTCCTGTATTTATTCCGTATTTTAGATAAATATATTTTATGTCAATTCTATGTCAAGACCAAATTATCTCTTAATTAAAATCTTCTTTTTAGTATCTCAATGGAATTGAGTAATAACATGTATTAAAAATATATTAAACTGTTAAATAAAATAACTGGGAATTGAACTTAGAACAATAGGAGATATTTAACCTAAAATTGGTAATAGAATATTCAGATTTTCCATTTTGGATACGTTTTGCTCATTTTATCAATATTATCTTTATTACCATGCTTATTCGTAGTGGTATAGAAATACTAAGTTCTTTACCAAAATTATATTGGAAAGATCATGCACAACCTGGTACTGAATGGATAAAATTCACAAAAAAGAAAGATCCTCCAACAACAAAAGATAGCAAGTTATGGATATCGCTAGAGGAAGAAGAGGACTTTTCTCCTTGGCTGGCCTTACCTGGACACAAAAATCTTGGTTTAGGAAGACATTGGCATTTTTTTTCAGCTATTTTTTGGGGCATCAACGGTATTGCTTACTATGTTCTATTATTTACAAGCAATGAATGGGGTCGTCTTATACCTACTTCATTGGATATAATCCCACAAGCAATACAAACTGCACTTATCTATGCTACATTTAATTTTCCTCCTCCTGGTGATCCTTACAACCCATTACAACAATTGATGTATTTTGGTGTAGTATTTTTGTTAGGTCCTTTTATGATATTAACTGGGGCAGCAATGTCTCCATCAATAACTGCACGCTTTCCTAGGTATCCAAAAATTTTTGGTGGAAGACAAGCTGCAAGAAGTTTACATTTTTTAGGTAATATAGCATTTATTTTATTTATTATTATACATATAAGTATGGTGTTAATAGAACATTTTCCAGAAAATATTGGTCAGATAATTTTAGGCTATCCTGTAAATTTTGTAACAGCAATTGCTTTGTTTGCGTTATATGTAATTGTTATAGCTATTATACAAGTATGGGTAACAAGAATATCATTTAAAAATCCAAGATTTGTTCAAAATACTTTGGATATAGTAGTAAACACTGCCAAGTATTTATTATTTACAAGAGCTGTTTCTAAACAAAAATTTACTAGATCTGAGATATCTCCTTTTTTCCGTGTGAATGGATATCCACCAGATACAAAAGAATATCAAGATCTTTTTAAAAATAATTTTAGAGAATGGAGATTACAAGTTTTGGGTCTTGTAGAAAAACCTTTAGAATTTTCTATTTCTGATTTATATAATATGCGTAAACAAACACAAATTACAGAGCATTATTGTATACAAGGATGGACAGCGATAGGTGAATGGGAAGGAGTACCTATGAAATACATAATAGAGTTATGTAAACCACTTCCAAAAGCAAGATACGTTGTTTTTTATTCTTATCAATATACAGACAATACACAATATTATGAAGTATTAGACTTGGAAATTGTAAAACATTCTCAAGCTATACTTGCATATGAAATGAATGGCGAAAAATTGGATATAGGACATGGAGCACCTTTACGGCTAAGAGTAGAAACACAACTAGGTTACAAGATGGTAAAATGGATAAAATCGATTGAATTTGTTAACGACTATAAGCATATCGGTATGGGTCAAGGCGG
This sequence comes from Nitrososphaeraceae archaeon, assembly GCA_036520175.1. Taxonomy (GTDB): domain Archaea; phylum Thermoproteota; class Nitrososphaeria; order Nitrososphaerales; family Nitrososphaeraceae; genus TH1177. The sequence goes on from DATDKD010000162.1 coordinate 6,548, forward strand.
CCATAGAGAAGACCACAAATATTATTCACCAAGAGCTGGAATATAAGTTGTTAGTCGGTATTTGTTTTTTTAATTCATTTAAATTTTATGAAAAATTAGTCAACTCTCATATTATAACAAAAGTTATCTAGTCTGATAGAAAATATAATATTATAAGTGATTAGACATTTAGATTTATTTGTATATTATTTTTTAATATGTATAAATAGGTAAAATATATTTTTAGCTACGTTAACAAAGTTAAGTGATAGTTAAATTCCAAGTTGATGATAAATGTATATGTTAAAAGTTAAAACTATTATTCCACTCTATAAAGATTATTATAATAAAAATAATTGTAAATTCATATTATGTGACTCCTGTTTTTGGTTTGCCACTATCCTAAAGAACGTAGATGAATTTAATCAATGTCCTATTTGTAAGAAGAAGAAAATATGGATTGAGAGAATACTAAGATAATTATGAGATATATATAAGTAATTTAAATATGATTATTTACTACAGCTATTCTAACTATTAATTAGTAAAAAATAATCAATTAACATGGTTTACCATGTTTTAAATATAAAAAGATTTAATAAAACTTATGTCTCTAACAAAAAAAAATCGTAATTACGCCATTTGTGGTAAAAGTAATATTTTATTTGTTATATCTTTAATTATTATTTCTCTAGGGCTTTTATTATTGATAATTGGATATGGCATTTATCCACAATCTATAACGAACGTTTCTCCAGACGACGATGGATTAATAACGATTCCTAAAGTAGGTCATATAAATATAATCAAAGATAGCAGTGAGTATTTTATTTTTTGACTTATCGTACATTGAATTTATTTCAGTATTATAAGACGGTCACTCTCTTTGGTTGCCTCTAAATGTGGTGTAATTTCAAACTCATAATTATAATATTTAATTTGATATTTTATAACTTGATATTAGTTTAGATTTATGAAACTGGCTACTATAAAAAAAGGATTAACTGAAATAAATTATTAATAACATAAATTTAAAAAGATATAGGATTAGTAATAATTACTGTTACTCAAAGAAAAGTCGTTTTGACCTTAACAGGGAACAGTATTCTATGTCTGCAGGTTTTTATCATATTATTCCATTCCTTTTATCCCTAGAGTACAGGTTAGTCAGAAGTCTAATAGTTTCCCTATTTCTTTAAATCCTATGAGTAGTACTAACAAAAGAAATTTTCAAGAAGATCTAAAAGAGGATCAGGTCAGGGAAAAATATGGTGTTATCCGAATCAAAGGAAGCGTAAGAAATGATTTACAGTTCATTAAGGTAATTGTAGGTATAAATGCAAATGTTCTAGATGGTGAAGTTGAGACATTGATAAAGATGTTCAAGTAT
>DATDKD010000163.1:0-3668 GCA_036520175.1 Nitrososphaeraceae archaeon
TTGATTAACTTTGAAGAATTAGAACCTGTTAGTTAGAACTCAATTATCCTTTTTCTATTTTATTTTATATTACAAATTAGTAGTATAATATATTATTTGTATTATTCAAATATCTTATTACTTTCAAATAAATCCTTTATACAATATAAAAAATATTTTTATTATTCCCTTAAAGTCATATCCTTTTATAACATTATTTATTTTAAAAATATTCTCCTTAAAATTCCTCTATGATTGCTCATAATAATATTTTAGCAGTCCTAATGGAAGAAGTGTCTGATGATTATTTTGATTTAAGGAATAATTATTTTTAATTTGTTTCAATTTCTCTAAATCATTCTTAAGATTTGAAGTAGTCTGATTTAAATTAATAACATCGTTAGCTGTCCTCAAAACATTTACAATATCTTTTCCTGCTATGTTATTTCTTTTAATAAAAGTAGCTATAGATAATAATGTAGGTATATCATACCTGTAATTTTGATAAAGCTCAAAACATTCCTCCATTCTTTCCAAGTTTAAATATTGAGACCAAAATTTCTTGACTTTTTTAAATGGTATATGAAGTTCAATAGCAACTTGAAGTGGAGTTTTACAATAATTGAATAGCTTAAAAGCTTGAGTAGTAATAGATTGTTTTTTTGGTTGAGTTGATTGTTTTACTACTGCTGATATAAACTAGATTGAAGATTTGCGCAAAGGTATTATCGATAATGATAAAAACCCAGTAAAAGAGATTTATCAATAAGAGTTTTTGATAGGTATCAATTAAATTGTCTCTAATTATTAAATATTATAAAATACATAATAAGATAATTACCTACGAAAAAGAACAAAAGACCAATTATTCTCGTCATAGTCTACTATTAACCTCATGATAGTGGACTATGGCTTATTGATTTTATTCTAATTTTTCTTAAGATTTAAACCCTTTGTAATATTGCTGAAATGTTAAGCAACCAACAGATAGACAAGTGTATTAAGGCTAGTTTGAAGACAAAGCGATGCATCAGGATATTGGGCAAGTATAGGTAAATGCAATGAATGTGACATTCCTCTTCCTGCCTGACATTAAGGTTCTAGTGTATACAAACTTGTTTGATACTATCGATTATAAACAAATAAAAAATAATTGAGATATTGACACAACCAAGATATTTCTTATTGGTTCAGAAGATTTTCCATTTCTTCTTCTGAAGGTTCATTCTTTCTTTCAAACTTTGCAGATGCCAATGTTGAAGAAAGATTTACCCATAATGAACTGCCATCGTATTTTATAATGTATTTTTTGGGAATATAATACAGGTGAACATTAGCAAATCCTTCCCTGACAACAATAAATTCATTTCCTACCTTATCTACATCTCCAAGGTCAACATTATCAGCAGCTCTTACATGCTTGTGAATTATTTCATCCCAAGCTATCTTTAACCCTTCATCCATCAAAGACGTTTTTATTTCAAGACCTGGTTCTTGAGCCATTGATGGTATGAGTTCATGATCCTTTTCTCCCTGGTCCATGTGTTCTAGTTCGGTATCAAGAGGGGGCGAATCTCTTTGATATTTTTGTGTTATTTCATCCTTGGAGAGTGAAGAATATACTTTATCCCCGTCATACTTATGCAAATGTTTTTTTGAGATAAAGTAACGTTTTTTGCTAATTACACCATCTTCAACCTCAACAAAATGTTGACCAACGCTTTTTATTTTGCCTATGTCTTCTTTGTCAGATGACTTGACTTCCTTGCCCATTACCTTATCCCAGCTTAACTGGGCTCCTTCTTCTGAAGGCGAATCTTGATTATTTCCAGACCCGACAACAGGAGAAAATTGAGGTATATTATCATCAAAATTAGGATGTTTTTTATTCAATGATTCTTTTCTTTGTTTATAGTTATCATCATCCAAAATATCGCCTGAAGGATTATTAGATTCATTCATAAATTTATTTTTTATTTCGTCTTCCGTCAAAGAGATAATAATGTCATCATTCTCATCATATCCTTCAACAAAATACTTTGGAACGAAATAATGATCTTTGTCAACTAATCCTTTATCTATTTGTATAAATTCTTTAGAAATCTGTTTTATTTTCCCAATTTCTTTTTTATCTATAGATTTAATATTTTTACCTATTGCCTTATCCCATGAAAGACCAACTGTCAATTTCTTTCTTTCTCTCTCCACAGTAAAATAGGCAACATTTGATTTATTAGTTTATATTAAATTGACAATTTGGAAACAAATATACTTGTACATTATTAATGAGATTATGTCTTCTCCTTGATATAATAGGTAGTTCTTTCCTAGGTGACTGCATATTTTACAAATTGCGTACTCATCAAGCATTTCACTCCTTTATTTCTACCATCAATAAAAAGTTAATCTTTTTTGACATTACTACTAAACCCTTTCTCAGTTGTCTACCTATTCCAAGCCTAACAAAAGAACACCTAACTTTAAGTCATTGTTTAATTCATATACTTTGCGACTATGTCTAAAAGTTGATAGATTCTTAGAGGTTTACGAATAAGTTCTAAAATCAAGTTATTTTTTACAATATCGTTGACTGCAGTTAATAACACCATTTCGATTCTTGAATTTAAGTCTGCTATTTTGTTAGCCAGTTCACATCCTGTCATTTGAGGCATTTTATAGTCGATAAGAACTAAACGAAATAGATTGTCATGATGATGAATGTAATCTAGCAATAAAAGAGGATTAGTAAAACCATATATGTCATAGGCATTTTCTCTTAGTAAGTCTGTAAATAGGCTAACTATATCTTCATCATCATCTACTAACGCTATTGCTCGATAATAATCAGATTTCATCTAGCCCCCGTTGATAATGATGCTTTTGCATTATGGTATAACGATACGTTTACAATATCAAGCAATTTTTGTAGTGTAACATGTTTTCTAAGAAGTTCAAAGTTAAGTTTGTTGTTGTCTTCAATACTATCATAGGCGCTGATGAGAATCACTTTGATATTTCTGTTTAATTCTTTGACTTTAATACCAAATTCGCAGCCATTCAAATAAGGCATACGATAATCAGAAATTACTAATTCGTATTTATTCGGATTATTTAGTAAATGCTCAAGTGCCACAAGTGGATTGGTAAAGGCGTTTACATTATATCCATTCTCCTGCAATGCTATTTTGAACATTTCCCAAATGTCAGGTTCGTCATCTACTATAACAATCGATTTAGATGACGATGCTGATGAGCAACAACTTGTTAAATGATAAAATGATTTACTAACATTATTAAACTTTGACGTTTATTATCATCAAACCCACCATTGTAATGATTTACAAGAATTATTATACACACTATTATAACGCGATTAAAACTTACAACTCTTCTAGTGGGCTGCTAACAAATACCGTCTTAATATTACATAATACAGTTTATGTAGATTCACAATAGCTTTACTAGCCATATACTATAAACTTAAGAGTATTTTATAAATAGAACATGATTATGCATGGATATCTTTAACTTCTTTTATATACTTTGGCAACTTATCTTTTAATATGTCATCAAAAGAAGAAATAAAAATAAATGATAAAAATACAACTAAATTTAGCACAGACAATACCAATTTTAATGAAAGAACAAATAACACATTAAATCAACAACAAGATGCAATAAACAAGACA
>DATDKD010000164.1:0-9442 GCA_036520175.1 Nitrososphaeraceae archaeon
GGACGATAATTTTTGAAGCAGAAAATGCACATGATATAGAAAGCCTATGCATAGAGGCGGGACTAGGTACGTTTAATACTGTAAAAATTGTGGGTCTAAAAAGGTATGATGATGTACATAGTAAAATTGGAAAATAAAGAAGAGTATATCTTTATTGTAAATCATATGTGTATTGAAAATCAACAATTCTTAGAAACACATTTCCAAATACAATAAACTATACTAATAATGGGATATATATTATTGCCAATAGATCAATCAATTAATTAGAATTAACCGTCTCATCTTTAAGTATATTCTAATAATATAAATCCCGAAATAATGCTTTGAGGTTCGAGTTCCATCTCCTCCATATCAATTCTGTAGCAATAGTTTTAACGAAATGTATTATCATTCAGATATTAACAGTCTTTATCACATTTACAATTCTTTCTTGAGGTATTTCTCATACTATAAACCCGCGAATGTAGTTGCAGGGTTCGAGTCCCACTCCCGGCGCTAGACTCCAGTAGTTATAGAATAGTAAAGTATTCGAATTATAACCACTGTTAGAAAATTTCAATACATCTCACTGAAAATTGGAATTCAAATATCGTTTTGAAAATTACAATTACTATTTGATAATATCATTATTCCAAGATTGTTTGCTCAAATGTAAAATTATTATAAAAAACTAAAATTTTATTATTCTGCAACTATATTGTATTTTATATCTTGTGCAAAATTAGGCTCTGCACAACCTGGGTCTAGACAAATTAGACTCGATTTAAAATGAATTGAGTAATTTCCTTTTGTAAGCGGTTCAGTTAATATATAAAATCCATCAGCAACAGCTTTAGAAACACCACCTTCAATAACTCCAAAACTTCCATCATCAGGAAAGACAACCTCAAATACATCTGTATGAGTTCTATATTTGATAAGATCGTCATATTTGTACTCTTTATCACCTATTTTAAGATACAAACTGTTAACACTATCTTGATCTTTTTTTGCACTCTTATGTAGCTCCTCTATTGATGCACCTGGAGCCTCTTTGTCAGACCACTCTACCAGCATTACTGGTATAAATAGACCCTTTCCAGCTGGGACTTTACATGTTCTTTCAGATATACCTCCATTGTTAGCACTCAAGTAAAAAACTGATGAATTTGTTTTTGACTGACCATTAGCACATTTTTCTCCTGTAGGATCATTAATAGGACTTTCCTTCGCTGGTATTCCTAATAACCATTTCCAGAAGTTTTTAATATGTTCTACATATGTTAAACCATACGGTTTGCTTTCTGATGGAAAAATATTTACTGAATTTAAACCTAAAACGGGCGATAACGTTCCCCATAATAGAAATACAAACAGAAAAGAGGCTATAACAAAGCTAGTTATAATATTCAATATTTCATCACATCTTAGCAACTCTGATACAAAAAGATTATGTTTGGCTTTGCTTTTCTATCTAGCATAATCAAGTTTGCTCATAGATCATAAAAAGTCATTTAGCCACAGGAAATTTCTTATTCTTATGATTGCATTAATAGTCACTGTTCTAATTGATACTTCAGTTGTTAAGATCAATGATCTCATTGATAAATATTTTATTCCTATGCAAAGTAAATTAATGTTATTTGCTATTAACAGTTTTCTATGTCTGCTTTTACAATTTTTCATAATAAAGTATATAGAAAGTTCATTTAAAAGTGATCGATTAAGTAAAAAATTCAAGGCTAAAAACTTCTATATAATATCATTAATTTCAATCTGTGTATTAGGAACTTTTATAGGATTTTTGATATTTCAACTGTTCTATAATAATTACTACTACACATCGATCAGTATTTTCATAATTACGATAAGTTATGGAACAGTCGCATTTTTTATAATACGATTATGTTTGTTGTTTTTCTCATGGTTTAACTCAAACCATAACTTGATAGTCTTTTTATATTTTATCTCAATGCTAGTAATAGGATTTAATTTAATCATGACAGCTGCTTACACAAGTGCCAGAGTAAGCGAGCTTCCAAATCTTACAGGAGAATATGTAGGAAGTTCTGGAGCTATTTCTAGCGATAAATATTTCCTCTTAGAAAATGCTTACAGAATTTCTTCCTTTATGTCATTTTTCAGTATATGGATTACAACAGCGATTCTAATGAACAAATACAGAGAGAAGCCAACTAATACTATAGTGTACTGGATTTTATTGTCTATTCCATTTGTTTATTTTGTAATAACCTACTTTTACCAATTTATCTTTGGCAATTTACTAATTTCCTATGTGGGAATTGATCCTGTAACTATTTCTATTGTTTTAGGCGCATTCCTATCATTAAATAAACCGATCGGAGGATTGATCTTTGGAGCTGCATTCTGGAAGATATCTAAAATTATAAGTTATGAACGCAATATTAGGACATATATGATTATTTCTGGTTGGGGCTTATTTTTAATATTTTCTGCAAATCAGGCAACAACACAAATTGTTCCTGGCATCTATCCTCCTTTTGGACTTCTAACAATAACTGTTTTGAATATAGCAGGATTTTTCATGTTGTTAGGTATTTACAATTCTGCTACATTTGTTTCAGCAAATCACGATCTGCGTAAACTTATACGTACCCATACCTTTGAGTCAAGATTATTGGATCTAATAGGACAAGCAGAAATGGATAACGAAATTAGAAAAACTGTCAAAAAAATTACTGAATACAAAGGTACTTTAGAAATGGACAAAGATGCAAAATTTGAATTGGATGAAAATGAATTAGAAAAATATATAGATTCTGTAATAAAAGAAACAAAAAAAGAACGTTATTAATCAATCTTTCAAAATATCAATTGTTTTTTAATTGAATTATATTTAAAAGTTACTTTATATAATAACTTAAGTCTTATCAAACTGTGCTTACTTTATAAAAGGATTCAAACTATGTGATATTAGTTGATTGCTTTAGATTAGAATTAAGAGAATCTGCGATGTGTTGAAATACCTCTGAGTATTCTGGAAATAGTTTTGATAAGATATCATTACTTATTGATATATTTTGATCTTTGTCTAGAACTTGATTAAATAAACCTTTTGCTTGATTAATTTTTCAAGAATTTTATTGGTATACCAGATATAATAGAGAATCAGCTTTTTGAGATTATGAGAACATACTAATATCTTTAGAAAGAATAGTTGACAATTTTATAAACCCCAACTATTGCTTCGAGGTTCGAGTCCCCAATCACAATTTACTCCAGATTTAATAGTAGATTTAAAATTAATTGTATCTAAAATCAATGTCCATTATATAGTATTATTGAGAATTATAATTTTATATTATTAAGAATACATATTAAATCACTAAATAAAATGTTGAATTATGATATCAGTATGTTCATTTAATTCTTCAAGTGAACTAAAAGCTTCTCCGCATTGACAATTGTATTTTATTTTGCTATAATCTATTTTATTGTAATTAGGATTACTCATTTTACTAATAAGTCTCAATATCCTTAATAATAGTTATATGATAAATTTCAAGAGTTAGGCTCTAGAATTTTACTTTTATTTTAAATTTTGAATAATCATTTATTGATAATATAAACTCGCTAATGTAGTTGGAGGATTCTAGTCCCAATCGAAGAATTGAAAAACAATCTCTTTTAACACTAAGCATAACTACTAGTTATGCTTATATAATTCTGCTATTGCAATTTCCATATTGAAAGTTTTATTGATAATATCACTTTTTCTTTCTCTTTATTCTCTATCCTTCATATTACCTGGTAACAATTTAACTATTCATGCTCAATCAGACCTTGAGACAACAAAATATAGAAACATAGTTATTGATTTAGGCGATGATGTAAAGGCTAATGCTAGATTAAATATTCCCGCTATTGGTGACGGACCCTTCCCAGCTGTTCTTCTCATACCTGGCTCTGGACCTGTGGATATGAATGAGACTGTAGGTTACGTTCGAATCGATAACGAAACAGGCTCAAAAATATATCCATCGTCTAGACCTTTTTTTGAAATAGCTCAATATCTTTCAGAAAGAGGATTTGCAGTTTTGCAGTATGACAAAAGGGGAATAGGATCGAATTTTACAATTTTAAATAGCAACATTTGGGGGAATGCAACTGTTAACGATTTAAAAAATGATGCGGAGAAAGCGCTAGAGGTTCTTATAAAGCAACCAGAGGTTGATGCTAACAAGGTAACACTAGTTGGACATAGTGAAGGTACAACAATTGTCCCAAGAATTGCAATTGACAATCCAGATAAAATAGATAACATCGTGCTGATGGGAGCACTTGCTCAGAACCTGACTGATATAGGATACTTCCAAGCAGTGACGCTACCACTAAACTATGCTCAACAGGTTCTAGACCATAATCACAATGGATTGTTATCAGTACAAGAAGCATCGGAGAATCCTGTTTTTAACACTATGGTTGGTAATCTTACTCTACTTCTAACCCAAAACACTACGACTACTAATGGGACAGTCGAACAACTACGTACTCAGTTTAATAAAGATAATGACGCATTCATAAGTATTAATGATGAACTTAAACCTAGATTAATCGAATGGTACAAAACATCATATGTAGTTGTGACATTAAATAAGGAATGTATCGGTTTAGATCCTTGTCCTATCTGGATTAGATCACATTATTCTTTGCCTACATTGAATATCATAGGTAAAGTCCCTTCTGACATATCTATTTTAATACAACAAGGAAAGAATGAGTCGCAAACCCCAATAGAACAAGCAATACTTTTACAACAAAAACTAACAGAAGTAGGACATCCCGATCATACATTTATAACGTATCCTGACCTAGGTCATTTATTCTATCCTTCGTCTCAATGGATGACTGCTATTGGACCAATGGACCAAAAGGTTTTAGAAGATCTTTTTAGCTGGCTTTCAGATCCTATCAGAGAATTTAAGAAATTATCCATTTTATCTTTACAAAGACATTAGATCGTTAGCGCTTTCTGTAAAGATGAATTAAACATATCTTTGTCAATAGATCATCATCTTAATCTAATAATGGATATAACAATCCAAGACTTAAAGTGAGCGAAAATATGAATTTTAGATATATAAAGATATTCCCAAACATTAGATTCTGATTTGGATCTATTTTTTGAATGATGAAATTTAACTTTCTGACAATATAAGTAGTTTATCAGTTATCTTAGTAATTGAACATTGAAAATGATTATTCCATTCCAAATTTGTCTCAAAATCCAATTCTTTATTTTCTTTTCAATAATTAATAATATCACATTCTTTAATCATTTTATATTTATTTATCAAATCCAAGACAACTAATTGAATTAGTATCTTGTTTTCCTATTTGTAATACAAACTAGTAAGTTGTAGCGATCTCTTTTTATTTCTTGATATAAACCCCGAACTATTGCTTCGAGGTTCGAGTCCCACTCCTGTCATTATATAAAAGTTTGTAGAAAAGTCAAAATTGCAATTTCTTGAAATAATTGTAACATTAAAAGGTAACGTATTTATCACAGTCGCATTTACCTCAAATATATCTCCTACATGAACTTTATATGGAATAGTAATTGGATTATTGTATTTTCCTTTAAATATAAGAAACAATTAAATTAACAACGAATTATGTTAGGAGAATTATTATATGAAGGGAAAGGTAGACTTGCAGGTTCTAGAATCTTGAATGTAGATGAATACAAAGTAGAACATTCTATGATAGAAGAAGGAAAGATCAAAGATATTGAGATTACAATGCTAGGAACATTTTGGACTATTCCATCAGGTAAAAACGTCACTTATGTTGAAGGACAGGGAATAATAACTACCAAGGATGGCGAAGATACTGCAACATTTAGAGGATATGGAATAGGAACTTCTAAAGGACAGATCAGTGTTAGTTTTCGTGGTTCTGTATTTTATAAATCATCATCATCGTCAACAAATGGAAAACTTTCATTTCTAAATAACAAGATAGGGGTTTTTGAAAGTGAAGTAGAGGAATCAGGTACTTCTAATGAAAAACATTGGGAATGGAAATAACGATGATTTCACAAATGATTTCACAATTCAAGATTGTAGTAATTATTGCTTTAACCACTACTCTTAGTTTTGCAATAATTGGTAATTATTACGATGGCATAGTTTTAATTTATGGTCAGACTATAGATTCTGACAATAATAGTGATAATATAATCAAATTAGAGGATATTCCAACCAAACATGTTAAAGTTGGGGATATTGATATTTCCTATAAAACCTTTGGCAAAGGAGATCCTGTTTTATTGATTATGGGATATGCAACGTCTATGTATGGATGGGATCCCACCTTTTTAAAAGGATTATCTGCAAATCATACGATCATAGTTTTTGATAATCGTGGTATAGGTAATACTACTATTGGAACCAAAAATTTCACAATTGATCAATTCGCTGCAGATAGTACAGGATTATTAGAGGCTCTTAAGATCAACAAATCGGACATCTTGGGTTACTCGATGGGTGGAATGATTGCTCAGCAATTAACATTAAACAATCCAGACAAAGTTGATGATTTAATAATATACGCTTCTAATTGTGGTGGAAATCAATCGTTTGCACCTAATCCAGAAATTATAAAACAACTAACAAATTTATCTGGAACTGCTGAAGATATCAAGAAAAGATTCATTCCTCTATTACTTACACAGAATTGGATAAAACAAAATCCTGGCTACATGGAAAACTTTGCATCGTTTGAGTTACCTCCTATTGATATTCTTCAACAACAAAGCAAAGCAATTTACTTGTGGAAAGGAGCCTGTGATCAGTTAAAAGACATATCTCAAGACACTCTAGTAATAACAGGAACTGATGATCTTGTCTTACCTCCGGCTAATTCCATGATACTGACAGAGAAGATTTCAGGAGCATGGTTAGCACAGTTCAAGGATGGAGGTCATGCACTAATGTTTCAATATCCTGAAAGGTTAAGTCCAGTTGTAAATACATTTTTAGACAATTAATAATACTCATTTTTTTATTAAATAAGATATTCAATCATTTTATTTTATTTTATAATGCATATATCATACACAGCACTTAAGATGATATACTTGTTCATTGATTTGATTACCGTTTAGGTCAGAAAGAGTAAGTCTCTAATATCAATATTTCAACATCTTAATATTATATCATTACTAAAGATTTGATATGAAAATATTGAATGCTGGACCAGGTTTCAGTCAACCAATGACAGAGGATGAAACTATATCATTTCTTACTACTGGAAGAAGAAATATCTATATTGCTTCTTTGGATGAAAAGAATGAACCAAATATTCATCCTGTTTGGTTTTATTTTGATCCATCAAATCAAAAATTCTACATTGAAACATCTAAATATTCAAAGAAAAAAAAGAATTTAGAAAATAATAAAATAATATATTTTTGTGTAGACGAACCAAATATTCCATATAAAGGAGTAAGAGGAAAAGCAAAGGTAGGCATTATTTCAGATATTGATAGTATTGTTCCAATTTGTGAAAGGAATATGAAGAAATATCTTGGAAGTTTAGAGCATCCAATGGCGAAAGAATTAGTTAATCTTGCAAAAAATGGCGAATCAGTCGCAATAGAAATCTCCCCATTGTATTTTTCTACTTGGGATGATGGTAAAGTAAAATTTCAATAAATACGATCCAACTATAAATATTGATATGTATCTCTTCTACCCTTTCAAGAATTTTTCAAAAGATGTGATATTTATATCAACATCTAGGATCTAGTGGACTACATCCTTCTTTGTTATTATTATTATTATTATTAGGAGATGAATTAGTAGTGCTTTTCTTATCTGTATTCTTTCCTCCCTCGTCTTTTATTGCAAAAATATTATCTATAGAGTTAGTCATTACAAATAATCCTACTACAATTACCGAGAAAGCCAGTATGAATAATCCATTTTTAATTTTGTGATTCATTCTCAATATTAATAAAATATAAAGATATAAACATATTCAAATTTAACTTTACTTATTTATTTTATACTATAAATCGAATCTTTTAATCAGAAACGACAATTTGCATAATTAATAAATGAGTTGTTATTTTATTGGTACTACAAATAGAAACTAAAAAACTATTTGCCTACTCATCATATATACAGATAAGTATTATAATTATGATTGATTCTCATTTTATATATGATAGATAGCATTGGAGGAGTTGTAATTTTTGTTTCAAACCAAGCAAGGGCTATAGAATTTTATACTCAAAAACTTGGATTTGATATCAAAGGTGAATATCCATACAAAAATACAAAATGGGTTGAAGTAGCACCTAAAAATTCTACAACTACGATTAGTTTGATGGAACCCAATACTGATATGATGACAAATGAAGAAATTGAACAAGCAAAAAAAGAGATAGGAACCATGACAAGCCTTTGGTTTTATACCAAAAATATTGATGATACATACAAAGAATTGCAAGAAAAAGGAGTAAATATCACAGAACCAAAAAAACAAGATTGGGGCGGAATAATGTCTCAGATCAAAGATCAAGATAATAATATTTTAACATTGATTTCTTCATATGAGGATCATGTACACAACAAATAATTATTTCTTTTACAATTGAATCTAAGTATCAATAACTCAAATAATCAAATTATCTTAAATTTGCTTGAATATATTTTAATAGTTCATAGTAGAACTCACATTTGATGGACGAAGGTTCGAGTCCCACCTCCGGCGCTCAATCCAGTAGTCACTTTTAAAAGAAATACTAGGATTAGAAATACAATACCCTGAGAAAAATTGTTGTAACCTATAAGCCATCATGATACTATTAGTATGAACATGTCCCCCCATTTTTTATGACAATTACCAATATATGCATGACAATGATTTAATATTGAAAGAAGAATAAAATAAAAGAGAATAAAAATAAAGTAATAAAATAAAATAAAATGAATTTTGAAATATCTAAAAACATTTGTGAAGTTTGTAGACAAAAAGCAACTGCTGGAATTCTAGACGAAACCAAGCAAATCAAAATAAGGTATTCATGTCAAGAGCATTATTTACAAGTTTATAAAAAGATCAAAGATCAAAGAAAGAAATGAATAGTCTACAAAATTACTGAATCTTTCCAGATCGATTCAGAAGAAACACCAACTAATAGAGATATATTTAACAATTAATCAAAATAATGCGATAATGATCGATGTTTAGTAACTCTCTCTATTGACAATCAAATTTTGCAAAAGAATTGTAATCCGTTATTAATTGTTGTGGATACCCACAAGCATAAAATTGATTTGGATAATGTGCGTCTTCTATATCGTTTCTAACATCCGATTTTAATTCAAGATTAAGAATTTCCTTTGTTGTGTTTGTTGAGGAGATAGGAACATCTTTCTTATTATCTTGACTATCATCTTTGTTT
>DATDKD010000165.1:0-22820 GCA_036520175.1 Nitrososphaeraceae archaeon
GATGAGAAATTCTACAGTGATTACCAATTCTGAATTCAGTCACAGGGCAATAGTTAATGCATTTGGATTAGACAACATTTACATACTCAGCCCACCAATAGATATTGAGACTTTTCGTAATGTTGCATTAATGGCAAATGGCGATGATGAAACAAATGATATTATTCTTGTAATATCCAGAATCGCTCCTCACAAGAAAATTGAAAACGCAATCAAGCTTGCAAAAATATTAAAAGACAACAATGTAGGCAAAGAAATGAAAATTGTTGGAAATCTTTACTATTATTTTTTTGATTATTACTCAGAACTTAAGCAAATGGTTCTAGATCTTGGTTTGACTGACTATATTACATTTGAAATTAATGCTAGCTTAGACAAGCTTCTTTCTATCATACGAGAGTCTAGAGTATACTTTCATCCAATGATAGGAGAGCATTTTGGCATGGCAGTATTAGAAGCTATGGCTGCTGGACTAATCCCAGTGGTTCCAAATGAAGGTGGTATTACAGAGTTTGTTCCACAAGAATATCAATTTAATACAATAGAACAGGCTGCTGAAATTATAATGTATGTTTTTAATCATTTACCAAAGACAGAGCGAATTAAGATAAACGATGATATAAATAAATTCTCAAATTCTCATTATATTGAGGGATTTCAGACCATATTAAATGAAGTATTATCTCAAAGAAGGAAATAATAATGCCTGTTAATGTAAACATTACATTAAGGGAACAAGACAGTCTCAGAAAATAATAATAAGAATAAAAAACCATTTATATCAATCTAGTGGTCCTCAATTTTCTGCTATTATTGGAAATACAATTAATAGATCCAACTATGACAGTAAGCTAAGTAAAAAACCATAAAAACATAATAAATAAAATACAAAGACTAATTATTATTTATTGATGTCGGATATACCTGCAGACCAAACAAAATGCAAAGAATGTGGAATGTCATTTGATACTACGGAGGGACTAGAACAACATTATGAATTAGAACATAAATGGAAAAATAATAAAATTTAAAAGTTAAATTTATTCTTTTCATCTTAAATTTATGATTGTAGATTGTTAAGACTTCTGTTAAATAAAAAAATAGCATTCAAATTGAAGTTTTTATAATACTAATTAAATAAAAGAAATTTTTATTATCAATGCCCTTCATCCCAATAAAAATAGTATCAAATTTGGTTATTCTAGGCTATCTTATCTATTATCTCATCTCTATTGATATTGGATTTCCTACTTTCTTCTTTTGTAATTGATTTTTAACTATCAAAGCTGCAGCCATTGCGGCTATACCTAATACTACACTTGCAATTGCCAATATTTGTCCTCCATCTATAATACCTAAACCAGTTGCTCCATATGTACCACCTACAAGACCAAAAGTCACATTTTTTATTATATTCATATTATAATATACCATTTCGCAATATATATACTAGGGACTAACTTTAGATTATGGTGCCAACTGCTGAAAGATACTTTAACTTTAAAATTCTACTTTTGCAATAAGTACAAAATTAAAACAGAATTGCAAACACATTATAATATATAGGTATTGTATTGTAAAACTCAGTACTCTCTTACAGATGACATTTTTATAATGTTGAAAGTACATGTAGTATTATTGCAATTAAATAATCATTGCTTAGGAAAAGAGGCAGAATTATTCCTAAAACTACCAAATGGTAGAATAAAATGTACAGCTTGTGCACGATACTGTGCGATACCGGAAGGCAAAGATGGTCTTTGTGGTATTAGAGGTGTAGCAAATGGAAAGCTGCAACTATATGCATATGGTAGAATAATTGCAGGAAATATCGATCCCATAGAAAAGAAGCCAGTTACACATTATATGCCTGGAAGTAGTATTTATTCAATTGCTACTACTGGATGCAATTGGCTATGTAAATATTGTCAAAATTATGATATCTCTCAAAGAAGAAAAATAGAAGGAACAGAAATGACTCCCAAACTGATTGTTAATACTGCCATAAATCATGGGGTACACGGTATTGCATATACATATAACGAGCCTTCAATCTTTATTGAATTTGCAAAAGACTGCGGCATTGAAGCTCATAAAAAAGGTTTATTCAATATATTTGTCTCAAATGGATATGATACACCACAATCTATTGATATGATGAGCAAATTTCTTGATTGCATTACAGTAGATTTTAAAGGAAGCGGTGAAGAGAAATTTGTTCGACAATACATTGGAATTCCAAATTCCAAGCCTGTTTTTGAATCAATTAAACAAATAAAAGAAACTACAAATATTCATATTGAAATAACAGATCTCATCGTTCCACAAGTAGGAGATAACCTAGAAGCAGCTAGAAAACTATGTAAATTTATATATAATGAATTGGGTCCAGACACTCCAATACATTTTCTAAGATTTCATCCAGATTATAAAATGATGGAATTTGAATCTACTCCTATTGATATATTAGAAAAACACTATGTAATTGCAAAAGAAGAAGGTTTAAGATTTGCCTATTTAGGCAATGTTCCTGGCCATTTCTTAGAGAATACATATTGTCCAGAATGCAATAATATTGTTGTAAAACGTTATGGATTTAATATATTGTCTTGGAATCTTGATAGTGATAATTGTTGCAATCAATGTAAATATGCTATTCCAATAAAAGGAAAGCCTGTCGAATCATTAAATAATAGTACAAATAAAAGGAAAAGGTATTTTCAGTTTATAGACTTTTAGATGTGTCCAAATAGACAAAAAATAGATAAGATGTCTGGATTCTAAAAAATATTATTGGTTGATTCATCTATTTATAAATAGTAAGAAAATATTTCACTATTAGTTCTCATACTAAAATAATACATTCAAATAAATTTGAAAAATGAATTGTCATTAAAATAAGAAGATAATCTTATCCATCAGTATTCTGGAGATGAATCAACCGTTTTAACACAATTTTCTAGTTCTAAAAATTTTTCCTTTAACAATAATTTAAATTCTTGAAAAACCGTTTTCTGAATGAATAAAACAGACTTATTCTCTTATGGTATCAAGACAATAAAAGCGATGAGTGTCCATATTATATTTTATCTGTGTCTTGTGCTCCTTACACATCTGCTTCTCGCCACTTGATTCATATACCAAGCCAGTTTCAATATCACATAGAAGGTAACAAAAAGGAGGCTCACCTTCAGGATATACCTTAATGAATCGCTTTACTAATCTTGGAATATTATCTTTTTTGAATCCTGGCTTCATTCCTCTTTTTATTTAAATTAAAATTATGGGATCTTATTATTAAGACATTCTTTATTTTTTTCTTATTCTCTTTTCCTTCTCAATCTACAAGTATTATGATAAATGGTTAAAAATTAGAAAACAATTCTATCTCATGATCTGCGTTTTGCTTAATTGTTCAATACTTATATGAATATTATCCTGTATCACTATTTCAAATGCAAATAACATTAAGAGATATATAGGTCTTTAATGTCCTATTGTGATATCATATTGTAATATCGTACTTTCAAAATTGGATCTAGAATAAATTCATTGATATGTATATTGTAATATTATTACTCATAGTATTATTTTTTATTGATTAATTTTTAAATCATCGATAATATGTTACAATTCCTAATATTAAATTCTTCTTCTGCTTTTGCTTAAGATTTGAACCACCTCAATAATAATCTTTATTTCGAATATCTTGATAATTGAATCCTATGCTTCGACTTTAATATATAATTGGGTAGGTAAAATCATACTTTAAGTTTTGATTTTTTCTAAATATAGAGTTTAACATTGATTAACTATCTTATTTTAGAAAGATTTTTATTCTCTTTTTCTTCTTGTCTATAAAATATTTTGTTCCTAAAGATGAACATCTTTTAGCCATTCTCTTTATTATTAGATCAGCATCATTATCATCTACTGGAATAGTATTAACCATAAAATTGGTTATTTTTGTAGGAATAAGTTCAATCATACTGTTTTGTAACAATATATTACCATTATTGATATTATTATTTGATAATTTATGATTCTTATCCATGAGAAAATGCAATAGAAAAATAAAAGATAAGTCATTTCTATAATTGGAATCTATCGCATAGTCATCTATAAAATCTCCGCAATCATATAGGATTATTTTATTATTATCATTGTGTTTATAAAGCTCGATTCCTTGTGGCATATGGTTGCTATGTCCCCAATATATATCAGCACCAAAATCTATTATTTTATGTGCAAAATTTACATATTTCATAGAAGGTGTTTCTCTGAAATGTGGTCCGACGTGAGATGAAACAATAACTAAATCGGATTGTTTTTTAGCATTTTCAATATAATTTTGAAGTCTATAATAATATCTATCAGGATCTAATGCTGTTGGAATATAATTTATTCCAGCTTGGTCATATTTTGCTTCCCAATCTGGTTCATTATCAGTTAAAGAAATTAATCCAATTCTAATAGTATTTTTGCTATCATTATTATTGGCTTCTTCATTGTCAACATTATAATAAGAGTCATGATTATTACTTGGCTTTGGTTTTAATTTTTTTTCTATAATAGCTGGTTTCATTGCTTCTTTTAAATTTCTACCTGCTCCAGAATGAGAGATATTATTCTTGTCCAATATGTCCAGTGTATCTAGTAACGCTTCAATATCATAATCTAGTATGTGATTATTAGCTAGGGAGACATAGTCAATAGAGGCAGAATTCAAAACTTGAATAGCATCAAGATTAGCTCGAAAATGGAAGACCTTGAATGTTTTATTCCATTCTTTTCCCTTTGAAGAGACTGGACATTCTAAATTTATAAGAGAAAAATCAGCTCTCTTTATAATATCTATTGTATCTCCCCAGACATAAGTAAATTGAGCATTTGCCAGAACTTTGTTTACAAGTCTACCAAGCATAACATCACCTGCAAAAAGAATTTGCATAAGATATATTATGTTATTATAAATAAAAATTTTCAAATTCAATTAAAAGAAATAAAATACTAAATAAAATATTCTATATATGATATTAGGACATTGGTTATTGTATTAATAAAGTGCTAATTTTTATTATTAGTAATATCAATACTAAAAAATGTTATTGCATTCAAAACTAGTTTTGTCTAATGGGTTATAGTATGAAGAAAATCGTCAATTTTACTTCCATTCGAGTCTAAATGATTGACCTTGAAAGATGTTTCTTTTTTTCCATCTTGCTATAACATGTTCGTTATTACTTTCTATAATTGCTGGTTGTATATCACAATAATTTTTTTCATGAGATTCTATATTTACATCATAAACTACAGGAGCTGTCATAGTTATAGGATAATCAATATTTATTATAAATTCGTGACAATCTACTAAGAATGCATTTTCAAAATATTTGTCAGGTTCTTCCACTTCATATTCTAAAACATAAAATTTTCCTTTTTCTCCTTTTAGAATTGGTTTATTGAAAACTGTGGTAAATTCTTTCTGAAATGGTTTATCAACACTTATACTAGATATTTTCAAAGATTGATTCTCATTATCATATACTTTTATATTTAATTCTTGAAAGGTTTTTGGAATATCTGTTGCAATTCCATGCAATACCTGATATATTGGTTCATCTGAAATATTTTCTATTTCATAGATCCTTTTATACTTTAATTCCATAGTATTAGGATCTTGTACAGTCACATTAACTTCTAAATAAGGATAGATTGTAGTTCTTCTTAACTTGATAACTTCTTTCTTCATTTTGCTTCGTTGATGTGAATTTCCTATTGGAATATTTGGATTACCGAAATCCTTTCCATGAGCTGAATAGATTAAAATTTTTTGTCCATGTTTTAGTGTATAATCATGTAATGGTTTAATTATTTTTTTATATTCATCAGACAATTCTCTTAAATCTTCTGCTATTCTTGAACTTAATAATATGTGACCATCATTACCAATATCCATTATTCTGCGAGATAATATTATTCCAGGTCCCCAGATGTTTTTATTCTCCAGGACATCATTTACTACGAAAACAGGACCTGAATGTATTCCTATTCTTAAGCGTAATGCTTCTGTAGGAATTTTTCCTTTATTGTATAATCCAATTTTTCTATGAAGTTCCATTGCTAAATTTAAAGGAAGTTCTGGACTTTGAAAGAAACCAATTACCATTCCATCTCCGGTAGGAAGCACAAGAAGGGAGTCTTTGGATGTTGTTTTAAAAGCAATACATTCTTTGATCAGTTTATTTAACATCTCAATTTTCTTTATCTGAGTTTTTGTAGACATTCTAGGATCAGATAAACCTACAATATCCGTAAAAAAGAAATTGGCATAAATTAAACTAGCATGATTTATCATAATTGTAGAATTTATTAATATTTTTTACCACTAATTTTCTTTATATTTAAGTAAATACATTTTCTCATTATGATAGATATTAATTTCATGTTTGACCAATTTGTGGTGGTTGGATACCTCCTACAGCAAATTTTGAGAAGTGTTGTAATTCTAAGATATAACCGCATTTTTCATCAGTATCGATAGATTTGTACCTTTGAAGTTTATCTAATGTATTCCACTGTTGATTTATTTCATTATAGACATATAATGAAACGTCTGGACATCCATCCTTTAATTTAGCTGTATTAAGAGATTTATTAATAGATATATAACTTAAAGGTGAGGAGATGAATGAATCTGGATTCGAGAAATTTATTCGTGTTGGCTTATCACTATAAATATAATCTATATTTAAAAATAACGCAATTTTATCAATTGGTAAAGGAGGAAGATTGAGTTTTTTAGGAATATTATCTGAAGTTCCAAAACTGAATCCTACGTTCGTTGCCTGTTTTGCAAATGTCATCTCTAATTTTTCAACACTAGTGGTGTTAGATTCTGTTGAGAAAGGTTTGTTTATTAGCAACGACATATTAGAAAATATCTTTCCAATAATAGGAGTAAGAATAAAATTATTATTAGAATTCTCTTGTTTTATAAAAAAGAGAGGGGGAGTGTATATACTCTCTACCGCTATTTTCTGTGTTGGAGCAGGATAATTAGGAATAGAGTAAGATTTGAAGAGTTGCGATGCTGTAGAAGTAACTGGAGCAGATGTTTCAAAGAGTATATCTTTTGGTGGACTTGAAGTGTTCAATTCTTCAATAGATTGTATAAATCCTTCAGGCATTTCGTTAACCTTGCTAATTTTTTTTCCATTTACTAATGCACCTTTTGAAATAAATGTCTTAAGTGATTCAGCATTTAATTCTGTAGATATGTTGGCTTTACCTTTGAAAGGTAGATTAGTATCCTTATTTTCAATAGTTATGATTGCATTAGGATTAGTTTCATGAACTGTAACTCTATTTTTTATTAACAATGAAACAAAATTCTCTGGTCCTCTAGTTTCATTTATGATGTATGATGCAAATTTTACATTATTTAGTAATATAATTCCATTAGATGAATTAAAATCTACAGATTTATTGTTATCCTGTATGACAAGAGAGCCATTTAATGTAAATGGATTAGGAAAAATCTTAAATGTCACGTTTGATAGAGGTTCTCTTGTATCAAAATTAGTTATTTTGATGGTAAGTGTTCCTGTATTTTGTAAATTTTTTTCTTCAGCTAATACTGAAGATGGTAAAAAAGTAAAAAAAAACAATAAAGACATTATTGAAATTATAAAAACTAAAGATATTTTAAATATTATAATACTTTTCACATCACTAGAATATTTCGATTTTAGTATTTAAAATTTTCTTGAAAAATAAGATATTTAATTATTTATTTATTAATTATAAACTTGTAGTCTAACTGGATTTTTAGCTTCTATAGCAAACTTATTAATTAGCATTCATCTTGAGGTTTTAGTATGAAACGTAGTTGTACCTTGAAATGTACATTTAAATATTTTATTGATTTGGAAATTAAAAAGATTTTGTATATATTATTACAAAGCATAGAGTTTTTATCTTATAAGAATGGTAAACCTAATATTATAATTTCTTAAAAAATCATCTCTAAGAAATAGTGAATGTTGAGAAGAGGATGGAGTTGCAAGTACGCATATTTTTTCAAGTAGTTAGGGGAATTAATTGAATAAAAGTCGATTTAGAGACTATTTTTTATTTAACAGAAATATCCTTATTGGCTTTGCTGGTGCATTTCTTGCTAGCGCTGTAACTAGTCAAGTGATAGCAAAAATTACATCACCACTTGTTAATACTTTAACCTCATTAGCTGTTGAAACGAGTGTATTCTTCGCAATGTTTGGTATTCTGTTTTATTTTGACAACAAAGAGAAGTTTGTTGACGAACAAGGGAATAGAAGAGAATCTGCAAAAGTGAGGTGGGTTATATTAAAACTAGCATCCACCCTTTCAATTGCAGAGATAGAATACAATACTATAAAACCTGCTATTCACTTTTGGCTTCTTACTCTCGATTATCAACCCTTTATTGCTTCGACCATTGCAAGTTTTATCAGTATAATAGGATACCTTGTTGTTGCGGACTCTATGGCATATTTTACTGGTTTATTTAAAAAAAAACCATAGGATAACTGATAAAGAATTTTTTAGGAAAAAATAATACTCTCTGAACTCTAATTAGGGAGCTTCCATTTTCTCAAATGACCTGTATCGATGTCAAGATAGATATGCCATTGTTCAGGCTTTTGTTTTTTCCAACTCTTTATTTCTATTTCCTTTACCTTGTTTGGCTCAAATATTTTTGGATCGAGTTCACCTATCTTCTTCAACGTTCTATTAGAAAGATCTCCTACTGGTTTTGGTTCTGAATTAGCCATCTCTATTCTACCACCTCATAAAAGGCTATTTTTCCATCAGTTAATTTCTCTACAGCATAAACGTCTCCTTCATATTCTACTCTATAGAATTTTCCCTCGTCTAGATTTTTAAGATCAATATCAATGAAGTCCTTTTCTTTTTCTTTCATTACTTGAACTTCAGGTGAATTTACAAGATCTGCTTTTTTCTCCAACGTATTCTCATTTCCTGATATATTGCTTGACATATGTAATTATACTCATGTATCGCTTATAAGCTTAATATCAAATGTCTTAATGAAGAGTTTATCTTCTGCATAATTAAGTTGCATAATTAAGATAAAATAGAGCATATATAACTATCATATAAATTAAATGTGGCCTAAGAAGGAAACCATAAAATTGATAAGTTGCATTATCCATCAATAAATATGTAGGGTTTTATTTAATTATTCATATTTTGTTGATAAAGTAAAACCTCTTAGAATATATAAAATGAATTAGTAATAATTACAAGGTTGAATAAAAAATCTGAATTTGATGGCAGAAGTAGAGGAA
Source organism: Nitrososphaeraceae archaeon (assembly GCA_036520175.1). Taxonomy (GTDB): domain Archaea; phylum Thermoproteota; class Nitrososphaeria; order Nitrososphaerales; family Nitrososphaeraceae; genus TH1177. The sequence continues at coordinate 9,354 of DATDKD010000165.1, forward strand.
ACAACAAATTAGATGAAACAGCAATTAAGGAGACCGTTAAATGGAGTCTTACAGAATATTCTGTATTTGTTAGCAAGCTGGTAAAAAAGGGCCTAAGTTTATTTAATGAAGAGAATCTTGAAAAGGGTTGGTTCTCTGGAATCAATATTAATAATCAAGGAGAGATAGATTTTACTGTTCCTTTCACTATGGAAAATAGGCCTCTTGATAATAACGTTATAGGAGCAATTGGTTCATTCAATCTTAATGATTCTCAGGAATATTGTGTCATTCCAGAAACAAATAATAGATTCGTAGAAGTATTAGATAATAAAGGCGAAATAGATCCAGACTTTCCTTTAAAAGATTATCAACCACATTTAAACAATATACCTTCCAATTCTAAAAATTCTAATAAAGCAAGTATAAGAAAGTATGATGATGCTATCTCAATATTTATCAATAATGAAATTCAAAACGGTTCATTTTTAGATTTATTTGAAATATATGTTGAAGAGAAAATCAACATCCTAAATAAATTTGGTTAAAATAATTTTAATATTGATAGAGAATTCTCACTATAATGAGATTAGTAAGAGCATTTTATTTGTTATAGAATAACCATACGGAGATTTACTTAATGAGAAACAATCTACTTTAGACAACTATATTAAATATCTCAACTGCTTATGAATTGGAAATATAGATAAAATTCAGCTTATTGAGATTTTCCAAAATAATAAAAGGAATCAAGTTATTGAATTAAATTAATAAAATTAGGAATCCACCTGCCAAATCATTTTGCTTAGACAATCCCCACGAGATGTTAACCTCCGTCATTTTTTATTTTTAATTTTAATAACAAAAAATTATTTTGTATAATAACAATAGATTATTGATTAAAATCTAAACATAAATTTACAAGCATCGATAAATACAAAATTATCTTATTATATAATACCGAGTAGGAGTTAAAAATAACAACACACCGCAAATCATGTAGTTGGCATTGTCATTGTTGTCATAGCCTGGACATTCTACCTATAAGCCCAATCATATCTATTCGGGCTATGACAATTAGTAAAATTATATTATTATTATTATTTTTTGATTACCTTAGTTTACTAATTTTGAACTATTCTAAAATCTATAAAGTGCTACACTGTATTCATCAATAACATCATAAGCGAGCCTTCTAAATGAGGTTGCCTCATAAGAAGGCTAGGGTATTACTATCAACAAACCAATTTTTATTTACTATTTATTTCCAAAAGCTATATGCTAGTTTAATTAAGCACTTGCCTTGATAAGTAGACTCCACATCTTACTGGTTCTTTAATACAAGGAAGGCATTAGACTCAACAAATGCTCGATTTTTGTAGTCCACAAAATATTGTATATGATGTTGAACTATTCCAATTCACAAGGTAAATGAGGCTTAAGAACATCTCTTAAAATGTTATGTGCGTAAAAGCTTTGTACAGGATATAAAGTCTCGATAAAATGTAGCTATGAAGATGAACTAATAATAACAGGTTAAAGAATAGGATAGGGAGAAGAAATTAATCTTAAATAGAAATAAACTCAGAACTCATAGTTTTTCTCAAATATGTAAAAGAAATATAGTGAATATATTGTACTAGTACGATAATACTATAATAAATGAGCTATTTGTCAAGATATTAATTTACCATATTATTATAAAATAATATGTAATAATTAGTGAAATAATGAGTCAATTCAAAATATACTAAAAATATAAAAAATTGCGTTATAATTGAATTTTATTGACTGAGGTATTCTCAAAGTATTAGTAGGAATAATATAAATCTTAACAAGATAATAAGAAAATATATACTCTTACTTTGTATTTGTAATTCTATATGGTTTCAAAAAAGAAATTATACTATTATTATTATCTTGTTATTGATTTAGAAGGTTCTTCATCTCAACATATTCCATTAGATATTCAAATTGAAAAACTAGAAAAATTGAGGCTTTGTGTTAATAAAATTATAAACTCTAACTCGGAGAGATTTCAGCAAAAGAAAGTAAGATATATAAACTCAACAGGGGATGGTTATTTTATTATTTTTGATAGAGGAGAAGATGCTTTAAAATTTTCAATTGATCTTCACAAATACTTAAATGTACACAATACAAAGATTAGAAATAATAAAATTTATAACGCAAAAGAAATTGACTCAAAAACAATTACAGTTAATACTGGAATTTCTTGTGGAATTAGTAAACCCATTAAACAAATAGATGGGCAAATAGCTTATTGGGGATCAGATGTTATATTAGCTCATAGAATTGTTGAATTTGCTAAAGGAGGTTATATATTGTGTAGTTCAGATGTCTACAAGAATATGAAAAATATTAATTTTGGTCAATTTATCGATCTTAAATGTTCAACAAATTTTAAACATAATTTAAAAACAGATATATATTTATTTTATAATAAAGAAGATAAAGAAAAGTTTGAGAATATAAATATTCATCTTCTAAGGTGAATTAGTATTTTTTCAGATAACTTTTAACAAAACAATACTAATATGACATATTTAAATATTTTATTGATAAGGTTCTAAAGAGTGTCATCAACTGATTTTGACAGAAATATATATAGTTAAGAACAATAATAAACATCTAAAATCAAAAATCTATTTACTATTGTCAATACCTAACTTGTTACTAATCTATTGGTTTTTTATTGTTATTTAAATTAAAATATATAAAATATTGTTAAAATAATTAATGAAATATATTATGAAATTATATTATAATGACTAGATTAGGCATAACTTAAATCATAAATAAAGTATATGAAAATATTAATAGTTGAAAGGTTTTTTATTATTTTGATCACTTAATTGTCAAGTTTCAATACACACAAAATAAAATTTTCAAAAATCTTAATTCCAATTGATGGATCCCCCTCTTCATTGACTGCTGCCACATATGCAATTGATTTTGCAACCACTTATGAGGCTGAAATAATCCTTTTATCTGTAGTTCCATCACAAATAAAACACGGAGATTCATCAGGAGTCTTTGGAATGGTTACTCCCCATCACCTTGATCAGTATAAAAAAGAAGCACAAAAATGGTTTAACCAAATAATTGATGACAGTAAAAATCAAGGTTATAATATCCATAAAATTACCACTGATGTTATAACAACTTCCATGTCTATAGTTGGAGCAATAGTTGATTATGCTGAAAAAGAAAATGTTGATATTATTATATTAGGAAAGAGTGGAAGCACTGGATTTAAAAGAATATTATTGGGTAGTACTGCATCGGGAGTAGTGACATATGCTCATTGTCATGTTTTTGTAGTAAGGTGATTTCTTGATTCTATAAATAATTCAATCTTGGCTAGTCCTGATAATGTCAAAATCTTTTTATCATCATAATCTTTATTCTTTATTAATTCATTGTTATCTAATAATATCTCTATAACTTTTCCTGTTAGCAATTTATTATAAGGCCAATATTTGAATAAATTTTGATTAAGTCTTAATTCCCTAACAAAATCTTTGAGTATTGTCTTGTTATTTTTGGATAATTTTGACTCTATTTCCAATTCTAAATTCGTTATATTATTATTATTATCGAAGATATATGTAGTGGTATCAAATACAAATTCAAATTCTGTTTGATTAGAACTTTTGTTGACGGCATTGAAAATTTTTCTCTGAGTTTGTTTATTTAGAATTTTTTTAAAACCTAAATTTATTAAATTTAGTTTAGGATCATTATTATAATATTTTAAAGGGAAATTAAAGATATTTAAATTGAGGTATGACTTTATTTTTAAAATAATTTGATTGAGCATTTCTGTCGAATAAATATCTTCTATCTCTATTCTTTCAGAATAATTTTCTGTAGTATTTTGTAATATTTTCAAAGTAATTTTAGAAACTTGTTCATCAATAATTCTAATACGTAATGCAATTTCATTTTTTTGTAAAATTTCATCTTTTGTATCAAAGTATGTATCATGTATTATTTGAATTCCATTCTTTTTAGTTCTATATCCTTTACGAGAGATCAATTCATCTATTACATTAAATAGTTGATCATAATCTTTTGAAAGAATTATAAGCGCAGTTTCAACTTCTGACAATTGTTTATTTGTATATTTTGTTCAACTATATTTAATTAACACCCAAAAAAAATGATATTATTGTTTGAAATGTTTATTATTTGTACTACATTTTTATAATAAAAAACCATATTATACTTGAACATTTTCTAAAACTAGTAAGCTTATTCCTGTGAATACAAACGGAGAAATACTCAACTAATTTTGACACAATTTTGTTGTAACAAATAAGCAATATAATACCTTAATTAATCATTATTAAAAAATATAATTAAAATTCAAATTTGTTCATTTCTTTTTAATTATAATAATTAATGATATCACTGCTACAATCGGAATTGCTATTGTAAGTATAATACTTACTGTTATGCCTAAACTATATTTTCCATCAGGTGGGAGAGGAAATGGATTCAAAATACTGGGAGGAGATTGGTGAGGAACAAATACACTAAATGATGCTGGAATTATGGTAGTTTTTGTATCAATTCTTGTAATTACTTTATGAGTTCCATCATCAGGAAAAATATATTCTACATAGAAATCTCCAGCTGTAGCAGTTATATTTTGAAACTTGAAAAGTCGTTGTCCATTAGTTACTATGACTGATGCTTTTACGTCTTTAATATGATTTCCCTCTCAATCTTGAACACTAAAGTAAAGTTTTGTAAAAGTATCCATAATAGGTTTTTCTGGTTCATAAGTAAACAGAATTTTAATACCATCATTATTATCTGTTATTTCTTGTATTTTACTTCCATAATATGAGCAAAAAACATATAATTGATTATTATCAAAAAAAAATATAACAAGTAGCATTATAATATATATATACAAAAAGAAAGAAAAAAATGAATACATTAAATATAATTGTCGTATGACTCTTAATGTATATGTACTATACTAATCTCCAATAGACTTTATCATTTTATAATAATTTCAGATGAACGGATTCATAATATTTTATTTTTCAATCAAATCAATCTGATATATCATTTGATAAAATGTATTGATAATATTGTAATTACTTGTAGACGTTACCTAAAGTTGTTGCTGCTGCAATTTGTGATTTTAGAATTTCCACTATTGTTGTCGAGATTTAAAGGTTGATTGGTAAATATTTGGCCGTCGCTATACTTGCCGCAAAAAAGATGTCAAAGTTATCTGATGTTCCATTATAATTTATAAAATACTGTATACTGGTTTCATACCTTAATTTTTAATACTTCTTAATGTTTGTTTGAATTTTCTATTCCTTGGGGTAACCCTTAATTTATAACCACAACAAGGGCAGTACGTACCTCTCCAATTAATGAAAATTTGACAAACTTGACAACGTTTTTGGCCGATCAAATAACGTTGACCAGTTGAAGGCCTAATTGCTTTATGGCGTGAACATATTCCCTTACACACCATCTATCCATGTCAAACCAGCGAAAGCATAATAATCTATCTATCTTAAGAACTCGAAAATAATCTTCAATTGATATTGACTATAGTGTATTAATTTTATTTTTTACTTCCGAAAAGATATTGTTTTTCCTTGAGAAATAGTTATAGGTTTCGTTAATGATATGTGAAGATTGAAAACTATTACTATAAAATCTACAGTAATAACTTTTATTATAAGTATTATTTTCATATCCATCTTTGCAGCATCTTCTGAATCTTTAGCACAAAACACTACTACTACAGATAGTTTTATCGCCGTTACTAAATCAGGTCAAATAAAATCTTCTTGCGAACTCACGGTTCCGACAATCCAAGGCCCATTTTATAAAGAAGGCTCCGCCCAAAAGAAGTATTTGCTAAAGGAATAGAAGGGAAAAAGATAGTAATAACTGGTCAAGTTTTAAACTTTTTCACATGTAAACCTATTAGTGGTGCAATTCTAGATTTTTGGCAGGCAGATTCTAATGGAAAATATGATACTACAAATCTACAGCCTTCTTCTCTTTGAAAGGTTGAATTAGTCATATCTTTATTAATAAATTTTTTATACATTTAAAATTCAAATTTGAATTTGAATAATGATACCAGAAATATATTATATACGTCAATTAGGAACTAATTACTATAACCATTATGTAAATATCCTGTTATATTTATAACTTATTTATCAATATCCTTTCTGGATACCATATCTTTTGTTTCAATAGGTGACTTTAATCTTGTTAAATTCCTTCCAAACATCATATCTATTCCCCAATCTATCATTACGCGTAACTTATTTTCTAGAGTTGGTAAATGAGTCAAGTAAAAAAATCTCCATATTCCCCATGCAAAGATTCCCTTTATTGAATATCCAAAAATCATGGCTACTCCATTTCTTTTTCCTATTGTGGCCATTATTCCTCTAGTTTTATATGAAAATTCTTTTTTGTTAAATTCGATGATTTCTCTTTTTTTTCCTTTCTCTTTCCTTTCTCTAGTCTTTTCAAATTTTAATTCTTTTTTTATTGATGAACATATATTTTCTGCTGTAATTTGTCCTTCACGTATAGCATGTTGAGCAGTTGGTGGACATGGCTTCCCTGAATCTGGTTCTATTATACTAGCACAGTCACCTATAGCATAGACATCTCTATGACCTTTTATTTGCAAATATTTGTCAGTTACAACTTTACCACTTTTATCATGTTCACAAGAAATATCAATAACGGATTTCTCTGGCACAACACCTGCAGTCCAAATAAGTGTATCCGCTATTATGTAACTATTATCTTTTAGTATGATTTTTTTTGGACCACGTAAATTTACTTGATTTTCTTTATCTTCATTACCTTCTATTATAGACTTTACATCAATAACTCTATTATTCAAAATAACTTCTACATTCTTTTTCTTTAATTCTTCTAAAGCAAATTTTCCCAGTCGTTCATCCATCTCTGGTAAGATTTCAGGTCCAGAATTAATTAGAATAACTCTGACATCTTTTATATCTATATTTTGGTAATAATCTTTAATGGATTCTTTTATAAAATCATTTATCTCTCCAATCGTTTCAACACCGGCAAAACCTCCGCCCACTACCACATACGTGATTAAACTCTTTCTTGTATTTTCAAAGATATTCTCATTCTCTTTATAATTTACAATATAATTATTATTTTTATTTGTTTTAATTTCTTGATCTATTACCACGTCCTTTTTTTCTTCAAATAACAGTATATCTGTCTGTTCTAATGTATCTATAATATGACTTCGAATAGAAAATGCATCATAAAGACTTTTCATTGTGAATGATGATTTCTCAATATTTTTATTCCCAAAAAAATTTGTGTTACTACCCAATGCTATAACTAGATAATCATACCATAATGATTTGACATACTGATCGTTTTTTGTATTTGCATAGTTATTGTTGTTATTATCATTCTTCATGTTCACGTTTGAAATATCTGAAGAATTAACTGAAGGTAAATGATTCGATAATGTATCTAATTTCTTGTCTTCTCTTCTTATGTTATGAGGTTTATTACTAGTAAATCTTGCTTCCAAAACCTGATTTGTAAATTCAATTTTTCTATTCTCTAAATCTATTGATTTAATTTCAGATTCTATAAACCTGGCTCTTTTACAAAATGACCTCAACGGTGATGCCACATGCCTAGGCTCTATCATCCCAGAAGATACTTCATGTAACATGGGAGTAAAAAGAAAGTAATTATCTTTGCTTATTAGAGTTATATCTACTCTTATATCGTTTTGAAATTCTTTTTGTAGTTTTGTAAGAACTTCAATCCCTGCAAATCCACCACCTAATATTGCAATTTTCTTTTGTTCTATCGGCTGTCTACGATGAACTAATTGTAAATGTTTTCGAATAATATTTATCCTAGGAAATGACACATTACAGATATTACATTTATATCGTGTGCCAAATTTTATAGACAAAAAAGAAGATGCTAGACCAACTGTTATTCCAAATAATAGATTAATAAATAATGAATTAAATAAAATACTTAATTTATTAATTTCAATTTGTTGAGAGATTGCTTGTTTTGGTAAACTTGGATCAATATCAGCAATAGTTCGAATGTTTTCTGGGATCAAAACAAATTCATTTATTGGGATAGCCCATACTACAAATATTATTGTACCTGCAAAAATTCCATAAAAAAAACCATTTAGAGGTTTACTTATATTCAAAATATTTGTTTTATATAAGAATATACCAGTGACCAAGCCTATGGAAACTGCCGTAATTAAATGAATTATAAATCCCGCGGTAGCAGCATAGGGAGAATAAATCCCTATTACATGTCCAAATATAATCCATGATATATAGTATGGTTGACCAGTTATGAATTCATAAATAGTTCTAGGAAGAATCATTGTTATAGCACCAATTAGAGCACCTATTACAACATACAATATTTCTCTTTTTAGAGAGAAATCAATTTTTATCAAATTAATATCGTTATGAAGATTTTTATCCTTTGTATTTCTTAATTTCATATCTCAATATACTTCCTTTATGTTATTATTTTATATATTATTTATTAATTTGATATATTTAATAATTTTAATACACATATGAAAAACTCTATTTAAATATACTAAATTTTTTAAAAAAAACTATGCTAAATATAGATAATACTCCTCGTGGATATAAATTTTCAATTACATTAAGAAATTCAAATTTATTTTTATTATAAAATAATCATATGGTCTGCCTTAACTTTGTTCAATTATTCTTCCACTTACTCTAGTTAAGAACGTTATATTTTGAATTTTGATAATAAGATGTTATTTATCAATATTAGGATTTAGAGATAGATTTGTGTGAGTTTACATACATTTTTTTACTTTTTTATTCTATAAAATTAAAAATAATTAAGGATGACTTCAATAATATTATTGAATTTTTATTTATTATATTCTTTATAGTTTTCAATCACAAAATCAAATTTAGCTTTTTTAGTTCCATTTGCTTCAGTAATCTTCATTACCAATGATTTATCCTCCAAATCAGTAAGATAAGGATCTCCCTCAAAGTATAATTGAGTAGTAAGTGTTGGCTGATTTGGAACTCCAACTTTTAAATGTATATGACCCGGACGAGTTATATCTCCTGTAGCATATTCTTTAGGAATTATAGTATCTATAAGGTAGATTCCATCATTATTTGTTTTAACCTTGCCTCTAAGTGTAAATCCTTTATTGTCATATTCTCCAGTTGAATTAGCTTGCCATATATCCAATATCGCATCTTTCAGCGGTTTGCATCTCATATCCATAACTTTTCCTGTGATTATAAGTCGTTCTCCTTCAATTCCTTCACCAAGTCTTTGCTTAAATGGAGCATTCTCTTTATAGAAAGGACCTAGCATATCAGATTTTGTTAGTTTACAAAAGGAATTTTGTTGTTGTTGTTGTAATGGTGAGGTTGAAGTCTGACTGGATTGTGCAAAAGTAGTAGTAGTAGTAGTAGTATAAATCAAAGATATTACTATCAATAACATCATTGTCATTAAGCCAATCACAATCTTTTTCATTATATAAATAGTAAATAATATTCTATATAATAATTGAAGGTAATCTCGGAGGATAGCCAACTGACTTTGACACAATTTTATAGTTCAATAACACTTATAGAACACTATTATTGTAGATTACCTATTTAGCAAAATTGTTAGGAGAGAGTTGATCATAAATTTTTTTTTACAAGCAATATAAAATGTCTACCAAATAACCTACTTTGAAGACCAATATGTTCCTTTATTCTTCCTCCATATCTCATAATCAGATAATATCCTCGAGTGATCAAATCCAAGTTTTATATCCTTTATATTATTAATTTCAACCCATTTTAATTCTGCAACACCATCTCCAGCTTCTATCTCGCCACTATTGATTTTAGCTATAAAAGTTATAGATATAATATGTCCTCTGGGATCTCTATTAGGATCAGAATAAACACCTAGAATATCAATAGGTTCCACTTTAACTAATAATTCTTCTTCTGCCTCTCTTCTTACTGCATCTTCTATTTTTTCACCTTCATTGACAAATCCTCCAGGCAGTGAGAAATAATCCTTGAAAGGCTCTTTGTTTCTTTTTATGAGCAAGACTTTATTGATATTAGAATGTTCAGATAGTATAATGTCAATTGTAGGAATGGGATTTCTTGGTTTATCCATTTTATTAGCATCATTCATATAAATTAATAGAACAAAAACTATAATAGGATTTATTAAAACTTGAGAATAACATTATACATACTTACATTTTCAAGATTAAATATAGAGTTCTGAAGGTTTCGAGTATGATATGTAGTTGGACAAATAGAAGTAGTGTTTAATCACTTGGTAACTTATATAATTATTAGCCATTAGGTCTCAATAAAAGGACAAAAGAGTATTATAAAAAATTTATACCTAAGCATAAAAGTAGTGGAAGTTGAAGATTTAAATGATTATAGCAATCCATATTTTGTTGTGCAATTATGCCTTGGAAAAATGAGTATATAATATGGTGATAAAGGTTACCTCATCGTTGTTGCTATCTGCTTTTTGCTGTTGATCTTTTGATGGATTATAATTAACTATACTTTTATTCCCTTACATATTTAAAAACCATATTTTGTATGGTATTCTTCATGAATACATCAAACATAATAGAAAAGGAAGAAGGAAGTGGAAATCTTGTCCAGCTTTTTATCTATAGAGCGCCTAAAAAGAATCATGATGCGATGGTACAGCTTAATAAACAGTGTGCTGAATTTTTTAGGAAACACGGAATCCTTCGCTTTGAGGTCCTTTATCTCAGTAGTACTAATACAGTAATGGACTTTGTTAACATAGCAGAAACTCTTTCTGCTAGCCAAGACGAGGAGGTCTGGATGGAAATACAATCATACAGAGACCACAAGCATTTGGATGAGTTTATTGCAAATATGAAAAATGATAAGATTGGTGAATCACTTTACCAAGTGTATCTAAGTCTCATAACTACTGGCTCTCGCACTATTATGGGAGGATTTACTCGTCTAAGAGCCTAGACTTTGTGTCGGTTATGGCAATAGGTGATATTGTGGAAATGGAAAATCGAGGCGAACATGAATTGCAATTCGAAAAAAGAAACAGTCAGCATTTCCATAAATGTGTGATTAATCAGTTACAGAGATTGATACTAATAGATTATTTGTATCATAACAGTTTTTTGGCACTTATCCTTTGTTGTTCTGTAGTTTCTTTAGGATTTATACTTCCCGCTGGTGCACAAAACAATATTGATAATAGTGAAAAAATAACCTATACTCATTATAAAACTCCAGTTAATGGAATCCTTATGCATTATGTAATTGGTGGTAAAGGAGATCCTATTGTTTTATTGCATGGATGGCCACAAACGTGGTACGAATGGCGGAATGTTATACCTGAACTAATAGCTAATAACTATACACTAATAGCTCCCGATATGAGAGGTCTAGGAGATTCAGAAAAAACCCAAACTGGTTATGATACAAAAAACCTTGCAGAAGATATTTACCAATTAGTAGAAAAGTTAGGCTATAGTAAAATAAATCTTGTAGCTCATGATTGGGGAGGACCTGTTGCATATTCTTATGCAGCTGAACATCCTGAAGATGTAGGTAAAATGATTATTCTTGATACTTTATTACCTGGTTTTGGATTGGAAGAAGCAGGAGACTTTTCACCCACTGGAATATGGCATTTTTCATTTCATGCAGTAAGGGATCTTCCAGAGAAATTGATTGAAGGAAAAGAAGACTTGTATCTTAATTGGTTTTATGATTGGACTTACAATCAATCCGCAATAACGCCAGAAGATAGAGAAGTGTACATTAAACAGTATTCTAAACCTGGTGCAATGCGTGCAGGTTTTGAATACTATAGAGCAATCTTTGAAGATGCAGAACAAAACAAAGAATACGGAAAAGAAAAACTGCAGATTCCTATATTGACAATAGGTGGAGAAGCTGCTATTGGTAACTCTACTACTACTTCATTTCAAAAGGTTGCAACCAATGTTACTGGAATCACGTTACCTAATACAGGACATTTTATCCCAGAAGAAAGACCAAATTTGTTGATAAAACAGGTACTAGATTTTTTCAAATAATACCTTTTTATATCTGTGAATTTTGATTTAGTTTCAATCTACTACTATACATTACTGAAATTCAGTTAGATATGATAATATCTTATAGGAGTAACAAATTTATCATGCCAACATGAGTTGCTTTTCGTAGGGGGATTAGAATATGACAAGTAGGTAGATCGGTTAACTAGTATTAGTTGATTGGTAACTTATTTCAAACCTTCGCCTATTATTTCCAATGGGAATGAAAAAAGTACTAATGCAATAAGTGGTAGGATTTGAATCTTTAAAGTAAGTGAATAGCTTCACTACTACTATTATTATTATTATACGCTATCTATAATATATCTTCCTGAATTAAAATTATATCCTCTAATAAGCTTAACTTTGGAAACATATTTGCTCAGTATATTTAAATAAAATTTTTACTGAAAGTACTAGATTTTCAATGAAATATTGTTCTAAATATATATAAGGACAAGAAAAGCGAGACCATTCAAGGAGGTATTCGAGTACGAGCCTAAATAGAACGACTAATAATTATCAACAAATAGGTATTAGATTTAGATATATAACAGCTTGGTAATATATACCAGTTATTAGATATTATTTTAATAAATTTTCAAGCAAAAATGATTCTGTTTGTTATAGAATAACTCTATAGAATGATTTACAACAAACTATAATAAAATAAAATTCAAGGTTATTTTGGATAAGTTACATCCACCACTATTCGGAGAATGTCCATGCAAGGTGTTAATACCCATTCTCCGGATTAGTAATTGATTATATTAATATTAAAAAGTTATTTTAATCCCTTTATAATATTCATTGTTTACTAACAATGATCATTATATCTATTTCATATAACATTATACTAGGAAAATAATTAAAATTATATGAATGGAATAAATCTAGTGTTAAAAGAACATAAAAATTTATAAGTAGATAATTATCAGACTTCATTAATTATAAGATTCTTCTATTTGATTCTCTAGTGATAATTCACAATCTAAATAAGTCTTATATGAATCTGTATACTATGAACAAATTATTCATCTTCTCAATGGCTCTAATGTTGAGCCTTGCGTTGGGATATGGAGTTGCTATTCCTCAGTCAGCCTTAGCCGCCTTAGGTCAAGGATATTATAGCAACAGCTATTCAAACAATTATGACAACAGCTACAGCAAATATCCTCAAAAATCCATGAGCTATGACAACAGCTACAGCAAATATCCTCAAAAATCCATGAGCTATGACAACAGCTACAGCAAATATCCTCAAAAATCCATGAGCTATGACAACA
>DATDKD010000166.1:0-2811 GCA_036520175.1 Nitrososphaeraceae archaeon
AGGTCAAAAACTAATAAAAGCAGTTTTTCATAAATTCTATTCTGGTAGTCGAGAAGATGCATCACAATTATTTAATCCGTTCAATCTCAAAACGTTAGATGATGAAGTTATAAGATTAGTAATTGGTCATATTCATGATATGTCAGATGAAGAATTTGATAAAATAATAACAAATAGAAACTCCCCCTCATAATTCTATTTTATTTTTTCTAGGGGGTTATTCTTTCAGGTACGTTAATTTAAAATTCAGAATTTTGAGAATTTGTTTTTACCATACTAAGAAATAGATCTTTAAGGTCATTTAAAATTCTTCATAGAAAGTTGAATTCATTTCTACAGTATTAATGAATTTGGAGTAATATCAAAGTCTTTTAGTTTTATTTGATTAAAAAACATTTAACCATCCTCCTTTCTCTGGTTTGTGTTTTTAGGTTAATCTACTTTTTATAGTAATTTTGTTTCTTACACATTATTAACATGTTAGGAGATTTATTTTATGAAGCAAAAGGAAGAATTACATCTAAAAGAGTATTAGATTTGGAAGGACCTAAAATAGAAAGCTCATATTTTTTAGAAGGAAAAATGAGAGAAATTGAAGTTTTGGAGATAGGAACGTTTACAAGTGTTCCAATCTCAGATGGTGTCTTCTTTATAGAGGGCAAGGATATTGTAACTGTTAAAGGAAGTGATGAGGAAATGGCTACTGTCAAAGCACAAGGTATTAGTAAACTTAAAGGTTCCTCAAAAGTAGTTTTGGGTTCTAATTTCTATCGTTCTTCAAAAACAGGAAAATTATCATTTTTGGACAACCTTGTTGGAGTTCATGAAGCTACGGTAGACAACGATGGTAATATTTTGTATAAAGTATGGGAATGGAAATAACTCATTAATTCTAAACTGAATAATCAAAATTGATCAGACATATCGGTCTGATAAGTAAGACATCAATTAGGAAGAGTCTTTTGTTGATGATGTAAAATTAGTGAACACATATTGTACTAAAAAAGATAATCATATAGAGATGACAAAAGAACAATACTATTCATGTGCTGGAAACGAAAAGGAGAATGAGATATAATAATGCCAATACAACAAGAATTAGTAAGGTTGACCTCAATAGAGGATGGCATTGATAGAAATAAGAATAAGAAGGAAATAGAAATAGGCTTAAACTTTATTTTATCTCATTTAGAAAAGCCAACAATATTCCCACGAACTGTAATGACTAAAAAATTAGGATATCAGAGAATAGTCTACTCAAAAGAAAGAGCATTAGAACATTTCATAGAATCTGATTTTATAGATTGCAGAATTAATGCTTATCCTTCATTAAAAGAAGGTGCAACTTGGATTCCTGAATTGTTATTCATAGATTTAGATTTATCAAATTTCAATACTGAAAAGTCATTACAAATAGCATTGGATAAAACCCTAAAAAATATTAAAGAAAAACTTGGTAAAAATAATGCACATCCCACAGTTCTATGGAGTGGAAATGGTTATCATATAATTTTACCAGTATATTGTCCTATGGAGTTGGAACGTATACAAGAGTTTCAAGAATTTGATAATCCATCAGAAAGATTTTTGAGATTTGCCAAAGATAATTTGTCAAATAATAAAGCAGACAAAGCAAATAATCCATCATTCCGGTCTTGTCTATTACGTATACCAAATTCCTTTAATTCAAAATGTCTTGCTAAAGGTGAAAGCTTCGAAAACTCAAAGGTAAAAATCATACAAGAATGGAATAAGGATAGACCATCTATAAAATTTTTTTTAGGAGACTTTAGAAGATATCTTATAAATCAAAAGATAAAAGAACTTAACAAAAAAAAGAGAGAGATAGAGGAAAGATTAGCTATTAAAAGTAATAGTAATAATATATTTTGGATAGAAAAACTTCTAAATACACCAATATCAGATTTTAGAAAAAATGCTACAAATCTGATTCTTGCTCCATATCTGGTCAATATCAAAAAGTTATCATATCAACAGTCATTTGATATCTTAACTGGCTGGTTAAAAAAATGTAACTCATTCAAGAAACTTGATTTTAATCCAGATTATTTGGTAAAATATGCTCTTACTACTGCAATTCAAAAAAGAATACCTCCAATGAAGTTAGTAACACTAATGGACAGAAATTTAGAGCTATATAATATAGTGCATAAAAATCTTTAAGAGAGAGAGAGATATCAACAATACTCCATGATTTTTCTAAGAGATCACTATTGTCAATATTACTGTTTTTAAAATTGAAAGATGAGATTCTAGAAAGATCTTTTTAAGATTATTGGGATAACGCAGTAACATTTAGCAGTTGATACTGGATCAACAATTTTTAAATGCCGAAAAATAGATTTCCCAGAATTTTCGGGAATTCACATCATTAATAGTGAACTACGATATTATTATATACCTTATAGAAAATATTATTATATACATTATAGAAAAATAAAATAGTATGATATAGCTTATAATTTTCTATGACAGTAGAAACTATAACAGCAAACCAATGGCAACAAAAAGTGATAGACTCTGTTCTTCCAGTCATAGTTAATTTTAGTGCAGTTCGTTGCGGTTTTTGTCAAGCTTTAGAACCATTATATAATAGATTATCAGAACAATATAATGATAAGTTAGTATTTCTAAAGCTTATGGTAGATGATAAAAATAATCAGGAATTATTAGATCGTCTATCAATAGAAGGTACACCTACATTAAAGTTTTATTGTAAAAGCAGAGAGATAGGTGAACATATTGGATATGCAATAGAACCAAAATTAAAACAAAAGATAGAAATGTTTT
>DATDKD010000167.1:0-2227 GCA_036520175.1 Nitrososphaeraceae archaeon
CCCTATCATTACAAGAAATGATGAGATTCCAAAAAATAAAGATGTTGTAATTCCGAATGGTGGATAGGGACTTACAATAATTCCATTAGCTTGATTAGTCAAAAATAAAAAGATAAATCCAAATCCAGCTATTGTCATAGAAGTTTTTATGGCAGAATTATGAATCGTTTTGGCTATTACCCAAAATGGTATTCCAAATAATAATCCTCCTATTAATTTACTCAAAATAAAAATTATTGTAAGAGTAATACTAAAAGATGTAATACTAAAAGATGTTATATTAGATGTTAGTTGAAAAATAATTTGACTATTAAATTGAACAAAGAATTGACTTAAATAAAAAATTAATGGGATGCTAACAATTACCCAATATTTAATTGTCCCGCCTACTTTAATTGAATATTCTTTTAGCATGATGGAACTTGCAATCCATGAAAATGCAAAAGAAAGTATTGATAATATTGGAAAAATATTGTTTAGATAAGCTTGAGGAGAGTTTGATACGATGAAAATACTTGACCCTATTGTTTCAGGAAATATAATTTCAGGTACAGCCGTCATCATTATTTCTGTAAAAATTAATTTAAAAATCGATTCAAGAAATATTGTACCAAAAGCAAGAGAGTAAAATAGTAATAAGTAATTTTTTTTTATATTATACCAATGTAAAAATTTGTAGGTAAGAAAAAAAAGAATGAAAAAACTTAAAGAATAACTTATAAGAAGAGATATCATTATTATATATGTAGAGTAATAGTGCAATATAATTACTTGAAAATTTAAAAGTAGAAGCAATGAAAATAGAAAAATTTGAGTTAGTAAAGTTATTTTGAATATAGTGTAAATTCTATTAGATTTTTTAATATACTGATTTATATAATTCCAGTTGTATTTTAATATAATAGAAGATAGAATCAAAAAAGTGGCAGCTACTCCAAGAAAAATAAAAATTCCATAGTTTGATGATGAGGTTTTATTAATTAAATCAAATGTTTTTAGCATATTGATATCCAACAAAAAAATTAAAACTAATACTGATGAGCAAATAAAAAACATCTTGTTATTACTAAATATATTAAATTTTAGATTTATGCATCTAAATATCTCTTTAATGATTTAAATATTATCATAATAATAAAATTTTATTATTAATTTTCTAATTCAGTAGAAATTTATGAGATTAGAAGAATTTTTATAGTATTTGATAAAATGGTGTATGTGTTTGATAATTGTAATTTTGGATTTAACTTTAACAACAGAAATATTTTATTTATTTTGCCAGTTTTTCTATTGTTATCTTTATTTTATATTTATTATGATTCCTTTGTTTTAGTTGAAGCCTCTGAATTATCTGTTTTTTTACCAAATGAAAAACCATTTGGATTAACTTATGGAGAATGGTCAGCAGAATGGTGGAAATGGTTACTTTCTTCCCCTAATGATTCTAACCCTTCTACAGATAAGACTGGGCAATATTGTACTATGAATCAAAATAATTCGAATGTATGGTTTCTAGCAGGGACCAGTGGCGGCTATGAAGAAAGAAAATGTTCTATCCCGGAAGGAAAGGCTATTCTAGTAAGCCCTATCGAAGTAATATGTACTTTCGCAGAATATCCCGAACTCAAAACTGAAGATGATTTACGTAATTGTGCTAAATCTGACCAAGATGCAGTAAAAGATGTTAAGCTAACAGTTGATTCAATACCAATGACGGATTTACAAAATTATAGAGTAGCATCATCATTATTTAACGTAACATTACCCGAAAATAATATTTTTGGTGTTCCTCCACAAACTACTGAAGCAATATCTGATGGTACATTTGTTATGTTAAAAGAGTTGCCAGTAGGTCATCATACTATCTATGCTAGTGGATTGCTTGTAGATTTTACTACAACTAGCAATCTTAATTTTGTGTCAGAAGTTAAGTATGATATAAATGTAATACCACGACAATAGTCTATTCCTAATAACGCATGATAAATAACAAAATTTAAACAATAAAAGCTAAATACAAGATTCTGGTATCTCTACCATAGACTCCGTTTTTAGAACCGCTATCGGTATTACTCCCGACGGGCCCGTCGTTTTCTAGGGTTAATCTACTTTGAATTGTTTAGCTTAAATCTATCGAAATTTTCTTCATAATGAAATTTTCATTTTAGACTTTTTAGATAAATTTAAGAATATAAATAAGAGTAAAATACTATTGATATTTCTGCAA
>DATDKD010000168.1:0-35993 GCA_036520175.1 Nitrososphaeraceae archaeon
TAATGAAATGAAAGATGGATCCTAGAGAAAGTGAAATATTTTTTAATCTTTTTAAATATGATTTACTTATGAATTTATCAAAAGCTACTTCAAAATCAATCAGACTATGGGTTTTAAGATAAGTTTCTTTAAGGAGGTCAGTTAAATTGTAATGTTTTTGTACTTTTCCAATAAACTCTTCAATACTCTTTGATCCCAATATATCAAATAACTCGTCTCTAGAAATATTTCCTCCTTTTATAAGGTGTTTATTAATTAATTCCCGATCTAAATCAGAATCTTTTCCCTTTAATAGATTTAAAATATTCCTTTTGTCTATCTGAACTCTAAATAAATCCCTAATGACTCCTTCATCACCCTGAAAAAACCTTAATGATTCGATTAGTGTAGTGTAATAATATGCTATAAGATCGGCCATCATCGGTCCAAGATCGCCTGTTTTTTGATAAGTATCAAGATGTTGCATCAATATGGGTCCATATCGATACTTTACGAGATGATTTACCACACCGTCTACTCCAGCCTGTGATAAAATAATTTTCATTTCATCATGCGATATGTTTCCTGCGGAAATCCCAGCTGGAAAATTTCGGCTTGAAACTAGGAAAGGTTCCGTTTCAGTGATAGCACGACCTATTATCTTTGATGATAGAATTAATTCAATATTATGAATATCCCATTTTAATAAATAAGCTCTGATTGCCTCTCTACCGCTAAAGGGAGTAGATTCAAGAGCAATTTTGTTGATTTCAACAATATGTCTGTTGAGAGCAACTTCCAAAAGCTCAGGAGGTGAATAAAGAGATGCAGCTCTTTCGATTTCTGGACCATACCACGTAGGCTCCAGGATACGTGTCATTTCTGCAACATCTTTAGCATGCACTAAATTTTGAAGAAGAGTTGGAGAAATAAAATTTATGGAAAGGGATTTTAATCGGCCAAAGGAAGATGAATAGGATGAAGTAGCCATCTTACTTCATCATTGTCTCTAGAAGAAAATTCTGAATTTTATCTTCATGTGTTCTTAACAACTCTTCAAAAGTTAAATCAAGTTCCATTGTCCCCGTCTTGTTTTCGGCTAAAATTCCTCCAATAGTTTGAATTGATGAACCGGTTGTGATGTTCATTTTCTTTAAAATCGGAGCGTCATCATTACGACAGTGTATTACGATATCCTGACTACCTAATTTTATCTTAGCGTATTTAATCATTTTTTCTATGGTCATTTTATAATCTGGTTTTCTACTATAGGTTTTTAATTCCTCTCTTATTGTATTAATTGTCGAATCCATGTTTGCATTAATTGCGTCAAAGAGGATTTTTTTTGCCTTTAATCTCGCTGCCTCAACTATTCTAGCAGCTTCCTTTTGTGATTTTGCTTTAGCCTCGTCTGAATAATGTTGTTGCATTTCTTTGAGCGTACTTTCCTTTTTATGTTGGATCCGTGCTATTTTTTCGGCTAATGTCATATCAAGCAGGTTAATTTTCTTTGTTTTTCTTTCTTCAATCTCTTGGATGAATGTATCCAAGTTCATAATTAATTCATACTCCTACTACACTATAATATACCAAGTAAGAGGATAATGCCTAGTACAAAACCGATGATCCAAAGAGTTTCCGGTATGACAAAGAAGAAAAGTACTTGTCCAAATTTTTCAGGTTTCTCTGCTATTATTCCCATTCCTGCAGCACCGATACCTTGCTGTGCATTGCCAGTACCTATTAGACCTCCTGCGATTGCGATTGCTGCAGCTATTGCCAACAACGGCTTTGTTAGTCCCTCAGTTGCAGAGGGTGAGGGTTCAGCAGCAAATGCTTGAGTAGAGGATAATGTAAATCCAGCAAGGACTAATCCTGCAATTATTGCAATAAGAGACAATTTTGAACCATTATATCGTATCATTATTAGCTAAGGTTTATTATAAATAGACATTTATAAGAGTTTTCTTGGTAGTCAAACCCTTTTAATTTTTAATGAGACGCTAAAACGAGTGAGATCTTTTAAATAATTTAAATGTATTTGACGTATAAGGTGTTGGTCTGTAAAATCTAATAAAGAAGTAACTTTGAAGGTTTATAAAATAATTAATGATTATAGTATGTATCTAGAAAGTAGTTACATGAAAATTTTTAATAGATACACGCTGCTTTACATAAAGATTGTATTATCAATAATTCAAATCTAAGATTGCTAGTAAATTTTACCAAATTATAATTTGTTCCTCTTGGATATTTATTTCTCATCAATTAAGATCTTTGATATTATTTTTCTTTGTGACAATTTAAAAAATTTTTTTATTCTCTTGGATTGTATATAGTTTTTATAAGAAGAATAATAGTCTACCAATACCAATTTACAATATAATGTTTGTTTTTTATATAGTAAAAATTCTTGATAGATAATGGTATTGACGAATCGAGCTTAAGACAAAATAAAATTTTCTTTAAGATAATATAATGAAGAATAAAATAAAAAAAAGGGATTGTAGGAATTAATAACTAAAAAATAATACAATAGAAATTCTTACAAAAATGAACTAGGAGTCATAAATAGTAAATTCTTTCTAGTAAAAAATAGACTTTTATTACATCTCTTTTTCTAAATATTACAAGGTTATATGTTGGAACTTAAAATAAATTAGTTTAGGTGATTATTTTTAAAAATTTAGATATATTTTAAATAGAAGTATATAATATATATAATTATGAAGGTAACCAAAAAGGTAACTAGAAATGGACCGGATGTTTATAGCTGGAGAGACATGGTAAAAGGTTCTGTTGTTGTAATTGGAGCATTTAGTATGTTTTATGTATTTATAATGTTTGTTACCGGCGGCTTCAAATAAATTACTTCTAACTAAAAGCCTTATTTTTTATTGATGACAGAAGTAAAGAAAACATCTGTTGTTACGCTCTTCCATTTTTATTTTGATTTT
Source organism: Nitrososphaeraceae archaeon (assembly GCA_036520175.1). Lineage (GTDB taxonomy): Archaea > Thermoproteota > Nitrososphaeria > Nitrososphaerales > Nitrososphaeraceae > TH1177. The sequence goes on from DATDKD010000168.1 coordinate 2,937, forward strand.
CTTTTAGGATCCAAATTTTTGTAGGTTTTAACATTTGAAATAATTATGAAATGATATTGAATTCAAATGACTTGTAAATCTCTAGTGGGAGAATATCAAATAGATGCAATAGAATTAGTTTACAATTTAAATTTCTTATGTTTTGACAATTTCTTCCTTCCTTGAGTATCTAGAACCAATAAAAGAGCATCTGATATGATAAACAGGTAAGATACATAGAACATGATTTAAGGCTATAATCATTAATTTTCTAATTAATTTTATTTTTAAATCTCTATGCCTGCTGCAATAACCAAGTCATAGACGTATATCTATATGTTTTTATATAAAGTTACAATTAAGAAATTGGCAATGATTCTACGGTTTTCATTGCTTAAATTCTATCATTAAATTGTCGTAGTTATAACTATTTATATATAATTTAATTGCCTAAGTCAAATTATCTAGTGAGAAAGTATAATCAATAAGAACTTCGTATCAATGCATTTGGAAAATAATATTTGTATATGAGGACCTAAAACTTTTATGTACTGAATAAATACAAAGAAAGAAATATTAAATATTAAAGGTTACTAGATGTTTTCCATATGAAGAGTATAATGATTATTTTACCGATCAGACAGGTAATAATTTTGAATATTTATTTATGTGTCTTCAAAACTTTTTCGCGCATATCTTTTATCTGCTTTTCAAAGTTAATCAATTCAGCAGAATGATAGTCTATATCTAACTTTTTAGATAATAATCGGATAATTCTACGTTCTACAATCCTTTTACCTCCATCAATCGCAAAATGAAGAGCCTCTGTGAGTGCTTTAGGATCTTGTGATGTATGTTCTAGGAGAAAAGAATATTTCTCTTCTATATAATCTTGTACAATTTTAGAAACATTATCGCCTAAAATTAGCATTCCTTCTTTTACGGCACTAGAATACGCTTCTTCGAAAAAAGTAATACCCGTTTTTCTCGACTCGTTATTGTTATTAACTTGGTGAATCATAATATTCTTCTCTTACTATAATAATCCATTATTTCTGTTTGACATGATTTTTATGCATGACATTATTTTTATTATCATCATTACCTAAATTTGTCTTTGTTTTTTCTTTATTTTTTTTTCTTTCCATTGTTTCTCTATTTGGAATTTCAGTTTTCTCTTTATCAAATTCCGCTAATCGTTTTTTTCGTTTATATTGTGGCTGTCCTCTGATTTCATCTTCGATTTTTGGGAATTCATTATAACCTTCTTGGAGAGAACCAGATAAAATCTTTTCATAATTATTCATAGTACCTATAATTTTCATTCCCTTATCAGAAATAACAAATTCTAATATAGAATTGTCATGATATGTTGCTCTCATTTTTAATAGAATCATACTTCTTTTCATTTTAGTTTGACCTTCGACAAATCTCAGAAGAATGATATTGTGAAAGAGTGATGAAATACCCATGTTAGTTAGGTTTATCTCCAGTGGTCGAGTGGTTTGAATAGTTATAAGTGCTGTTAATTGGTATTTCCGTAACAAACTTACAATTCTTTTAGTTATCTGATACATTTCATCTTTGTAATCATGTTCAAATGATGATAAACTATCAAGTACTATACGCTTCGGTCGCATAGTTACAATTTGTTTTTCTAATGTGTCCAGTAATTCATCTGGACTTTGATGCTCTATTAAAGTTGAGAGTATAAAAAGATTCTTTCCAGTAAAATCGTCTAGATTATATTTAGCCGCACCTGCAGACCTTTTTAATTCGTCATATGTTTCTTCGAGTGTACAATACAAGCCACTTTCTCCATTCACAACACCATGTGTAAGAAATTCTAATGCAAATGTTGTTTTTCCTACGCCAGAGGCACCTATAACTGTGCTTATTGTTCCTTCTAGCAATCCGCCCCCAATTCTTTCATCAAGTCCTGGGATTCCAGTTAAAACTCTTGATGTAGAATTATTAAATTTCAAGTCTATAGCTTTTTTGGGAAATACTACCATCCCATCCTTTTTTATGTTACAAATATGGGGTTCTCTGTCGATTAGTGTCGTGCGCATCTTAATCACTTTTACTATAATGGGGCTAGCATTACTAATCCCATGTTCCAATTTTATGATTCCATCTGCTACGAATTCTTCTATTCCCGAACCTAAGCTAATGGTTCCTATTGGAACTTCTCCTATCACCAAAGTTGTTACACCTTCTGCTCTAAGCATTTTCCCTAAAACAACATGCAATGCAATTCTCGCGTCATTTGGATTTTCAAAAGCTTGTAATATGGCAGTAAAGGAATCAACCACTATTCTTTTCGCATGGGTTTCCTTGATGGCAGCGAAAACTTCTTCTAATGCATCACGAATTCCGTCCTGTGTCACAGCGGAAAAATCGATAAAAGAAAACATGTTTTGCTTTTGAAATTCTCTAAAATTCATACCCAATCGGTCTGTATTATCATAAAATGAATAATCAGCCTCAGAGAAGGATACATATATTCCATTTTCGTTTTTTGTTAATCCATCATAAAGAAAATGAGAAGTTAGTACTGTCTTTCCAGTACCCGGATTGCCTGCAATTAGAACAGTAAAACCTTTGGGGATTCCTCCTTCGATTAGAGCATCAAGACCGGAGATACCAGTGGAAATCCGTTCTACTGTCATAGTGAAAATGTATAAAAAGAATAATAAAAGTTATTGGAATCTATCTTGTCTATGAAATCATTCAGTGGTAAGGATATAATCAAAAAAATTTTTTGAAATAGAACAAACTTCATAGATTGAAAATCTATTTTCTATTTTAAGCTATCAAGCTCTTTTAAATACAAATTAGTTTGTATATCCCGTTAATCTCGAAGAGAGGACCGAAATAATCGAAATTAAATTCCAAAGTACTTATTTTCATAAACATTGATTATTTTAATGAATCTTATTTAGATAAAGAACTTTTAGATTTAAATTATCCTTATCAAGTAACAGTAGTATGTCTGAAGAAGCACAACAACAAAATCAAGTTACACCACAACAAAACGATGTTCAAATACGAGATGCAATATATATTGGAAAAAAACCATTGATGGCATATGTTACATCAACTTTAATTCAATTAGCAAATCAGCCTACAGTAACCATTAAAGCAAGAGGATTAAGTATTGGCAGAGCCGTCGATGTTTCACAAATTATATTGAAACGAATGGAGAATGCAGGCTACACTATAGGTGATGTAAAGATCGGTTCAGAGACTGTACAATCAGAAGATGGAAGAACAAGAAACGTCTCTACAATCGAAATAGTAATCAAAAGAAGCTAGTTAGTTAGTCATTTTTTGAAAACTAACATTAATTTTTGTTGTTATTTTAACTTCACTACCATTATTATAATAATTAATAATATCATTAATCAAACCAACATCAAGATTTACTAGTAGTTGGCTTATGGAAAAACTTGCTGCACTTTATTTAGCTCACCTTAATCCTTTTACAAAAGCACATCAAGAGATAATATTCAGTCTGCTGAAAAATTATATTGTATATGTTTTTCCAGTTCGATTTATAAAAAATGGGAAAGAGATGAATACACGCAGCTTTCCATTTTCATATGAGATTAGAAAATTAATGATAGAATCTGTTTTCCCAAATGAAGAAAATGTTATTATTTCACCTAATTATACATTTTTTGCTCCTTTTATCAAATATTTACCGCCAGTTTTTTCCCCTTACTCCTGGAAAATTAGAAAACATGTTTTAAAGTCAGTTAGAGAAAAAAAATTTATATCATATACCGGTGATCGAGTAGAACGGTATGCTCTAATGATCTATAGATTTAATCCAATTAAAGCCAAAAGACTCCCTATTTCTGCTACGCAGGTAAAAGAAGATATTTATGCACAGGCTCTAAATAAAAGAGATTTTAACAATTTACAATGGAAAGAGAAAATTCCAATGCCTGTAATTAAAATTATAGAAGATAATTGGACTGTCGTTGAAAAATTTGCAAATAAAAAAGATGAAACTTTAAAGGTAGTTGGAGTAAAATTCCCTAAAAAAGGATTTATTTAATTAAGTATTTATAGAAAAGTTTTATTAATTCTTAAAAATACGTTTCTTAAAATGAAGAACAAGGGAGCAGACTACATTTGGTTTGATGGCAAATTTATTGAATGGGAAAAAGCATTAATTCCGATAAACACACATGCATTACACTATGGAACTTCGATTTTCGAAGGAATTAGAGCATATAAATCAAACAACAATTTACATATTTTTAAACTAAAAGAGCACATGGAAAGACTATTTCGCTCCGCGTCAATATATTCTATTAAAATTAATCATACTATAGATGAATTGGTAGATAGTACAGTACAGCTATTAAGAAAAGTAAACATGAGAGAATCGTGTTATATTAGACCACTTTCATTTGTAGGAGTTCACGGTATAGATCTAAATGTAACTTATGAATCTCCAACTCACACATTAATTTTAGTATTTCCTTTTGCAAGATACTTTAAGACAGAAGGAATTAGAGTAGGCGTTTCGTCATGGAGAAGAATTCATGACTCTTCTACACCTCCCATTGCTAAATCAGGAGGGAATTATCTCAATTCAATTTTGGCAACACAAGAATGTAAAAGAAATGGGTATGATGAAGCTATCATGCTTGACAAAAACGGAAATGTAAGTGAGGCTCCTGGTGAAAATATTTTTGTTATAAAGAATAAAACTATAATTACTCCTGACATGGCTTCATCAATTTTAGAAGGAATTACAAGAGACACAGTAATTGAACTTGCCGAAGATCTTGGTTACTCTATTATTCAAAGACCAATATCACGTTCCGAACTTTATATTGCAGATGAGATTTTTTTAACTGGTACGGCTGCTGAAATCATTGGTGTTATTAGTATTGATGGCAGAAATATTGGAAATGGAAAGGAAGGCAAAATAACTAATCAAATAAGAAGTACATACAATGAAATAGTTACCTGTAACAACAATAATGGGAAATACAAAGGATGGACTACTGAGGTATGGTAGAAGAAGATATTCTGTCTCCTTCTAAAATTGTAAGAGGCGACAACGTAGTAGAATTACCAAAAGAAAAGGACATGGATCACGAATCAAATCTACAAAAAGATGGATCGAAGAATGGTAATATTGTAAAAATTGGTATTATAGGTGTTGGCGGGTGGGGAAAAAATCATTCAAGGGTTCTTCATGATTTCGGTGTATTAACATCAATATGCGATATGGATAAATCTAAAGCAAAAGACTTAGCAACCCGATATAATGTAAATTATTATGGTTCAATGGATGATATGATCAATTCCGAAAGGTTAGATGCATGCCTAGTTTGTACTCCAACCAAGACACACTATCCCGTTAGCAAAAAGTTAATGGAAAAGGGAATCAACGTATTTGTTGAAAAACCTTTATCATACTTATCAAAGGAATGCGAAGAAATGATACTAATCGCAAAAAAGAACAAAATATCATTAACATGTGGATATATTGAAAGATTTAATCCTGCTGTCCAAGAGGTAAAAAGAATATTATCTGAAAAAATTTATGGAGAGTTACTGATGATTGAATTTCATCGAGAAAATAGAATGCCTTTACATATCAAGGATGTGGGAATAATATATGATACGGCAGTTCATGATATAGATACTGCAATATACCTCTTTGGGACTAACCCACAGGTTGTATTTGCAAGAGCAGGCAAGATTTTTCACTCCTTTGAAGATTTTTCTAATATCATGCTAGGATTTGGAAAAGATAGAGTAGCAGTAATTTCTTCAAATTGGATTACACCCAAAAAGGTTCGAACTTTTAGCGCAGTTTGCACTGATGCAATAATCAATGGTGATTTTATAAAACAGGAAATAACTATAGAAGACTCTCTATCTACAATTACTCCTAGAAGAGTGAATTTAGTTGAACCTCTTTCACTGGAATTAAGAAATTTTCTAGAAGTTATTGAAGGAAAAAGGGATCGTCCAGAAGTATCTCCCGAAGAAGCTACAAACGTAACAAAGATTGCAGAAGCTGCACTTTTATCGAGTAATACGGGTGCTCCTATTTATCTTAATTTAGGATGATATATAATGAAAAAAAATATGCTGGACATCCTGGCTTGTCCCTTAGATAAAAACTATCCTTTGGAATTAATAGAGTTAAATGTAAAAGAATTAGAAAAAGAAGACAAGGTAAAAGAGAATTACCATCCCTTAAATAATAATGAGAACAATCCGATTGTAAAAAAAAACAACAATGGTGGAGGAAACAAAGCAAATGAAATTAAACGGAAGGAGAAAGTTATTATTGTAATTGACGGAATATTATATTGTAAAAAATGTTCTCGTTTTTATCCTATTATTGATGAAATTCCCATCATGTTACCTGATGAATTACGAGAAAAAGAAAAAGATCTCCAATTTTTAACAAAATGGAAACATAGCATCCCTGAAGAAATTTTAACAAATTCCAATCCGTGGCATTTATAGGTTATTTATAACAGCTATAAATAAATAAAAACTATGCAAAAAAAAGGTCAAAATCAATCTAAAAATAAAAACCAAACTAAAAAGAATATTAAAAGTAATAAGAGTCGAAGCAAAAGTAAATCTTCAAAAGTCAACAATTATGTATCTAATACAGCAAAAATAGGAAAAAACGTAAAGATATGGCATTTTGCATATGTGGGGGATAAAACCATAATAGGAGACAATGTCATGATTGGATCTCTTGCCCATATTGATTATAATGTTAAAATTGGAAATAACACTAGAATTGAGGGGTCTGTTTATATTCCCCCATTAACAGTAATAGGAAACAATGTATTCATTGCCCCTGGTGCAACATTCACTAATGATCCATATCCTATGAGTCCGAAAATGATAGGAGTTATTGTAGAGGATGGAGCAATAATCGCTGCCAGAGCAGTAATAAAACCTGGCGTTACCATTGGAAAGAATGCTGTGGTTGGTATGGGTGCTGTGGTAACAAAGGATGTGCCATCTGAAACAGTGGTTATAGGTAATCCTGCCAAGATTAAGTATACCAGAAAAGAATATGATGAAAAAAAGACAAACTGGGAAGAACCTGTAAGTTAGCAAATTAGATTAGCATCAAGTAAACAACCAATTTAATCTTGTGAATAAATATAAATACTATTCTTATTAAAGAAGGCAGAATATTTAAAAAATTTTTATCATTATCATTATTATTTTATTATTAACTTATTTGTCTATAATATTATTATTATACTACTTCACAAAAAGGATTTGCTTTAACAATAATCGTTTCAGCACTATTATTTTTTGAGAGTAAATGATAATCGGTTTTAGAGCATGCAATATATATTGTAGTTTTGTCACTTGGATAATTGTCAAGTGTATTGTTTCCTCTTCTTTCTACATCTCCGATATAATCTCTTAACCTGGATTCTAACAGTGTATATACATCTATTTTATCTCCTCTCATCTCATTGACATCTAACGTCCAGGAAATTGAAATCTTAGTTTTACTTGCTTTTAGATCTCGTTTTTTAAGAATATATCTTACTTTGTCTATAAGATTTTTAGTATAACCTTCGATACTTTTGATTGTACCATTAACAAGGTATACAAGTGGATTAGAACCATGTAAAGAAGACTGAATTATTCTTAGATCATGTAAACCGTTAGTAATATCATCTAAATAAAGATCTTTGTGAAAATTATCTACGATTCGGTTATCTACGCCATACCCAGTTGCAAATTTGCAAACTTCTAGCACACTCGCAATTCCTGAATAATGACGTAATATTCTAGAAACATAAGCTAATTCGGCAGACAATACATCAACAAAATTGATTTCCTGATTAGTAAATTTATTTAGCATTCCCTCCAAAAAAATATCTCTCTTCGAGTTGAAGTTCCCTAAAATAGTAGTAGTGGAGAGGATAGGACCAGAACTAAGAGGCATATAATAGTAATATAAATTCTCTCCAACTGTCATACCTGTTGTGTGTTCTAAAATATCTATATTTTCTTCATTTCCTGCTATTCCCATGGGAAGTGGATATACAATAGATGTATTATTATTGATAGGTTTAATGGCATCTATGAATTTTGAAGATATATCAATTTTAACTTCGTGACCAATTTTTCTGATCTTTGGAAAAAAGAAGAGATAAGATGCAGAAGATATTACGTTTTCCATAGATTCTGCTTCCAGTAATGGTTGGTCTTCGATAAGATCCGATGCAGTAGAATATGTTCTAGTTATATCTTTATTTAATAAGATTCCCATTTTGGAAGATTCATCAATAATTGAGACTTGGTGCCCTGCAGATACAATAGATGAAGCAAAGTTATATCCTTCAGTACTTAATCCATATACAGCAACATTTGGGGAAGAGGGCACTTTAACAAACAGATATAGAAAAGAGCTCCTTAGTAAAGTTATTCATTTCTTTTAGCTAATAATTATAGTACAAGTCTTCCTCCTTCTGTTTAAATCTCATTAAATTTAGTTGGGTATCTATCTCGAACTAAAAAAGAAAAGTATATTCAATGATGTTACTACACCTATATATTATTGAGAATTTGGTTTGATATACTTACTCCAAAGCAAATAATGTTTTTCAAATATTTTGTAGATACACTGAAAGAAGATGATCATGAAATACTATGTACTGGACGAGAATATAGAGAAGCTAAAGAATTAGCAAAGATAAAGAAATTAGACATCCAAACAATAGGTAAACATGGTGGAGATAACAAATTTGAAAAACTAAATACAAGTACTGAAAGGGCTTTTCTTTTGTCAAGTGTAATTAATTCTTTCAAGCCAGATTTGACCGTATCCTTTTCCTCTCCAGAAGCCTCCAGAGTAGCATTTGGACTGGGCGTAAGACATTATATATTTAATGATTCACCTCATGCTACTGCAGTAGCTAAATTAACAGTTCCACTCGCTGATAGGTTATTTTGTCCTTGGGTAATTCCTTTGCGGGAATGGACAAAACTTGGTTTAGAAAAAGATAGAATAACCCAATATAAAGCACTTGATCCAATAGTTTGGATAAAAAAAGAATTACAATACAATAGCAGACAAGAAATTTCAAAAATGCAAAAAAAATTAAAAATTGATAACGCAAAAAAGACTGTGTTAATTAGACCAGAAGAGATAAAAGCTTCGTATATTACTGATAAAAAAGTAAAGAGTTCGATCGGGTTAATAGATGAGATAGTTAAAAAATTCTCTGATGAATATAATATTTTAATTCTTGCACGATATCTTGATCAGGTTAATTTTTACAAGTATAGATTTGAAAAAATGGATGGAACTAAAATAATAGAAACTGTAACTAATGGTAATCTATTACTAAAACTTGCTGATTTATTTATAGGTGCTGGAGGGACAATGAGCGCGGAAGCAGCACTAATGGGTAAGCCTGTAATTTCAATAACTCCGATTAATTTTTATGTAGAAAAATACCTTATAAAAATGGGATTAATTAAAAAGGTCAAAAACTCATCCACTTTAACTAAATATATAAAAACTATTCTTTCCCATCGTGCAATGGTAAAAAATAAAAATACTATTAATATGAATTCTAATCCGATTAACTTGCAGGATAGGTCTTTAAAAATTATATCAGAAATGGAAGATCCTATCGAAATATTCAAAAAGTTTCTCTTTAATCCATAACATTATAATCCTAGTGATTTACACGACATTATGCCCGGAAGCCCGGTGGAGGAATAATTTTATCCGCCGATTGTAGCGGCCAAGCATAAAGGCCTTTGGAGCCTTTGACCCCAGTTCGAATCTGGGCCGGGCTATAAAGTATTTATTAATAAATTATTAATTTTCTGTCTATAGAATAGAAACAAAAAAACAACAATAAGATGGAAATTCTTAAATGCCATTATTTTTTTCACTATCAACAATGGTATTTAAAATTACCTCCTTCTCCAAGTTATAGAATGCTGCATATAACAATTCTTTTCTTTCTGATAGGACTCGACAATAAATTAAAAGTGATTTTTCGATTGAATTTACCATGTCTTTTTGTTGCATTGGGTTTGGTGACCCATAAGAGTTTCTGAATAATATTGATTTTTCAGGAGTTGTGTCTTTAAGAATAACCATTAATTCTTCCAGATCTATTTCAATGCGTGTAAACTTCAATATTTTATTGACCTCCTCCTTCGAAATCTGACTTAAGGAAATATTGTTATTTTTTACCGCATGTTGTACTAATGTACCAATTAATTTGTGTACTTTTCTAAATGGAATATTGTATTTGATTACAATCTGCTCTGCTATATCAAGAGAGACACCATAGCTTTTGTTTGCTGAATGAAGAGTATTTTTTTTGTTCACTTTAAAAGTATCAATAATACCTTTCATTATAAGTAAAGACTCTTTTACTATTGTTGTTGAGTTGGACAAAAGTGGTTTCAGGTCCTGTAAATCTCTATGATACCCCGATGGAAGATTCTTTACTAGAGAGAATGAAGATATTAGCATTCCAATAACAATTGAAGTACGAGATCGAATTATTTCAAGAGGATCAGGATTTTTCTTTTGTGGCATAACGCTAGATGTCGAGCTATATCTGTCTGATAGTTCAATATAATTAAATTCAGAAGTAGACCATAAAATGAAATCTTCAGCGATTCTGCTAAGCGTACTCATCAAGATTGAAAGAAAAGACAAGTATTCTATCATTGAATCTCTCGAACTTGTAGCATCAATAGAATTTTCCAATAACCCTTGAAATCCTAAAAGGGAAGCAGTATAGTTTCTATCTATTGGTATTGCTGTTCCACCAATAGCACAAGATCCTAATGGTGATAAATTAATTTTCTCAAAAGAGGAACTTAGTCTCTCCAGATCTCGTAAAAGGTTAAAAGAATATGATAAAAGATAATGAGAAACCGTTCCTATCTGAGCTTGTTGTAAATGAGTATAAAGTGATATTATTGTATTAGTATGTTCTTTGGATTTTTCAATAAGAGATTTAATAATATTAATAATTAGTTCACAAATATTTATTACATCATCTCTTAATTTCATTCTTATATCTAAAATGACTTGATCATTTCTTGATCGTCCTGTATGCATTTTTCCTCCTATATCTATTCCAATATCTTGAATAACTATGGATTCAATTAATTCATGTATATCTTCTGAAAGAAATAGTTCATCATTTGGAGGTAGATTTTGTATTAGCTCCTTATTTTTTGATTCATATTTTATTTTACTTAAAGATGAAAGAATTTTAGATAATTCATCAGACGTTAAAATTCCAATTTTGTTTAACATTAGACAATGAGCTTGAGTTCCCAAAATATCATAACTTAGTATATTAACATCTTCATTAAGAGAAGAAAGAAAATTTAACACATCTTTATCTAAATTTTCCTTTTGTCTCGAGCGATACAAGATCTCAATCATAATAAATTGAAAAAAGATATAATATATTCATTTATTATTCAAATATATTCTTCAAATATAACCTGCGAAGGATTCTGAAAATTAATAACGAGATTCAATAAATAGTTAAATATGGTTTTTGATTACTTCTTTATATAATGTCTCAAGATATACAACAAACTCGTAGGCTGATTTTTGATGAATTATCAAAAATTGTAGATCCTGAAATAGGGGTATCGATTATGGAACTAGAATTGATTGATAAGGTAGATATTGAAGAAAAAGATGTAAATGTGGACTTACATTTGACAAGTCCATTTTGTCCTGCTGTATTTGGTTTTAAAATTGCTCAAGATGTCAGAGATAATATTTATAAAATAGAAGGAATCGAAAACGTAAAAATTAATGTAAGCAATCATTTTATGGCTGAAGCTATTAATAAGCAAGTAAATGAAAGCAAACCTCCTTCTAAAGAAGAGAACCAAGATTCTAGAGAACAGCAGCAGCAGCAAGAGCACCAAGAAAGTAAACAAGAGTGAAAGTTGTGTGTATCACTACGTAGATATACTATCTTAATACTATCTTATTATATGTATGATAACTTTTGTTATTTTGTAATTTTTAATCTTCTTTATTAGGATCTACATGTATAGTTACTCGATTAAAAAACTATAAGAATAACAATAATCGCTCTAGTTTGGAAAAAGTAAAAAAACTAAAAATAATACTACTTTTAATTCATTTATATATACTCTTTATTGTGATATTATTTCTTTTATTATTCTTTTTCTTCTTCTTCTTCTTCTCTATAAGAATTAGGTGATCTATCTTGAAGTTTTGCAATTTTTTTTTCACTATTAGATATTCCTAATAGATGACTTCGAAGAAGTTGTATACCCAATGCTGGGTCTACTCCTTTAGGACAAACATTGCTGCAAGAGCCTGCAAAATGACATCTCCATATTCCATGACTGGTATCAATTACTTTCAATCTGTTTGACTTGTCTGAATCTCGAGAATCGGCAAAATATCTGTATGCTTGTGATAATGCTTGCGGTCCGGGAAATTTGAGATCGGTGGCAACAGTGGGACATGCAGAATAACATAAACCACATTTTATACAGTATGAAAATTGGAGGAATTTATCTAGATCTTGTGGGCTCTGCTCATATTCTGAAAGTTCATTGACATTTGGTATATCGGCTTTTTTATTTTGTATAAATGGCATGACACTACGATGATGATTAAAGAATTGGGAAAAATCAGTAACTAGATCTCGAATATATGGAAAGTTAGGAAGAGGTTCACAAGTAATTGTGTTTGTATCAAGATCAGAAATCTTGGTATAACATGCTAGCCTTGGAACACCATTTATTTTCATTCCACAAGAGCCACAGGAAGCCATTCTACAGGAATAACGTATTCCAATACTACTGTCCTGATAACTTTTGGCATCTAATAGGGCATCTAATACAGTAGTCCATCTTTTCACTGGAACATGAAATTCATCAAAATGAGGAACATCATTAGGGTTTTGTACTGCATTGATTCTAAAAACACGGAGTTTCACGGAGCTTTTATTACTGCTGCTGGTGGTGGATATATTTGATCTTTTTATTTCTAAAGGACTTTCATTCTTTATTTCTTTTCTTTTATCTTTTTTAAATATATTCATATTCTAAGCTCACCCATATAATTAACCCAAAGAGAATCCATTAGCGATGATTATCGTTCGGGTTCCATATGCAATTATTCCAATCATTGCAACTATCACTAATATATTCACTGCCCTTTCCCAAATTTGAGTTTGTCTTATTTCTAATAAAATAACTCTAAGACCATTAAAGCCATGTATGGCTATTAGTATCAAAATAGACTCTAGCAATAGGGCATAAAAAACATTTTTATAATTTAATATAACATTTTCGAATTCTAGAGACATATTAAATGGCATAATTAATCTCATCATAATATGAATAGCAACTACAAATAATGCCCCTACACCAGTAATGTAGTGTATTTTCATTATTTGGCTTTCTCTTAAAAGAGTAATATTTGAAAACCATTTAGTTGTGTTCTTACTATTATTTTTATTTATATTATTATTTTTTATATTATCTGATGTCATTTGATTATTCTCTCACTCGCCACTAAAAAGCACATTTGCCCCATATAACATCGCAACAGCAGCTAAAATAAACGCAATCCACAATCCTGAACGTTGCTTATTGTTAACAGATGTCGGATCATAGGGATAATCAGGTCTACCAGGCTTTCCTAGCCCTTGGCCAGATTGAGTAAAGATTAATCGTATTCCATTTACAGTATGTAAAGTACTTGCTCCTATTACAAGAATTAGAAATATATGGCCTCCTATAGTCTGGGTCAACTCTAACATTGCTGCCCACGCATCAGGACCACTAACCAACGAGCTAGTTTCATAAACATGACCAATAAAATACACAAGGAGAAAGATTCCTGTTAATCTTTGAAACCAATAAGAAACTCGTTCCCATCCATATGTTATTGGATTAAGCCATCCTCTTAGCCCTTCTCTATTGGTTCTGTCGTTTTTATTGTTGATATCATCAATCCGTTTTGCGGATTTAGCAGAGGTCATATCAATACTTCCTCTCCACCGGAGCATATCTTGTAAATGTGACTGGATGCCATACTAATTTTGGTTCGTCTTCAGAACTGTAATAGGCTAAAGTGTGCTTTAAATAATTTATATCATCTCTATTCGCATAATCGAGTCTGGCATGTGCTCCTCTAGACTCTTTTCTATTTATTGCTCCCATTAATACTACCTCCGCTGTCCTCAGCATCGCATCAATCTCCATTACGTTAGTAAAATTAGTATTATATTCCTTTGATTTATCATCAACATGTTTCCAAGTTAATGCTTTAAGTTCTCTAATTTTTTTTAATCCAGAAATTAGATTTTCTTCAGTTCTAAAAACATATGCTTTCTCATCCATAGTGTCAGTTAATGTTTTTCTCACTTCGTATGGATTAACTTCGCCTCTTCCTCTAAAAATACCATCATAAATTCTTTTTTCTTCGGAAAGGACTTGATTGTTTGATATATCGATTGTTGCTCCTTTTTTCTCTAATGCAAATTGTGCTGCTTGTTCTCCAGTAATTCTACCCCAGACAATACACTCGGATGTTGAATTTGCCCCTAACCTATTTGCCCCATGCACGCTATTACATGCCGCCTCACCTGCTGCCCATAAACCTCCCAATTCTGTTTTTCCATCAATATCAGTATGAATACCTCCCATCATATAATGACAAACAGGTCTAATTTCAATAGGAGCCTCAATTACGTCGATGCCTGAAAATTTTATTCCGATTTCTCTAATGCCAGATAGCCTTTCTTTAATTTGTTCGTCTCCCAAATGTGTTAAATCTAATTTTAAACAATCATAACCTGATTCGTGCTTGAAGCCTTTTCCATCTTGAATTTCTCTAATCATCGATCTGGACACAACATCTCGCGGCGCAAGCTCTAATTTTTCTGGAGCATATTTTTTCATAAAACGCTCATTCTGGTTATTAATAAGATAGCCACCTTCTCCTCTAGCCCCTTCAGTGATTAAGATTCCTGATGGTAAGATTCCGGTCGGATGGAATTGAACAAATTCCATATCTTTCATTGCCAACCCCGCACGATATGCCATATCAATACCATCTGGTGTAGAGGAATAAGCATAAGTAGAAAAGCTGTAAATTCTTCCTGCACCTCCTGTACATATAATTCCAGCTGGAGACTTTATTTTGACAAAATTTCCATTTTTCATTTCTATTGCTGTTAATCCACGGAACAAATTATTCTCTTTAAGTATACTAGTACAATACCATTCATTGTAGAAATTAATATTATCATACTTTTGACATGTATCGTATAAGGTTTGCATTTCATAAAAGCCTACTTTATCCTGAGCATATGTAGCACGAGGGAATGAATAACCACCAAATTTTCTTTGTCCAATACGTCCGTCATCTCTTCTGGACCATGGCATGCCCCAATGATCTAATTGATAAATTTCATGAGGTATAGTTTTAACTAGTTTTTCAGCTACATCTTGATCCGCTAAAAAATCACTTCCTTTTATTGTATCATATATGTGTGATTCGATATTATCTCCTTCATCTTCAAATAAAACTGCTGCAGTACCTCCTTCAGCAGATACTGAATGAGATCGCATTACTTGAACTTTTGAAAAAACTCCTATACTGATATTATCTTTCCCATACGCCGCTGCAGCAATTGCAGCTCTCAAGCCAGCTAGGCCGGACCCAATAATAACAACATCATGTTGAATTGAATCTGTCACTAATTTATCCCAAAAATGAGTACTTGAATAATACAAATATACCTTTTGATTAATTCATGAGAAAGTTTCAGCATGATTATGATATTTTATACCTTACTCTTAGATTAGGTTTTTGTCTCTCTTAGAACAGATTAAAAAAGAAATTGAACTTTGAATTGTAATTCAATCAATTTAAGATATTAGTTAATTATAAAAAATTAGCAATGAGTTTTCAAGATTTACATTTATTACTAGTAAATAATTTATAACTATTTTATTATGGTTATAGAGTATTCTAAAAGAGTATTCTTTGCTCCAAATACTTCAGACCAAGAAATAGTAGAAAAAGCAAAAAAAGTTCTCGGGTATAATGGTATAAATGATAAAGACATCCAAATTAATTATAATACAAATGAATTAGAAGAGGGAGATCTCTATATTAGTTATGATCCTCCAGATCTTGTGATAAGAAATGTGTACCAAAAGAAAAGTAGTGGAATCATAAAAATGAAAAGTATTGCTATGATAAAACTATAATAGGAATTGAGATATTTTTTTATCTAATGATTCTAACTTCTCAATGGTCTCTTTTCCACTCTTCATGTTTTTAATTATTACATTGTTCTTTGAAATTTCCTCGGGGGCAACAATTATAGTAATACAGACTCCCTTTGCTGAAGCATCATAAAGTTGCTTCCGAAGAGATCTATTAGATAAGTCATATTCGACTGCAAAGCCTTTCTTTCTTAAACTACTTAAAATTGAAAGAGTTGAATTTCTAACTAATTCATTGCTATTAGCAATATATATGATTTTTTTTATATTTTTAGGAAGTTTTTTATGATATTGTAAGGCTAAAATTATCCGTTCTATTCCTCCAGCAGCACCAGCTGCACCAATATCAGGGCGTCCAAATATATGAGTAAGTTTATCGTATCTTCCACCTCCAACTAAAGAACCAACATTGGACAATGTGTCAAATACTTCAAAAACAATTCCAGAGTAATAGTCTAACCCTCTTACTATACCTAAGTTTAGTCTTATGTTTTGAATACCTCTTAATTCTAACGAGGAAAATAATTCTTGTACATATCTGATGCTTTTTAAATCCTTTAACTTTTCATGAGAGAGAAGATCCAAAATACCACCTTTGAAAGAAGAAATTTCCAAAAGGTCTTGAAGAATTCCTTCATCAAGAATGTCCTTGTATTCTGTACAAACTTTACTAATTCCTTTTTTTGGAACTTTATCTATAGCTCTAAAAAGATTTCCTATAGAGTTTTCATCGTCAAGATCGTACTTATTTTTTATATATTCTTCAAGAATTCTTCTATCACTTATCTCAATCATAGTTTCAAGGTTGAGTTGGGTGAAAAAATTGGAAACAAAGTCAATTATTTCTGCTTCTGCATCAGTAGTAAAATTATCATAAATTTCAACGTCCCATTGGTGAAAATATCGATACCGACCAGCTTGAGGTTCGTCGTATCTGAAAACTCCACCAAAATTAGCTAATTTTAGAGGGATGCGCATATCTCTTTTTGAGACAGCAAACCTTGTTATCCCTATTGTAAGATCATAACGTAAAGCGATATCTCGTGAAGCTTTGTCCTTAAAACTATAAACCTCGTTTATTATTGATTCTCCACTTTTTGCTTCAAGTGTTGACAATAGTTCAATGGGGGATGGTTCAATAACTTGGAAATTATAACTGACGGTAGATTCATAAAATTTTTCTCTGATATAATGGATATAAAAAGCATCTTCTTGAGATATATCCCTCATTCCTCTTGGTAAATCCAGCTTCACAATAAAAATTCAAAAATCTTCGAATTTAGATTTTCCGCTTTTTCATTATTTTTATAATCTAGTTTAAATCAGTTTATTCAAGTATGGAAGAGAAATTCAAATATCTAGACCATATGACAGACCTAATAGTAGAAGCATATGGTCATACTTTACAAGAATTGTTAGAAAATTCGGCTCTTGGATTAATAAATGCTATGTTTGATATGTCCAATGTAGAATTAAATCATACAATCAAGATAATTGCACACGGACACGATTTTAAAAGTTTACTCTATGATTGGATAGAAAAAATTATTTTATCAATTTATATTGATAGGATGATTGTTACAACGTTTGATTCTTTTTCATTCTCAAAAATAATATTGAGAAATAATAATAATAATAATAATAATGAATCTATCAACAATAAAGAAACTAATACAACAAACCTACCAGAAATGGAATTTGTAGTAGTAAATGATCTGAATTTGGATGAGGATGCTGAAAAATCTAATTCGAAAGAATATAATTCTATTTATAAAATAGAATGTATTGGAAATGGAGATATAATTGATTTACATAAACATGAATACAAAGTAGAAGTAAAATCTATAACATATCACGAAATGGAAATAAAACGAAACCAAGCCGGTTATTATACTGCAAGATTCTTGGTAGATCTATGAGATACTAATTATTATTCTCCAATAATTTTAAATAATTTTATAAACTTAGGTATGATGAACGCTACATGCCCACCAATCCAAACAATAATGATGGCGATTTTATAATAGAACTATCTGAAGAAAACTTTGAAAAATCAATAAATAGTAATAAACCTATACTTGTTGACTTTTGGGCCACATGGTGTGGTCCATGTAAATTTATGTTACCTGTTTTCGACAAATTGGCAAAAAAATATGCCTCGAAAATTGATTTTGGAAGACTCAATGTAGACGATTCACAATCAATTGCTGTCAAATATGATGTCTACGCAATTCCAACATTTATCATATTTTATAAAGGACAGGCAGTAGAGCGGGCAGTCGGAGCTGTTGGAGAGAAAGGATTAGAAAATATCCTTGGACAAATTCCATAACTCTTTTGTTTATTTATAATAAAGATATCTACTATTGCCATTACTGCTGCTAAAGAACCCTCTAACGATAATATTAGGTCCATTTCTGATTATTATAATTTGTATTGTAGATGATTATTTATTTATCATATTTTTTGTTTTAAATTGAGTAGCTCTTTAACAATATTATTGAATTTTAATAATAAACAGCCATACACACCAAAGCAAGTCCAAACTCTTTCATATATATAGATTCAAATATATCCATATGCTGGATCAGATTTTCTTTTTATATTTAAAATAAATTCAAATATTTCTTTTTCTTCTTCATTGAGTCTATGCCCAAATTTTTCACTTAATAACTTTGCCTGCCTACTATTTAGATCGGTATAAAAGAAATCGCCCTCATTGATTTGTCTGCCTATAGTAGGACCTCTTATAGATACAGCAACCTGCATACCTTTTCTTGCTTCTTCTATATTTTTTCCTTTATCTTGAATTTGATGAATTATTCCCACCTTGGATCCATTCTCATTTATGACCTGATTTTTTTGTCTCAGTTTTCCGATAAGTATTTCTGCTCCGAAAACAGCTGGGTCATTTCTTCTAAATACAAATCCTTTTAAAAACTGTATTTTACAAATAGGCGGGATTTCCTCAAACATAATGGAATCAGCATGTTCCTTCTGATATTTTATCCAGTCAGTATAGTTTCTAACAAGGTTATAAATTACTTTTTCATTAAAAATATGAACTTCTCGTTCTGCCGCTTCCTTTTTCGCATCATCCAGAACTTTAACATTAAAACCTAATATCACTCCAAGATATCTATCTTTATCTTTAACTGCATGTGCTGCCAAAACATCTCTTCTCGTTATATGGCCAATATCAGCGGTTTGAATGGGTATATTTTCTTTTTTCAACATATCAATTATAGCTTCCAGCGACCCAATTGTATCACATCTTAGAATCACTCCTAACGCATTGGTATTATTGATAAAAGTGCCTTTTACTTCTGACTCTATAAAATGCCGAATTTCTTTTTCTTCGTCTTTATTTCGTAGAACATACAAAGGACTTCCGGCCAATACACCTTCTAAATCAGGAGATACTATTCTTAAACCCGCTGCTGAGATTACTTCAGTTACTGACCTAAATTTATCACGTGGATCACGCATTTCATCTAAAGGCTTTGGAAGTAGTAAGGCTTTAACTTTAGTTACTACTATTTCATCCCGCTTTGCAACCATGATCGTATCTCCTTGCTTAATAGTACCATCTAATAGTATCATATTAGCAGAAGGGCCTAGACCAAGTTCTTCATTGATTTCCAGAATGATCCCTCTTACATAGTCATAACGTCTCTCTAACCGTTTTTTCATATACTGTTGTGCTAACCCAACCAGTACAGCCATCAATTCTGGTATTCCAATTCCTGAAACAGCACTAATTGGCACTATGGCTAACTCTTTATCAAATTCTTTAATCCTCCAAAAGGCTTCAGAATTAAAACCCATTCGTGACAGTGATCCAACGACACTGTAAATTTTTTCATCTAAAAGAGTAAGAACATTAGAATCTTGTTTCTTGATTTCTTCAGTTATAAATCCTAAGTTAATTGTAGTTTCTTTTCGACTTCTACCTATATCGCTCTTTTTTTTCCCTTTCCACCCTGAAATCATATCCACTTTATTTAATGCCACTACAAACGGAACTTTTCTTTTTTTTAGTATGTCTATACTTTCTATAGTCTGAGGCTCAAACCCTTTGTTTACGTCTGCAACTACTATTGCTATATCTGCTGCAGATCCTCCTCTACTTCTAAGATTAGCAAACACTTCATGCCCAGGAGTATCAATAAATAACAATCCAGGAATTTGCTCATCTGTTTTAGCAAGTCGTTCATATAAAGGTCCTGTTATTGTTTTGATTGTTTCTATCGGAAAAAAGCTTGCTCCAATGTGTTGAGTAATACCTCCAGCTTCGCGTGCCTGTACTCCTGTCCCTCTAATCTTGTCTAATAAGGAAGTTTTCCCTGAGTCGACATGACCCAATACAACTACCACTGGCTGTCGAAGATTCACGTTGTTACTACTTAAAAATGACTTTAGATTCTTTTATAAAACTTTCATAAGAGTCGGAAGCATGGATAATATTATTTGTAATACCAAGTCCATAATCTCCTCTAATTGTGCCTGGTTGGGCTTCGAAGGATCGAGTCGAACCAATCATCTGTCTTACAACATTTATCGCATTTTCTCCTTCCAAAATACATACAACAACAGTAGAAGAGGAGATAAAGGACACAAGTTCATTGAAGAATGACCTATTTTGGTGGGCAGAATAAAACTCTTCTGCTTTTTCTTTTGTAAAAATATATGATTTAAGTTCTTTAATCAGGAATCCCTTGTTCTCAAATCGTGACAAAATTGTTCCAGTGAGTTTGCGTTCAAAGGCATCTGGTTTTATAACTATTAATGTTTGCTCGCTCATCTATATTATCAATTCTATTTTATGATTTAGAGACCTTGATTCCACCCTTAACGTATTTGTTAGTCCATTTCATTTTTCGCGGATCTCTTTTTAAATTGCGAAGATTTTTTTTGCATTTGTTTGAACAAGTCCATTGAATAGATCCATCATTCTTGACCAACATGATTCCGGTAGCAGAAGCAATACGTTGTCCACAAAAGAAACAATTGCGTAAAGAAGTAGCTGTTTTACTCATTTTTAATTAAACCTCATATTTTTTTGTTTATTATTATTATTACTTTATTTTTCTCGCTTCTCTTTCAGTCTCTCGTAGCATCAATACGTCATTCATCCTAACAGAGCCCTTCACGTTTCGTGTTAAAATTCTGCCTTTATCTTTTCCTTCTAAAACTCTTACTCTTACCTGAATGACTTCTCCTGCAATACCTGTTCTACCAACGATTTGAATTACTTCAGAAGGTACAACTTTCTCTTCTATTGTTTTACTCATTAATTATAACATCTCACTATTTTTATTATTGATTGGGAGATTTTGTATTTTTATTTTTTGTAGTATTAACTATTTCATCTAAAATATGTTGAGACTCACCAGCATCAATAATTGAAGCAGCTGCGGAACCAACACTTATCCCCATTGCTTCTCCTAATTCTTGTTTACTAGGTACAAAGACATAAGCAGCATTTCTTTCTTCACAAATAATTGGCAGATGGGCGACCACTTCTGGCGGTTCAACGTCCTCTGCAATAATAGCAAGTTTACTAACACCTCTTTCAACAGCCTTGGTTGTTTCATTGGTTCCTTTTCTTATTTTACCACTATCTTTTGCTATTCTTAGTGCTTCATAAATAGCACTTACCAAATCTTTTGGTACTTCAAATTTAACATAATATGGTTTACTCATTATTCAATATCACCCTTTGGGATCATCCATCTCTTTACAAAATAGAGACTATTAAAATGTTACCTCGATTAGGAGAAATTTGAAATTGTCATCAATAAATGTTAATTAAACTTTGATTTTTTATTTGTATAACTGTGCAAAAAGAGAGTGGGTTAATTTACCATAAAATAAAGAATCTCCTACAGTGAATATAAATATAACTTTATCAACCCATATTCTTTTAAATAAAAAGTTCTTTTTCTAGAACATCAAAACAATATAGTTTTTGAGAAAACAAGAATATACACCATTGGTGATTGGTTTGATTTGATATTGAAACTATTAGAGGAATTTTTAGTGGTAAATTTTTAATTAAAATTCATTATTAATTTACATTTTTTTTACCTTTGTGGGGTTAACCTTAAATAATTATGTTAAATATAATTAAAGGGTTGAAAGAGACAATCGTAAATATCATGAATACCACCAAAATAATTTTGAAAAATACATACATGTATGGTATTATATGCTACTAAGAGAGCTTGAATGTGAGAAAGAGAGGTTTATTAATTAGGTAGATTAGGATGAAAGCACAAATAAAACGCAATATAACAAACAATACTAAAACACCACAAAAATCCAAAAATAAAAACTTTGACTATAATAAACCAATTGGCAAATGTATGATTTGTTATACATTATCAGGTTGGCACTGTTATGACTGTGGTAACGACTATTGTCAAAGTCATTTTCATATCCATAAAGAAACTAATCAATGCTCATAAGAAATCAAGATAATAATATTATCGTCACCCTTCTATATAGCATATTGATGGAATTATTCTAATCTTTTCTATTAAATTAGTTATTAAGTTAAGTGTCCATCAGTATTATTTTAATTATTTAACCTAAAGAATTTAATTTTGAATTCTTTTTTGAAAATAAATAATCAAAAGATTTCATACTATTATTTCTGCTAGCATTATATATATCATGATAACTTTGTAATGCGGGAGGTGGGATTTGAACCCACGAATCCCTAAGAAACAGGGTTGTAGGAAAAATAGTTTATAGCCGACCAATCCACTATTACTTCTTTCATTCTAAGCATCGCACTGTCCCTCCATCTATCTTCGAAAAGGACAGACCTGCGCCGTTGGCCTGGCTTGGCAACCCCCGCACTTGAAATACAATTTATAACAGCCAAATTTATCTATTCTTAAATTAATGCATTATGACTATTAAAATAGAAGACAATGAATCTAATGTTCAGCCGCGGTTATTCGGAACTAATGGTGTTAGAGGAATATACGGACGAGAATTAACTCTTCCATTAGTAATAGATTTGACATACTCATTAGCAACATATTTTAAAACTGGACCCATTGTTGTAGGATTTGATGGAAGAAATTCAAGTCCTCTTTTATCAAATATTGTATCCGCTGTATTAAATTCGGGTGGTTTAGATGTCGTGATGGCCGGGCAAATACCTACTCCTTGTTTACAATTTGCTGCTAAAACAAAGAAATTTAGAGGTGGAATAATGATAACAGCTTCACATAATCCTCCCGAATACAATGGAATTAAACCTTGTGCTGATGATGGTGTAGAGATATCAAGAGAAGATGAAATAAGGGTTGAAGAGATCTTTTATAACCGTCAATTTTCAAAAATAGATCAAACTAACAAGACATTTGCTGATCAAAATATCGTAAATGAGTATATGGACAATGTTTTATCTTTAATAGATGTTGAAAAAATCAAATCTAGATCTTTTAAAGTAGTAATGGACTTGGGCAATGGTGTTCAGACTATGGTTGCGCCCTATTTGCTAAAAAAACTAGGTTGTCAGGTTTTTACACTAAACAGTAACATTGATGGAGATTTTCCCGGGAGAGGACCAGAACCAACTGTAGACAATTTAAGAAGCTTATCCAATATGGTAAGAGATTTACGTGCAGATTTTGGAGTAGCATATGATGGAGATGGGGATAGAAGTTTATTCTGTGATGAAAAAGGAATCATTCATCCCGGCGATAAAACTGCTGCTGTCCTTGTTAAGTATTTAATCAATGAAAAACATACGGGTGCGGAGATTATATGTCCTATAAATACAACTTTGAATGTTCAATTAGTTGCAGATGAAGGAAATTCAAACATTGTATATACAAAAGTAGGTAGTGTGGAAGTATCTCGAGAAATGATTAAAAGAAATGCTCTTATTGGTTTAGAAGAAAATGGAGGATTCATGTACGGTAAATTAAACCAAGTAAGGGATGGAGCGATGACGACAGGACTAATTTTGGATATGCTTGCAAATTTTTCACCTACCAATAAATCAAGTAATCCATTCTCTGAAATTATAGGGTCACTAAAAAAAATAGCTCAATTCAAAACCAAATTCAAATGTTCCTCTAAGGAGGTAGCAAATAAGATAGTTACCAAATGTTTAGAACATGGTTCACCTAAAAAAATCGAGAAGTTGGATGGCGCAAAAATTTGGATTGACGATGAATCATGGATAATGGTTAGACCAAGTGGAACTGAACCACTTGTAAGAATGTATGGAGAATCAATCTCTCAAACACTCTTGGATTCGAAAGTGAGAGAGTATACCAGAATAATAGAAAGTGTGTTACAATAAACTAAAAAAAATAATTTATTTCTTTTATTGATGAAAGACATTATTATTACTCTTTCTTACCTATATTAGTTAATATTATTTATAATAAAGAGTCTAACTATAAAAAATGCAAGTCTGACGAATTTCTTCGGAATTGTTGATTAATATTTTCTTGTACTACTATTGGTAAATAAAAATGACGAACAAGATAAATGATTTTTCATAATTATATTATTCAATTATATATTGAAAGAGAAGTTGAGTTATTAAAATAAACCTTGATCATCATACGTAAAGAGATGGACAAAACAACACATATCATTAACATCAGCTAAACAGCATTTCGTCATTTTATTTCCTTTTTCAAAAAATCTAGATCCCTGAAAGAATAGTCTATCTCGATTGTAGGGAACTAACAACAATAGGAATAGCAATAGCAGCAGCAACAATACTAATAATAATAATAGAAATAATAATAAGAGATAATATCAATGAAAACGATATCAATAATAAAATATCAAAACCAAAAAATTATGTTGAAAACAGGTTGAATCAAAATAAGGTTAAAGAAACTAAGCAAACTTTAATCGAGATAACGGTCATCGGAAAGGACAGAAAAGGGGTTGTGGCCGAAATTACTAACTTTATCTTTAAGAATTATGGAAATATTGAAAAAATAAATCAAAATGTAATAAGAGGACTTTTTGGTATGCAACTTGAAGCTTCATTCAATAGGATCATAAAGGAAGATCTTGATAGAGGTTTAGAAGCACTGGCAAAAGAGTTAAAGATGGAGATTAAGGTGCATTACCAAGAACCAAACAGATTACCTAATATTGCCATTCTCATAAGTAGTGAAGATCATTGTATATTAAAAATACTTGAATCGTACCATAAAAAAGAACTTAAATCAAAGATCCCTCTTATAATTGGAAGTTCGAATGTATTAAAACCAATTGCCGATAAATATCAGATCCCTTTCTATTTGATTGACCACAAAGATCAGGTAGAAGCAGAAGGACAAATTTTGAAACTATTCGAGGAATATAACATAGATATGGTTATTCTTGCAAGATATATGCGAATTCTTACTCCTAATTTTGTTTGGAGATATCCTAATAAAATAATCAATATTCATCCATCATTATTACCTGCTTTTCCTGGTGCATACGCTTATGTCCAAGCATACGAAAGAGGAGCAAAAATCGTAGGTTGTACAGCGCATTTTGTAACTGAAGACTTAGACCAAGGACCAATTATATGCCAGAAATCGTTTAATGTTATGGATACAGACAATATCGACTCCATTAAAAACAAAGGGAGGAAATTAGAAAGCGCAACATTGCTTCACGCCATAAAATTAGCACTGGAAGGTAAACTTGAGGTTTATTGGGGAAAGGTTCATGTAAAAAAAAATCGAAGGAGAAGTTGATAAAATTATGGTTATAATCATAACAATGATATTTTTTTAACCGAATAATCCTTACAAACATGATATAATAAAGGTAAAAAGAACTAAGGATATGAAGGAGGAAGGATATTGTTAAAAAATGAATAATATTTACAGTTTATCTAATATAGATATCGAAAAATGGAAAAAAAAATCGAATCAAATCATAATTCCTATAGGTTCGTTAGAACAACATGGTCCTCATCTTCCTGTATCTACAGATACTATCATAATAGAGCATTTAGCAAAAACTATTGCTGAAAAAATTCAGAGCTTATACATTCCCGCTATAACTTTTGGTATTTCTTTTGAACATGAGCCCTTCTTTAATATTTCATTATCTCACATTACTTTCTCCAATCTTATAGGAGATATTTGTGTGTCACTTGCAAAGTATGGAATGAAAAATATAATCTTGTTAAATGGCCACCATGGCAATATGGGATCTATGTATTATATTTCTCAAAACGTTTCTCATAAAATTCCTCCCAATACAAGACTCAACTTCATAAACTATTGGAATCTAATGAATGATTTTGATCATGCGGGCGAAATTGAAACATCTCTTCTCTTAGCAATTAATAAAAAGTTGGTCAAAATGAAGATGGCACGCGCAAATACTAAAGAGATCAATGGGTCGAAAGTTGCTTATACAAGTCTTACATCAAATCCTGGGTCTTTCCCAAAAATTACAGGAAATGGAGTATGGGGTGATCCTACAAAGGCTTCAATAATAAAAGGACGTTCGTTATTAGATGATTTAATTCAAAAGCTTGAGCAAACTATAATAGAATTTCAAAAGTTTTAATTAAAAAATATATAATATATATAGATATTTGTGAAATTTTTTTTTTGAGCAAGACCATTGCTCAAAAAAAAAATAATGTCATTGAATGAAATTTTAATATATAACTAATATTCATTTGATAGTAACAGGTAGATTTAGTATTGTCAATTGATATGGCCGTAAAGGTTTTGGATGAGAGTTTTGGAAAAATTGTACTGATAAAATTAAAAGGTGGTAAAGTTATTAGAGGAACCCTTCATGGTTTCGATCAACACATGAACTTATTACTTGATGATTCCGTAGAGATTGTAGAAGGCAAGTCGTCAGATTTGGGAACTATTGTAGTAAGAGGGGATAACGTAGTTATAATATCCCCACCTCCAGTATAAATAAGGAGATATGTAACAAGAAGAGGTTGATATGAGAAAATGACAAAAGGCACAACCTCAATGGGCAAGTATACCCGAAAAAAGGTACATATAAGATGTCGAAGATGTGGCCATAATTCATTTCATAAACGGGGAAAAGCCTGTTCAAAATGTGGTTATCCTGATCCAAAAATGAGAAAGTATAACTGGATCAAACGTCAAGTAATGTAATATATTAAAAACATATTAAAAAAGGGTATCTAATTAAAAGTTTTTTAAACTTCTTTTTATTCCATTCTCATCAAGCGCGACTTCAGTTATTTTAAAATTAAATATATCCATAGAGAATATAACTAATAGTTAAAATGGTTGAGGTAAGTTCTTTTTTATTAATAATAGTCGGACTATCCATGATTGGAGGGATTATTTTTGGATTATACTATACTACAATCGTTTCCGTTATTTTTGATCTAAAGAAAAGAAGAAATCCGTCAACTAATTCCACGACCAGAGAACAAGAAAAAGTAAAAGAAAAATTAGAAAATGAGCTAAAAATGAAACCAGATTTGATAAAAACAAATTCTGAGTTAATTGAAGATGAGTTAAAGATATACCAATTCGAGAAAGATCTTGCAACCCATGCTATAGAGAAGATTTTGCTTGCATCTAAAAACAAAGCAATTGATTCCTTTGAAAAAGATCGCCTTTTACTCAAGTATAAAGATCAGTTAAAAAATTTGAATGGAAAAATGGAGAAAATCCAGTCAGAAATAGATGTTACCAGATTAATTAATCTTAGAAACGATTTAGCTTTTCTATTAGATAACAAAATTTCAGATATTGATGAAAAGATAAAGGACATCAATTTAAAAATAGGAACTAATTATAATATTAAAGACATACTAAATCATACCAGAAAAAATAAATCCTCTGATGACAGTTTAAAGAATATCAATAATCCTTCTTTCACTGATATGGAAGGAAAGGGTGGTGGTAGTGATGATAATTTAAATTTTAGAGAATTAACAAACTACAAAAATAATCCAATACAAAAAAGAAATGAAATGGTTATTGAGAGTGAGAGAAAAAAAATTGATGACCTAAAAGATCAAGTTTTAGTTGCATTAAACAGACTTGATAAAACTGGTGATATCAAAATGGAATTGAAAGATGATCTAGACATAAAAAAAGTTACAGAGACTAAAACTACTTTTATGGATAAGGATTTCCAAGCTAATGACCAGAAAAAAGAAGAAATTAATGAGAATAAGGATTATTTAAGTATCGAAAATAATAAAAAACCTTCTAATACAGTAAGTGAAAATAAGTTGAATTTTCCCACGATTTTTAGTTCGCTAGGTAAATCTAACAATGACATTGTGACTACCAAAGATGTGACATTTGATCCTTTAATCAAAAGTACTGCAGGAAAATTAAAAAATTATGTAAATTCGAATTCAAATACAATAAATGAATCAGATTCTTTTACAGACTTAGATACTGAGAAAAATAATTATAAAGATAACAAAAAAACTCCACTATCAAATATATTAAATCAAGTCAGTCCAAATTTTGACCATTCAATGATGAAATTTAAATACGACAAAAAATATTTATCCAACGATCAGAGCCATAAAGAAAAACCATCATACTTAGATCATAATGCCAATAACAATACTAATAATAACAGATTCAAATTTCCATTGGCATTTATTTTTTCTAAAAATGGTAAAGAAGAAGAAGAAAACAAAAAAGTTGAGAAAAGAAATTATGACACGAATGAAGAAAGAAAAGATCCGCTTAGCAATATTGTTAATAAAAGTAACAGAAAATGAAATTTTTTTTATTTCTTTATCCTGTCATAATTTGACCTAGAGAAATTACTATGAGTTATTCAGCTCCTAAAAACCCTATCAGATCAAATTCCTCTGTAGATTTTGTTGATTGAATTTCAGCAATAGAAATAAGATGATGATCAGGATCTAAGATAATTGCATGTTTGCCAAAGGGCTCACTTTTTGGTTCCTTAAAAAATCTAACATTTTTTGCTTTTAGATCCTTTACTACTTGATCCAAATCAGAAACCATAAATCCTACAAGAATATTGTTGGGATGCCTATCATTTTTTTCATCTATACCTTTTCTTTTTTTAGGATGCAATGCAAGCGTAGTTCCCTTTTCAAAAAATTCGATCCAATCACTAGTTTTTACTTTGAGTTGTAAACCAAGAGTATCTTTATAAAATTGGGTAGACCGTTCCATATCATCAACAAGCAATATTATTGAACCAATTTTGCTGAACATTCTGATTCACTTTTTATATAATATAGATGCTTAATAAAAGAATTTGTATATTTATATAAAAGATAGTATGAGAGCACGGCAACAAATATATGTCAAGTATAATTTTTAATTAATTAAATTGTTAATGTTTTATTTTTCTTATTGCTGTAACAAACTAGAATATAGAACTATCTTTGAAGGACACAAAAAATAAGAGTATTAATAACTATAGAAACTGTTAGTATGGCTATTGCTTTCGCAATTTATTCACATATTGAATATTATTTAAAAGTAATCTTATTTTATATTTATCTACTTATGAGTATTAATATATAGAAAATAAAAAATTTCGTTTAACATACTTACTTCAAATCATCATGGGTAACAGAATAAATTAATAGAAATTATTTAGTATTATTAATTAATAAATAATAAAGTTCTCAAATTCATGTTGCTAAATATTATAATTATAAATAATTTATATTTAAAATAACTTACGACCAGACCGCTTTCAGTATTTACTCTCAATCAACGACAGCAATGTGAAAGGTGATTTATTTATTTTAATTTTATTTAAAATTATATAAAGAATAATAAAACCTATACATCCACCATAATTTCGAATGGGGTATTGACAGACCAAAATCTTGAACATCTTGTTCCTATGCTTGAAAGTATTATTGAAAGATATTTTTTGAAACCATTTGATAAAAAGAATATTAAAAATGATGACATAATTATAGGATTAGGAAGCGGTAGCACTGTTGCGGAATTAGTAAAAAAAATAGGTACACTTCCTAACAAGGAAAATTTCATTTTTATTCCTACTTCTATTCAAATAAAAATGATTGCTGAAAATGCTGGTTTAAAATTTACAGATGAGAGTAAAATATCTAACATTGATTTGGTAATAGATGGAGCTGACCAGATAGACCATAATTTGAACATGATAAAAGGAGGAGGAGGGGCACTTTTCAAAGAGAAGATTATAATGTATTCAGCAAATGAAAGGATTATTCTAGCCGATTCAAAGAAATTTGTACCGGAATTTAACTTACCTATTCCTATTGAAGTTCACCCCTTTGCCAGATCTACAGTAACAAAAAGACTGAAATCTATGGGAATTATAGGAAAAACTACTACAACTAGTTCTCAAATAAATAATCAACAAGATGAAAGCCATGATAATTTATCAGTAAAACCTATAATTCGGACTATCCAAAAAGGTTATCCATTTATTACTGAAAGTGGTAACATAATAATAGATACAAAATTTTTGGGTATTCTTGACATAGAAAGGGCAGAACAAGAAATAAAAAATATCCCAGGCGTTATAGAGGTTGGACTTTTCGTGAGAAAAAATAATACTCAATATTATTCTGTAAATAGCGAAGGTAAATTTTCTGTCAAAACATCTTCTTCTAATTAATTACTGAGTTTACAGATATATTTAGATCTTCTCCTTAATTTTTGAACCGAGGGATAAACTTTCCATATCCATAAGAATTCTCATCTACAATATAATTTTCCATTACTACCCTTCCTCTCAATATAGTAGCAATAGGCCATCCACATAATTCCCATCCATCATAAATAGTGTAATCAGAATAAGACTGTAATAACTCAGGTGTAACTCTCTTTTTAAGATCAAGATCTACAATAACCAAATCTGCATCCGATCCCTTCTGTATAGCACCTTTCTGCGGATAAAGCCCAAATATTCTTGATGTATTATAACTTGTAACTTCTGAAACTCTTTGCAAATTTATTCTACCTTTATTTACACCTTCACTTAAGAGAACGGGTAGCATAGTAGCAATTCCAGGAAATCCCGACAATGATTCTAGCAAATCACCATTCGGATCTAACTTGAGTGATAATCGATTAGCTACATGATCTGTGCCTACTGTATCAATAATACCGTTTCTTAGAGCATACCATATACTTTGTAAGTCATGTTTAGAACGTAAAGGCGGAACTACCTTGCCTTTTAGATCATTAAAATCATGGGTATGAGTAAGATAGTGAGGACAAGTTTCAATATAAAGATTACATCGCCCTTTTTCTTTCTCTTTGATAATAGCATCTATAGCAGCACTTGATCCAATATGTACAAAATAGATATTTGAATTATATTTTCTACCAAGTTCAGCAATTTTTTGTATACTTTTTATCTCTGAATGAATTGGTCTACATTGTGACCATAATTTGAGTAAATTCTGTTCAGATTTGTGACCTTTGTTAGAATTGGTATTTTTTATTTCTAGAGGTGTTTTAGTTAAAGGGTGATTTATTACTAAACGGGCATTTCCATTGGATTTTGATAGGGATGATGTTGATGATAAATTATGATGATTATTATTATTTTTTTTATCAATAATTTCTCTTTTTATTTCATTATAACAGATTTCGGGATCCTCTGCATGTACTAAAAGCATAGTATTAAACTGTGAAGTAATTTTAACAATTTTATTTAAAAAATCATCAGAAATTTCTACCGTTCCACTTCGAATCTCTTTTTCCATTGGATTTAAATCCATATGAATTTGATTAAGTTTTGATCCGAGGTTCATGTATACCTTGAACGAATTTATTCCTTTTTCATGTATCAAATAGGAAATATCTTGTAGATGTTGTTCTATTAAAATTGAAGGATGAATTGAAAAATCTATTACATGATTCTTTAAACTAGCATCAATTTGTTTTTTAATGTTATTTTGATAATCTGAATATAACCTTAACATTCTTATCATTGTTGTAACTCCTCCTAAGGCTGCGGATTTGGATTCAGTTCTAGCTGCCTCTTCTATTGGTGTATAAACACCATAATGAACATGCGGGTCGATTAATCCAGGAAGGATATATTTTCCTGATGCCTCAATAGATCTATTATAATTGATGTTACCTAATGATTTGGAAAGCTCTTTTATTTTTCCATTTTCAATCATAATATTAGTATTGAGAATTCCAACTTTTGGGATTACAACAGTTCCATTTTTGATTAATAGATCACATGAATTTTGCATTAAACAATATAATAAAATAATATAGCTAACTAATTAAGGTACTATTTGAATTATAAAAATTATAAATTTCTATCCTATTTTATAAAATATTTAAAAATTTTATTTATTAATAAAAAAAAGGAAGTTTAGGTTACTGTTACCTTACCCGTCATGAATGGGTGTAAAGAACAGTAATAGTCAAATTCTCCTGCGGTATCAAAGGTATTTTCCCATGTTCCCTTCGGTGCAATTATGCTAGAATCAAATGCTGGTTCTCCGGCTGCACCACCTTGTGCAGTTCCTTCTACTACTGTATGAATTGTGGTGTCGTCATTTGTCCATGTAACAGTACTACCTTTAGCTACAGAGATTTCCTTAGGTGTGAAAAACTCTGTTGCGCTTGGATTAGAGGATCCTGGTGAAATAGAAACTGCTTCTTGTCCATATGCTAATGTTGCATTCTGTGTTTTAGCTGTTGCACTACTGCCTGTTGCAATTATTTGTTCATATGGAATTGGTTTTGACCAATTAGCTACTGGACTGTCGCTACCTTTTGGAGCCAC
>DATDKD010000169.1:0-7254 GCA_036520175.1 Nitrososphaeraceae archaeon
CTTATCACTATTTCTGGTGCTTTTTATTTGAATACTTTTCATAATAGACTAACTTTGAAATATCAATTCTTTTAAATTTACCAGGATCCTCTGCAGGAAATCCTAATGTAATTATTCCTATTGGCTTTACATATTGGGGTAATTCAAGTATTTCTGAAACTTTGTCATCTAGAAATGCACCAACAAAGCAAGCACCAATTCCTTCATTTATTGCAGTAAGTAAAATAAGCATAGAAGCAAAAGCACCATCTATTATACTGTAAAATTCTATTCCTCTTTTTCCATATCTACCAACAGACCTAGAAGTATTTGCACAAACAACAATCAAAAGAGGTGCATCAGAGACTTGCTCTTGATTTAAAGCAGCTTCACCTAACTTTTGCTTTATTAAAGGATCTTGTACTATTATAAATTCTTGAACCTGGGTATGACCTGCACTTGGTGCTCTATGAGCATTAGCAATTAATTTATTAACAATTCCTTGAGGTATAGGTTTATCTTGCATATATTGTCTTACCATTTTTCTTCTTTTTATTATATCATCAAATTCTGACATGTTCTTTGATCTTTTATGAAGTAGATAAACTAATCTCATCTCCTTCAATTGAATCATCAGATTAACATAAATTAATTTTAAAATAAAATGATAATATATTAATTGACTTATTTTTCTACTTCTTTTCATATTCTTTCACTTCCTCTTGATTAATTTTTATTAACAGTAGTAAAGACTAATACTTTTATCATGATAATTAATTACTGTTTTTATGATGTAATTCATTTGTTAATGAGAATTCTGGTGTTTTTGCTTTTATTATGTTTCTAATTGAATTCACTATTACCTTTCTATTAGTTCCTTCACCTTGATTCGATCCAACGAAAGAGGTTAGTTTTAAAATATTTGTACATTAAAATAACTTTTAAAAGGTCACATTTAATCTAAAAAGTTAAAGTTAAAATTTGTAAAAGACACATGGAACCAAGATATACTAGTATGGCATACCATATACAATGCCTAATTTAAATAGGAGAGAATTCGAAGGTAAGGTCGCCATTGTCACCGGTGCCTCACGCGGTATAGGGCGTGCTGTAGCGACAAGGCTTGCACACGACGGCTTCTCGATTGTAGTGAACTACGGTGGTAACATCACCAAGGCCGAAGAAGTTGTAGCCGAAATTAAATCCAATAATGGACAAGCCATTGCCATACAAGGCGATGTTGCAAATGTAGCAGACGTGGATCGTCTTTTTAAGGAAGCAGTAGATGCTTTTGGTGGGATCAATGTAGTGGTGAATTCCGCCGGTATTATGCAGCTTTCACCAATCGCTGCAAGTGACGTGGAGCTTTTTGACCAAGTAATCACTACTAACCTCCGTGGCACCTTTGTGGTACTGGGACAAGCCTCTCGAATGATTCCGACAGGTGGACGCATTATTGCTTTCTCCAGTAGTGTTATCGCCATGGCATTCCCAACCTATGGCCCGTATATCGCTTCCAAAGCAGGTGTTGAGGGGTTGGTACGAGTGCTTGCCAATGAGATGAGGGGTCGTAATATTACTGTAAATGCAGTAGCTCCTGGCCCAGTGGCGACGGAGCTATTCCTCACCGGTAAGTCAGAGGCGCAGATTGATCAACTACGCAAACTCCCTCCATTGGAACGGTTAGGCCAGGTGGAAGACATTGCTAACGTGGTGTCATTTCTTGCAGGCCCCGATGGTGGCTGGGTGAATGGTCAGATCCTGCGCGCCAATGGCGGCTTTGTGTAACATCTTTCAGTTGATAGCGCAGACTATCAACATTGTCGAAATTTTAGTAAAGAAAATCGTTTAGGCTATGTTCTTAACATTAGAAAAATAAAATTGAATATCAGTTTAGCGATCCGAATTACTTGTCATACTCGAAGCCCCTCTGAGTCTATATTATCAACGATCTTTAAATGAAGTTCCATTTAACAATAATTTACGATTTGATTTAATTAATGACTTTATTTTTAATTCATCTGTTTTGTTATATTTAGTCCAAAGCCTAGGAATATTCGCAATTCGATCTAATCCTTCTTTTTATGATGCAATAAGTTGAAATGTAATATCATCAAAATATCTATCAAGAACACTTTCTCTTTCCATGACTAATGGAGGATTACAATAATCTTCTTCTATCCATAAAGCGCAGGCCCTCTTTGGGATCAATTCTTGCATTATCTAAGCCATATTGTAGTGTTTTTCCAAATGGTTTAAGTCTTGATATTTCACCAGAATTCAATTCTTTCCTAAGACCTGACAGGTCAGTTTTTGGTCTCGCTCTGACGATATATAATGCCATTATTGTTTTACCTACATATTAGTAAGAAAATATATTTTATAAATATCTCTAAAAATGGTGATTATAGATTAAATAAAGAAATATTGAGTCTAATTCAATTATAAACTTATAAAAATAACCAAATAAGGGACATAAGATAGACCTAAAAAAATATAGATAATCTTATGAGTCAAAATTGTTAAAGGATATCATAAGTTAGTTTATATAAATACTAATGGCAATATCTATGATTTGGAATCTGGATGGGATGCAACAACCTATGATCGTATCTCGGATATACAAGAAGCTTGGGGACACGAGGTACTTGAACGTAGAAGATGGAAAGAAAATGAAATAGTTCTTGATGCTGGTTGTGGTTCTGGAAAAATAACCAAGGTAATATCAACTAAAGTTCCAAAAGGAAAAGTTTTTGCAGTAGATTCTGATTCATCCATGATAACAATTGCAAAGGAAAATCTAGAAGAAATTTCTAATATTCAATATAAAAAAGCAGATCTCACTGAAATCTATCTTGATGAAAAAGTAGATGTTGTATTTTCAAATGCCACATTACATTGGATTTTAAATCATAGAAAAATGTTTGAACATTTTTGGCAAATTCTTAAACCTAATGGTGAATTATTGATTCAATGTGGAGGATATGGAGAATTTGCAAAGACTCTTCCCATATTCAATAAAGTCCGAAAGTCAAATCAATTTTATAATTATTTCTGCAACGACAAAGGAGAGGATACTTGGAAACAACCATGGTATTTTGCTAAAAAAGAAGATACAGAAAAAATGCTAAAAGAAATAGGCTTTAAAAATATTCAAGTATCCCTAGAAAATAGAGAATATGAATTCAATAACAAAGAAGAATACTTCCTCTTTATAAAAACAGTTATTTTGCAACCATATCTAAAATATTTACCTAATGAAACGTTAAAAGATAAGTTTGCTAAATCTGTAATACAGGAAATTGAAACTAATTCAAAAGAATTACAATGGAAATTAGATTTTGTTAGATTGAACATTAATGCAAAAAAAATTGGATAGGTCAAATAAATGTGAAATCAATAATAATAATTTTAATGTTACCAAGCAAGGTATATTAATAATTTGGAGCACTCAGAATCTATATCTGCTTCAAAGTTATTTAAAAAATAAGAAAATATAATACATACTAATCAAAAATATAATGAATGATACTATGCGTTTCCTACATGTTCTTGATTCATATGCTGTATAAGTTCTTCTTCTGAGTCAAAAGATTTACTACATTGTTGACATTGATTGTTATTAGTAGTAGTTTCTGACGACATTACCTTAATAACAAGTCTCTTTCATTTATTAATTTCTAAATCTTTATCAAATAATCATTATCATTATAATTATCATATCTTCTAATAGAATATAATCAGAATTATTAGTGGAAGAACTCATTTCTTATGCTTCTCTTCATATTATGAGATTTTATTTTAGATTTTGAAATTTATCTTCTTGTGTAGGAGAATTTAATCTGAACTACAAAATTGTGTCAAAATCAGTTCACACACCTCCGCATTCGTATCGAAAACAGCATTCAAGTCTACTATCTCCATTTGAAAATATCTTTTAATCAACCATTTTACATTTTACCAATTTAATTTTTGCAAACACGAAGAAATTAAAATGATACAGATATTATCCCTCTATTAAGGGATTTTATTTAAGATTTTGTTATTTTATATCAGAATCAATTAACATATTCTAATTAGACAAAAAGTTATTAAATTATTATCATTTATTCCTTAGTTCATCGTATTAAATGACTATAAAAATAATTATTATCATATTCTATTGGTAATCAATAATGTTTTCACTTAAAGTTATTAAACTCCCCTTACTCATCCATTTTATCTGTGAGATTGATTAAGGAGATTGTTATTAATTTACAAAAATATTTCATTATATTTCTTTAAATCGAAAGGTTTTTCAAGTAATGGGTTTATTTTCTCAGCAATATTAGCCATATGTGGTTGCTTAAAATGCTCTTCTATTGCTTTTTCATCTACCCATAGCTCATCAATCATAAAAACATTATGATTTTCTACAGATCTATTAGGAACAAAAGCGATATTACCAGGTTCATTAAGTGTGGGTGGAACTAAATCTAGTAAAAATTTTTCTAATTCTGAATCTTTTCCCATTTTTGATTCCAAAAAAGCTATTTGTCTGATAGCACTCTTAGTTCTGTTTTCAAATTTTTTGATATTTGTAGTTTCCATGTCTGCTAATTTGTTTCTTTTAATATTATTAAAATTTATGTTTATGTCAAGATAACAATTCGGCTTTAACTATACTCAAAACCTATAGCTATGAATAGTGATTTCTTTTAGATAATCTAATGAAAGATTACAGATGGCTATATATAACTAATCTAAATTATTTGAATTATTATTTTCAGAATTATACAATCCTAAAAATTTAGGATATAAAAAAATAATTTGTTATTATGTTAAATTTATTGATCACTATTTCAGATATAAAAAATTTTATTATTTAGATATACTTTTTTAAACCAGAGAATACAATTACTCTTCTTCTATTACATTATCATTTTAAATTACGTTTAAATAAACTAATATTTTAGCCTTAAGCTTTATACAAAAACTTATTATATTATGTTACCGAACCCTGTTATAATGAGAATTCGAACCCCTCCAAGCTTTGGTTTTAGTTATAGATCCCATTTATACATTTATAACAAAATTATTTTGTCTAGAAAAACAATTACTGAGTTAACAAAAAATCAAAATTAAGAATATGTTAGTAATGATTTTAACATCTTCTTTTTTTTAACATGAGTTTACAATATTTCGACAACTCTAATGGCATTATCGAGGAAGAACGTGAAGGATCTTCTCCATATAGCGATCAGCGACATCTGCTGCCTCCTCCGAATTGGTGCCACTCTGACGCGCGCTCAGATATGACGCATACCAGTCCCACCATTGATGCTCGGCATGTGTCTTCTCAAAGTTGCCATGGTGTTCTGCAGTCTCATGGAGGAGCCCTGCCAAGGTTGCAACATCCATGTTCTGTGGTTGTGTTAATTTCCACTCTCGGCCGGGAAGACGCGTCTTGATCTCTTGGAGCAACCACTCATTCCTGTCCGGATCTTCAAACGACGCAAAAGAGTAGTAAGAACGACCTTCAGGATCGGGTCCCCTTACACGTGGGTTCTCCACGGCGTTATTGAAAGGACCACCGGCGTAATGAAAAATCTCGCTTACGTCGACTCCGCGAGCAATCAAGTAGTCGCGAGCTACATCTATGTCATCCACCGCCAAGACCGGGCGATCTATAGAGCCGGGCTGGGCTGAAGTGACTCCCTTGCCAAAGATGATTGATGCCCCCGAATTAGGAGGAGTAAACTGTATTATTCGAAAATCCTCGTTGGCAACGTAGTCAATATCCAAACGAAATCCCAGTTTCTCATAAAAGTGCTTAGCCCGATCGACGTCAGAGACAGGTATGAACAAAATTTCTAGTTTCATATCCATGAACAATTATACTCCTTTTCTTTTATTTATTTAGAGCGTTATTGGAAATAAAATTATTATTAGAAAGATAAGTGCCGAATCGAAAGAATTTTTTGTTTGATATACCACAATGTTTGGATATTCTCAGGTTTCTATGCCAATTAGTCAATTCTAGAAATATATTCTATTTACTAACTTTCTTCTACATAAAATATGGCAAGTTATAGAATTATTCAATTAAATAAAAAAGAATAGCGTGTCCCTTTTTAGAAGGATTAAATCTTACTCTTAACTTTAATTTTTTTACATAAATCGTAAGTGTTTTAATAGTTTATTCAAAATATTTTTTGTTATAATTTAGAAATAGTAAAATTTTCTCTCTTTAATAAGGAGTGCCTTTAGCGCGTTGATTTTTAAATGCATCTATATACCATTCAAATTCTTCAATAAAACGTATTACTCTTTTTTCATAAAGTTGTTCTCTTAATTTACCAGCATCATCGAATACATTTTGAACTTTGGATATTGAAAATGATGATGAAATAGATGGCGCTCCTAATTCTGCAAATATCCCTCTAAGATGTTGTACAGCATTAACACCTCCAAATCCACCAACAGAATACGATACAATTGCAGAAGGTTTAAAGTAATATTCTTCAAGAAAATAATCAAGTGTATTTTTCATTGCTGCAGAGGTACTATGATTATATTCTGGAGTTATGGGCATATATCCTTCTGCTTCGACAATTTGATTTCTCAGTTGTTTTAAATTTTCTGATGGATCTATAATCTCCTTATACATTTTATCTAAAAGCGGTAAATTGAGTTCGAGTGGA
The DNA here is from genome assembly GCA_036520175.1 of Nitrososphaeraceae archaeon. Classification (GTDB taxonomy): domain Archaea; phylum Thermoproteota; class Nitrososphaeria; order Nitrososphaerales; family Nitrososphaeraceae; genus TH1177. Next base: position 6,663 of record DATDKD010000169.1, read on the forward strand.
TCTATAAAATATATGATATGACCTCTCTCTTTTAATTTTTCTTCCATCCAACGAGCAACTTTGATACCTTGTCTATTTTGTCTGACAGATCCAACTATGATAGCAATTTTAGCCAAATTTTATTCCCTCTCTATAATCTATTATTTGATTTTTTATATTTGTGCCTATTGGGATATCAAAAATGTTACTTATATGTAGTATTCTTTATCTCTTTTTATTGCTGCATCTATATCCTTCTTTAAGGATTCATCATCTTTTCCTATGTAGTCTATTCTTAAAGTATCTGCAATTGATTCTAACTTTTCTCGAGTTACTCTATCTGCATCATGAAGTTTATCAACTTCTTTTTTTGCTTGTATACGTGCTTTCTCAAATTCAGATGTGGCTTTACCAAAGGATCGAGCTAATTCAGGAATTTTCTTGGCACCGAATATAATTACTACTATTATTAATATTATAAATATCCATTCATAACCTCCTGGAATCAACATTAACATATTAGCAAAAAGATCCATAGGTTTGGAACATATTATAAATATATAACTTTTACCTATTAAATATTAAAAAATCGATAGCCTGAATTTTGGCAAGT
>DATDKD010000170.1:0-4207 GCA_036520175.1 Nitrososphaeraceae archaeon
ATGATTACTACAATGAACAGCCACGTAATGATGATTACTACAATGAACAGCCACGTAATGATGATTACTACAATGAACAGCCACGTAATGATGATTACTACAATGAACAGCCACGTAATGACGAATACAATAGAGATGATGGATATAATAATGAAAATACCTATGATAGTTCATATGGTTACGAAGACAACGGATACAATTCTTATAAACCATATTAGATAGTGAAAATTAGAAAATAACAATTTATTTTCTAAATTCTAATTTTTACGAGCTATCCAGATATCTACCAACTCATATTCAAATCACTTAGCGTGTATCTTAAACATATATAATGAAGTTCTAAATTATTTTAATTTATTTTATTAACAATTGGTTTGTCACAATTATATTTTACAATATTTACAATATTCTATTAATTAGTAGTTCTATAATTTTTATTGATTACAAGAGCTAATGGTGGATTATCAATAATTGCTAATCCAAATATCAGAGTCGAGACGTGTAAATTTTAGCAATTTGTAGTTAGTAATTCCCTGTGAAGCAGTACGTATTTAATTGGATAATAAACTGCTTTGACCATAAAAATTAATTAACTGTATAAATTTAATGTTGTATCATTCTATTTAAAATTACTATATTTTTTAGAATTCCTATCTGCTATTTTTAAAGGTTCTGGAATAAATTCATTTTTTTTAGTTAGGTTTATTACGATGTTAACTGCACTTTCTAGACTGATTTTATGTCCTATACTGACATAGATGTCTTTTTTATTATTCTTTCTAATTCTATATCCAAGAATTTTTTTATTGTATTCTATGTAATTATTTTCTAATATTGAACCACATAATAAGTTCTTTGCAACGCCTATTGTTGGTTTGTCAATTATTATACCTATATAGCACGCTAATCCACATTTTCTTGGATGTAAGATTCCATGACCATCAACTAACAGTACATCAAATGATTTTTTCAATAACCTTAAGATTTTTAGTAAAGGTTTTGCTTCTTTTAACATAAAAAGCCCTGGTATGTATGGATATTTCACAGTACTTTTTTCATTCGCTATTTCAATTGATTCAAGTGTATTTTTATTAACTATTACAGCAGAACAAAAAGCATTCAACTCCTTATAAGACACATCTATACCACAAACATTATTCACAGTATTTGAATAATCATAAGTAATAACCTTCTTAGCAAATTCCTTCTGTAGTTCAATAATTGCTGTATAATTGTCATTCATTTTTATTTTGTAATATAGGATGATCGCTAAATTATTTATTACAGTTTCATAAAAAGCTATATATGATATAATAGAACTATTATACCTAATTTTAAAATGCTTCTATTCATTATTTATTTATTTGTTTTCTTTTGCATCATCCTCTTTTTTCTTAAATAAGAACCATTCCTTGGAATCATTGTAATCATCTTTTTGAAGACCTGTACCTAACCCTGACAAAATACCAGTAACAATTGGATTGTTTTTGTATAAAGTAGAAGATAATCCGAGTAAAGCACCAATTGCTCCATGATGTACTCTTCTATTAAACACATATACTTTAGATGGGCTTTTTTGTGAATTCCAATAAGATGTCAACATATCAGCAACTGCAGATCCTAGCTTGAATGATTCTGGATGATTATTTTCTTCTCTGTAATTAAGCATTTCAGATTCAAAGGTTCTTATTTTCTTATACCTTGATTCTTTTTCTTGCAGGTTTTGTTTTAGTATGTTTATTACATCTTTAGCCATTATTTTTTCAGCTAATTTTAATATTGTTTTATGTGCTAGTATCTCGTCATTTTTTATAAGTGCATCTTCTTGTGTATTTAATATCTCAACTTCTTTAGGTGTCATAGCACTGTTATTATTATTATTATCATGGCCCGTCGATTTTATTGTTGTATTATTTTGAGTATTATTTTTCATTGTATTACTGATTGCAGTAGGTAAGGAATTAAAAGAAAGTATATCTGCTTTTGAATCTGTTGGCTTTCTACCATAATAAGAAATTATGTTTTTTAACCTTTGTTGTTGTTCCTTTTCTTCGGTTATATGATCTTGTAATATATTCTTTGATTCTTGTATAGGTGTTTCCTCTATTCTTCTATGTAATCTTTCTATTCCTGCATTTTCAGCTGATAAAATTTCATTTAAACAATCTATAAACTTATTATTTTTGCTATTATTAGAGTTAAACATATATCAATATAGAAAACAATAAATTTAACGCTTTATCAAGCCCATTTATTTCATTTATAAGAGGATTATTATCTATATCCTAAGATGTTTCTAACTATTCTACATCTAACTATTGCGAAGTATTTAGAGGAAGTATGATATGCTCTTCAATATTCAACCTGATTACTTTGACTTAGTTTATACAGGTATTATTTACTTTGACTAACATAATCTCTAAGCTATATCCAAATAGAATGTTAGAACATTAAATCACTGTGAATATATTGTGAACCATGAGACACTAAGAGAAGTCTGTATCTGTCTATGCTATATTAGGAATTTACTTTTAGCACTGCTATAGGAGTTAATCTCACACACCGTAGGTTATCACATAGGTCTAGATACCTAATTATCATAAAATAAAAAGTGGAAACCACAAAATAATATATAGTATTTATCAACACGGACTTGTGTATTAATTAGAAGGTTAAAAATTTATAAATTTGAATATATAATAAATTATAAAAATAAAGTTACAAAAATAATGTTATACTTTTAGTTTAGCCCATTCTCTTTCTTTTATCTTTACTATGTAGATACTATGTTGAACTGCAACTATTGTATCAAAAAATGATGTTTTAGTTAAAGAATCAGACCAAATATCTTTAAAAATACGTACACCAGCCAAATTAGTTAATTCGTCATTGCTGTACAAAAAAACAAAATTTGGAACCTGTTGATGTAATAGTAAATCTAGTTCATCACAATAACTTTCATTAACTAGTAAAAGATTTTTGAGATCTTCTGAAAAATACATCACGTTTGATGAAATAGTTAATTTATCATTCCAGACAATTGCTTCTAACCTAATGTCTTTGCTAAACCATAATGTTATGTGTAAATCAGTTGAATTATCTTCTATTTTATTATAATGGACATCTTCATCTTTTAACCAAGTTTTAATTTTATCAGTCATATTTACATCTTCCATAGATTTATGTAAACTCATTAAATATTTAGATGTATGCTAATCAATCTTGGTGAAATATAATCCAAACTTTGGTTAATGCTATGCGAATGCAAAGATGCGGAAAACTATGTACACAATAAAACCAAAGAAAATATTATGGGAACTATTAATTTCAAATTTTTCTAAAAAAAATTGATAAAATAAGAAAAATTTAAGTAGAAATATTTTTGAATTTTGTACTTAGGAATGAAATATTATTATTATTATCACTAACCCCAAGATTATAGTTATTAATTATCCGTCTTCAATAAAGTCTTCAATAATCATTAATCCAGGAGTTTAAGGAAAGGACATAATTTATCAATTTATTTTAAAACTTAAGTGATTATTTGCATTGACTATGTACTCCTTAACTAATTATGTTTAACCATTATATTCTAAATAATTTTATTTATTGAAATTGAAATTTATTTTTTCATTTTTCTTGTCTTTAATGCATGACATATTGGACATAAAGCTTGACAGTTATTGTAATCGTTATTGGATCTATCATTGTCTATATGGTCAAAGTCATATACATTTAAGGATTTCTTACAACCAGCACATTTGTAATTTTGTTCTTTTAAAATTTGACTTTTGATTTCACTACTAAAGTACTGGCGAATTGCAAATCTTTTTCTTGATTTTATAAGAAAATAGAACAATCCAAATACAATTAAAAATAAACTAAATAAAATATATTTATTAAATATAAACTTATTATTATCATCTATATAACTCTCACCGAAAACAAACATAACAATTTGACCTGTAAATATTATTCCCATTGCAAATTTCAAATTTAAACTTTTTTCACGTTTAAACCACCATATGAGTATTAGTACTCCAACGAACCATAATAATATTGAAAGAAAAACAAACTCTTGATTTTTCAAGGATATTATGAGTAGAGGAGTAGCAATTAATGCAAGAATAATTCCCAAAATTCCTATTATTCCTCTTTGATTGCTCCTCATTTTTTTAGATGAAATATAATAGATATAATAACTTAC
>DATDKD010000171.1:0-9651 GCA_036520175.1 Nitrososphaeraceae archaeon
ATTATTAGCACACCACGTAATACCTTTCCAATATAGATGTGTCCTATACCACAGAATCCAAATACGCCCGCTATTATGGCGATCAAAAAAGCTAAGCCATTGTTTTTAAAAGGAATAGAAGCAACGGTCAATTTATATATAAACAATAGAAAAAAGCCGTTAATAAACTAATTTCCTGTAGATTCTTTAAAGTTATGTTATTTTTTATAGTTTTTATATGCAAAACTTTTGGAAAAAGATTTTTATATAATTAAAGAGATGCTACGATTTTTAAAATAAACTGAAAATGAAATTATTTTCCTTTACTATAAAAATAAAAAATAATCTAGATATTACTAAAAGGAAATAGAAGAAATAGAATTAATGGTATGGTCTAGTAAGTTTCTTAACCTATTTTGTATAAAATAGTGTAACAATTAAATTTAATAAATTTATTCCTAGGTGTACACGAGGAAAGAATACTTACTTTGCATCCAAAAAATCAGGTTTTGGTTATTTTATTTTCAATAATTTTAATAGGCCTAGTCGGTATTCCATTTGGTAATCCAAATTTTATCATTAACGCAATGATACTAGAATTAACATTCATCATATTGGCTATTCTTATTGCAAAAGGAATAGGTAATAATAAGCCACTTTATGTATGTATTTTCCTTGCACTATTAATTATTATTGGTAATAGTCTTGTTACTGCTCATATTAATAGAATGATAACTTTTGCAAAACCACTTAATACTATAGTTTTGATTATTGGCGGATATTTACTACAAGGTTTATTGATATACAGTAGTATATCGACTATAAAAAGAAGGAAGGAAATTCAAAAATCCTAAATCCTATTAATATTCTTCTTCCACCAATACTTTGAAATTATTTCTAAAAAAGCTACCCAATTATTTATAAATTTGTAAAGTGGTATAATATGTAACGATACTTTTATTATTATTTGATATCAATGTTGTTTGCGACTACCTCTAATAGTTTAGTTGTTGAGATAGGTTTTTTTATCAGTTCAAAATCGGTATTCTCTATAATATTTTCATATGCAGTTATTATGATTATTTTTATCTTTTCATCAATCTCTTTAATCTTTGTACCTAGCTCGCATCCATTTATTTCTGGCATTCTATAATCTGTTATTAAAAGAGTACATTTATCATGATTTTTTTTCAGATACTCAAGAGCTTCAACTGGATTAGTAAATCCTATAACGTTATAGCCGTTCATCTCTAACGCTACTTTAAACATAAATACTAAATCAGATTCGTCATCAACTACAACAATAGTAGAACGGTCATTTCCCATAGTAATAGCAATATTAATTGTATTCAAGTATTTAATATGATCTTGAATATTGACAAACCTATCGATTATAATTTACTTGGATAGTAGTAATAGTAGTAGTATATTATTTATGCTTGTTTGTTTGATTGTTAGAAAGAGTTGAAAGCAGTAGTAGTCAAATCATTTGTATATTAATCAACTATTTTCATAAGTATATGTTATTTTAATGACTATATAGATATTCAATAGATATGGAAAATCAGAGCAATGATCAGTTTTCCCTGTTTGTAGAAACGTGTGAAAAAATAAGATCTACCACTAAAAAAAATGAAAAAATAGATATTATTTCCAACTATATAACCAATCTTGATGAAACCTCCTTATCTATTGCGGTTTTATTCTTATCAGGAAGGGCCTTGCCTATAGGCTCAACGAGGACACTCAATATAGGATTTACTACTATTATGGAATCTCTTTCTGAAATTGCAATGTTAGATATTAAAGATATTCAGAATATCCATCTAAAACATGGAGATATAGGTGCAATGGCAGAATATGCAGTATCTAAAAAACATATTATATCTCTTTTTAATCAACAAGAGAGAATATCATTAAGTTACGTGTATCATCAATTTAAAAAGATAGCAAACATAAGTGGTTCTGGTTCAAATAAAAATAAAAAAAACATATTAAAAGGATTGCTTATTGCTTGTTCTCCTCTTGAATCAAAGTATCTTATTAAAATTATTACTGGTGAAATGCGAATTGGTTCAGTTGAAGGTCTTGTGGAGATTGCTCTATCTCGAGCATTTGATAGAGAATTACAATATATACGAGAAGCCATGCTCATTTCAGGGGATGTATCACAAGTAGCAGTTTTAGCAAAAAAAAATATTCTTCACAATGCAATAATGAGGCCATTTGTTCCAGTAAGTTTTATGTTAGCAGATGTTATGTTTAGTGCAGAAGAGATAATAAACTATTACAATAAACCTTTGATTTGCGAATATAAATATGATGGAATAAGGTTACAAATGCATAAGTTTGATAATAAAGTACGACTTTTCTCTCGCAATCTTGTAGATATAACCTATGCATTTCCGGAATTAGTGAAAGCTGCAATAGAATCTACAATAATAACTCCAGATACAACCACAACAATACATAATCAGGTAGACTTTATTTTAGATGGAGAACTAATAGCCCTTAAAAACGATAGACCATTACATTTCCAAGAGCTTCAGAAACGACTTAGAAGAAAAAACGTTACTGATGATATTACTACTGAAATTCCTATATATTACATAGTTTATGATATAATGTATTTTAAGGATAATCAAGTACTAAAGAAATCACTTTTGGATAGAAAAAATATTTTATCAACAATCTCTTTTAAAAAACCACTAATCAATTCAAGTTATAAAATTTTGGACTCAATAGAACAAATAATTGCAATATTTAATGAAAGTAAAGATATTGGACATGAAGGATTAGTAGTAAAGGATCCACTATCTCAATACCATCCAGGAAAAAGAGGCAGATACTGGATGAAGTTAAAGAAGGAATTAGATACAATTGATGCGGTAATCGTGATTGCGGAATATGGTCATGGAAAAAGAGCTGGAGTATTATCGGATTATACATTTGCAGTAATAGATGAAGAACAAGATGATGATGATGATAAGAATTTGAATAACAATAATAATCATTATCTTGAAAATAGTAGGCTTAAAACAATTGGAAAAGCATATTCTGGATTGACTGATAAAGAGATAGATGAAATGACAGAAAGATTAAGAGAAATCATAATAGAAAATAATGGTAATAGAATATTAGTAAAGCCTGAAATAGTTTTAGAAGTAGCATTTGATACCATACAAAAAAGTGACAGGCATAATAGTGGATTTGCGTTACGATTTCCAAGGATAAAAAATATTCGTACTGACAAGAGCCTAAAGGATATAGATACGTTAGAAAAAGTCAGACAGATTTATAAAAACCAAGTATATGTAAAGCATAAGGAAATTTGAAGAGTAAATTGAGTATATTATAGTAATAATTCTAATTATACCCTAATTATTTAATAAATTGTTTCTATCCTGGATATAGTCAAATGTATTGTTTATTATAATTATAGATATTCTTTGTAATTGTAAATCTAAAATATTCCATGACTTCTTCTATGAACTAATAATTCTTCTTCACTCGACATTCCATAACCACAAATTTCACAGAAAACAAGATTTGAGATTTCAGTTATATCTTTTGGAATTCCAACGGTAATGACATTTTCAAGTTCAATAATTTGATGGTTTTTATAGATTTTAAAAGAGTCTAGATACTCTTGTAATAATGACCTTATTTTTTTAATTGCTTTTTTATCTTGTCCATTAAATATGGATATTACTAGGTTATCTTCTTCGATTTTAATTTCTATTTTTTCATTTATTATTGAATTGGAAATAAAATAATTGTATATATTATTTGCTAGGTCAATATCTCCTGAAAAATTTATGATCAAAATATTTTGATTCTCCCACTAATTAATAACGAATTGCTATTATAAACTCATCAATAATAAAAGGATTCAACAACAAACAGATTAAATTATATCTAAAAGAGAATTATTTTACTTCTTTTTACAGACATAACATTCGTCATTTGCCATAAAATATTAATTATTGCTGGTGCCTATATAATTTTAAAATTGTAATGAGTTTAACCTCTGATCTTTCTTCAGGTTTTTTATCTTATCAAGTAATTCTAAATTTATCGATAGGATATCAATATTACAAGTAATGTTAAATATATAATTTGGATACCCCTTTTTTTGGTTGGTTGCCAATACTTTTCCATATTGAAAACTAGTTAGATGTCCTTTTCTTTCAATACAGTTTATCCTTGACCTTATGCAATGGAGCTAATATTCATAGATTTTATCATTGTTTCAATAGAATCTAAATTTTTTTCAAAGGTATCAGGTCGAGCAGTAAAATCTAAGCTATACAATAGCCCATCCCTTATTGCTTCAATTCCAATATTTCTTTGCAACTCTATTACTTTATTTGTATAATCAATCATAAAAGCATCAATTCCTGACAATTTAGTTGATTGTACTTTTACATCAATAGATGAGTTATTCAAATTTTTTAGTAAAATATTCTTTCTATCATCTAAACTAACGGAATCTTTAATTTTTTCAATGTTGAACCAGACAAAAACCATATCTGATAGTACTTTATTTGATGGAGAAAGAAAACTAACTTGGAAGATTCGATCTGGTGAAAAGGTTTCTGGCCCATTTTTTTCATAATATCTCCAATCAGTAGGATATTTGATATTTATTCCATATAATGGGTTTTCATAAGTTTTGAATTCTTCTGAAGATTCAGAATGAAATATACCCTGTATATTTGCAGGATTAGAAACGAGGATAATTAGTAAACTAGAAAAAATACAAACATAAATGATTATCCTATGATTTATTACCATTCTTTAATTATATTTTAATCTTATATTAATCTTATAGCTTTCATAAAATAATACCAATACCATATTGAAGGCACTTTCATTATATGAATAAATACACATAAATTTAAAGAAATGTTAAAAATTTTGGTTAGTAGAGTTCTTGAATAGTAATAAATATCTTATTATGTAGAGGTTTAAGGTCATATGAAATTAATTCTCATATATCCACTGTAAGATTTATTATTCTTGTTTACTTATACTTATGAAACGATTATAGATGTGATAAATAAATAAATCAATAAAAAAATTATAGATTAGATCATTGAAATTTAGAGGTTTATCTGCTATATTGAATATAGCTAAATCAAATGCTTTCATCCTTATACTATTTCATAACTTAATATATAACTAGCATAATTACCACTAAAATTAACAGTTTTTAATCCTTCGCTAACATAGCTTTCTTCAACAATATGTGATTTAAGGGGATCGTTAAAAATTCGGCTTAAGTTCTAAATTTTCATCATATAGTCTTATAATAGCCTGTTCATGAAATTGAATATCTGTATTTATATTCCATTCATTTTCATTAGTCATCGATTCGGGTCCAAATCATTGGAACCTGATTCCCTCTACAGTAAGAAAAGTTTCATCTGGTTTAGAAGTATCTATAATTTTATTGCAATGAAGGTTTAAGAATCATAAAGTTCTCATATTGTATTTACATAATGTACTTATAAAAGATTTTTTGTAGTCTTAATTTAATAAAGTACCTTGATATGGCACATTTCTTTAAAATTAAATTTTCGGCGCCGAAAAATTCGATTTATATCTATTTTAATTAAAAGTTGTAATAATGGTTTTACAAAATATCTATCTCGAATTATTATTTGCTTTGATGCTAATGATGGTATAGACTGTTTCAATAGAATAGAATTTCTATAGAGGTTATTCAAAAATTTCTAAAAAATATTTAATAAATAAAGTTGTCATTGAAAGAAAATAATTATAATATTTTTCTAATTAAGTCTAAATTTTCTTATTGTATACTATTTTTTATCGTGATGAAAGCATGCAAATTCTCTACAATAATAACAAAAGCCACAAGATGGACATATTGGTTTTACTAAGGTCGGAGAAAACTCAAAATAACAATTAAAACATCTCATTTACTTTATTACTAGATTGTTTTACTTAGTATTGTTGTTGATTTTGAAACAATCAATTTTCCAATATTCTCTTAGTTTTAAAATTCTTCATCATAGGTGTTAACACCTTTTTTTCTATCAGTATAAAATAAATAAATATATACTTTCTATGCAACGTTCTCGATATGTATGTTGTAAAAAGAGGCGATTAAAATTTTTGCAATTTATGCACCTTTATCAATAGTTTTGTATTTATTCTTAAGAGATAACGAATTAATATTAATCGGTAAGCAGATATGTCTAATTTAGTTAATTATATTTAACCTTTTAACTATATTATTATGATAAATTATGATATAATAATTTTATACAAATTTATTGCAATAATTTAAATTATTATACTTATTATTCTATCGTAAATGAAAAGTTTTAAAAAACCTTTTAATCATAACGATAGTTTTGCTAGTAGTAGTATAATGAATAACTTTATGTTTTGTTATTCGTTTATTTTTATTTTAGCTTTATTAGTTATATCTTTAGAAACTTGTGGAGAAAAACAGGAACGTAATACTATCCATTTAGCATGGGCAGAAGAGATTAATGGGACTAACAATGCAGATAATATGAATGGTACAATAAACAAAGATATCATTAAAGGATTGGATGGCAATGATACAATAAATGGCAAAGAAGCAGGAGATGATATTAGCGGTGGAAGTGGAGATGATCTAATCTATGGTAATGAAGGAAGAGATATCCTAAAGGGAAAAGCAGGAAATGATCGTATAGAAGGTGGAGAAGGAAAGGACAGACTATTTGGTGATAGAGGTAATGATGTATTAGTAGGCGGGCAAGATAACGATACTCTAACTGGGGGCATTGGTATGGACACATTTATTTGTGGAAATGGAACAGATTTATTAACAGATTTTAATATAACACAAAAGGATAGTACTCCAGAAAATGATTGTGAGAATTTAAAAGGTAGTAATGTAAAAACTAAAAGTTTATCACCACCACAACAAAATTTAAGTTCAGCAGCAGTCACTAAGGATAATAACCAAATAACGGATAATAAAAGTAATAATTTAAACACAACAGACCAAAATAAGAAAGTCGATGATTTCTTTTTTGGTTTATTCAAATGATAAAAGTAGATGAAATGAATAAATAATTACAATGAACTTGTTTTAATAGGCAGCAATTACTATTTTAAATTTACTCCATGATGAATTAGTCCTAAAAATAATGCTACTCAACCGCTAATAATAATATCAATCAAATAATAGTAGATGGACTTCTCATAATAACTTTTTTTAGAAAATGTAGATATAAAATGACTTGTGGAGAATAAAAATTTTTTCTAAGATTTAAAGAAATGGATTGAGATATCATAACAACCATAATGGAACGAAAACATATATAATAAATTGTAACTTTTTATGTTCTAAAATTGCGATAATCTTAAATATATCTATAACAAAAGTTAAAGGTTTAGAATGAGCCTATGTAATAAGAAATGTTACAATTTTGTGATTGTTGGAACCTTGGAAAGTGAATCTAAGGAGGATGCTTTAGGATTTCTCGAGGAATTGATGAAAGCTAAAGAAATTAATGATTTAAGTGCTCTTCATGTTTTTGGAGAGATTCAAAAAAAATAATAAAATAATTTAATTTTGTTTCGTCATTATAAATATAGTTATAGATAAAGATACTAAGGCTTTTAAATTGAGTTATATTGTTTTCTGTGTAGTGGAAAACAATGTTTATTAATTTTTATTTTGTATTTAATTTATTGAACCAAGCGTACTCATATTCTTAAATTAATATGTGTAGGAATCAAATTATAAGCATGACTTGAGTTAAAAATGTTATTTTAGGAATTTATATCATTGTGATTTAACAATTGCTATTTGTCTTTTTCACTGTATCTTAGTCAATAATTCGCTAATGGTAAGACAAAAAAGTCAGTTAATTATTTTCATCTTTATTATTTGATTGTTCTGAATCGCGTTTAGCAGAACCTTCTTTTTCTTCCAATCCACTATCCTCTTCTTTAATAGCTTTCTTGATGTCTTCAACAATATATTTATCAGAATCAGGATAAGTACTATCTTCACCTTCGCCGCCGCTACCTCCTACACCGGTCATGATTTCTTTAGCGTCTGATGAATCAAATGTATATTGACCAGATGAAGTATTGTTATTATCTTCTGTATCCTTCTTTCCATTATCTTTGTTATCATAATTCTTTGACTTTTTAGTTTCCAAATTATATTTTGATGGTAATAACAGTTTTAAATTTTTTTGCTTTCTAATGATAATTATTATTATTCCGTCACTATAAATAAAGAGATACTTCTCATTGCATGATCTCAAAATTGTAACTTGAATTAATAGTATATCAAAAGTTGTTATATATTACGTGAGTATAATAAACCTAATAGGTCATTATTCCTTTCATTTCTTTCTCATAAAACAGCAGGATCACATGAGGAAATAGCACACATACGAATAGAGTTAGATGAAAAGTTTTCCAGCTATCTTGTATGTTAATATGGTAATGCCAAAGAATTATTAGGTTGTTTCTCTCTTTCTATCTTTTTCTACCTTTGACAATATATTATTATTTATACATATATGCAATACCGTAAATATATTTTTATAGAATGATGAAAATTTTGGTAACTGGAGCAGGAGGATTTATTGGAAGTAATTTAGTATCTAGATTATCCTTTGCAACAAAAGATGCACAAATTGTTTGTATGACAAGGAATGCAGAGAAGTTAAAGAAAAAGACAAAAAACAACAACAACAACAACAGCAATGTAAAGATTGCGGAGGCAAATGTAATGGACTATGTACAGATTAAGGACGTCTTATCGGAAATAGATATTGCATATTATCTGATACATTCAATGGAAGGTGTTTCTGCAAAAGAATGGAAAAAGTTTGCCGAAAAAGATAGAAAGGCAGCAGAAAATTTTGCTAAAGCTGCAACAGAATGTAAAGTAAAGAGAATAATATATCTAGGAGGATTAATTCATGAAGAAAAAGGTATAACAAATAGTAAAAGAGGACAAAGCCAAATATCAGAACATATGCAAAGTAGAATAGAAGTTGGAAATATACTGAAAACATCTTCAGCAAAAGTTACTATCTTTAGAGCTGCTGTGATACTTGGAAAAGATGGTGCATCGTATAAAATGCTAAGATATCTTGTAGAAAGACTGCCTGTTATGGTATGCCCTAAATGGGTTTTAACCAACTCTCAACCTATTTCAATAGACGATGTAATAACATATTTAGTGAAATCAATCGAAAAAGAAGAGACAGAAGGAATGGAATTTGATATAGGTGGTCCAGATACGCTCAGATATATAGATATGATGAGAAGGTATGCTAAGGTAATAAATAAAAAATTTTTAAAAATAATAATAATTCCTTTTCTTACACCAAGGTTATCATCTTATTGGGTCGAGCTTATTACCCCAACAAAAGCATCTCTTGTGAGACCACTTATTGAAAGTCTCAAGTATGAAGCAGTAGTAAGAGATAATTCAATAAAAAAGATAATTCCTATCAAGCTTAAAACCTTTGAAGAAGCAATTATAGCAGCAAAGGCTAAGGAAGATGAAGATAAGAAGAATTGAAAATTAGTACTTTTAGATATAATAAAAAGTTACTAGTCTTCATGTTACATAATATGTTACATAATATACAAGTTAAATCTGTATGTAAGATAAAA
>DATDKD010000172.1:0-3725 GCA_036520175.1 Nitrososphaeraceae archaeon
CTCTCGTGTAGCTTCATCGGTTGTTCTTTTTACATTATGTAAGGTGTTGTCTAGTGTCTTGTTTATTGCATCTTGTTGTTGATTTAATGTGTTATTGTAATCTATATTTGTTCTTTCATTAAAATTGGTGGTAGTATTAGTATTGTTTGTGTTAAATTTAGTTGTATTTTTTTCATTAATTTTATCTTCTTTTGTTGACATAATTACTTTAAGTTACTAATGTATGTATTTAAACTTAGGTAATAATATCTGTTGCATAATCATATTCTGTAGATACAATGCTGAGAATTCATTAAAAATAAATCTCGAAATTATTGAATTTGATATTAAAGAAGATTTAGTCTAGTTTAGAAACCAAGAAAACTGAGATTTTCCATATGATTACATGTTATTAGTACCTTACGATATGTTTCCATTGCCTTTTCCATTAAATATTTCGTTTGTTCTGGATTCAGTTATGGAAATTTAGAAGCTGCTCTGTTTGATGCAATTCAAAATTAAATTTTAATTAGAATAAATAAAAAAGAAATAAATTGATAGTTGATTAAAATCTCAAGATTGGTTTACTAACATTGACAAATACAACTTTATCTTATTCTAATAATACCTGGTTAATAGCTTAAAACAACTATATAACGCAAATCCGGGAGTTGGCATTGTCATTGTTGTTATAGCCTGGACATTTTACCTATAAGCCTAATCATAAAATAATTCAGCTATGACAATTAATTCTAGTAATAAAAACAAAATGAACTATAAGTATTAAATATTATATTATTAATTTGATGGGATAAATTGTCTCAAATTATTATATATTTTGTAGTGCACAGTAGCATACGGAATTAAGGATGTAAATCCTGAAATCTGTATAGATGTTAGATATATGTGTTAAACATTATCTTAGCATCTATCTCTTTGTTTACCACTGATTTCAAATTAACCAACGAAACAAAGTAATACAAAAAAGGACAAAATTATCGTCAACTATTAAATATTATAATATCGGTTTAAATTACAATTTTATAGACACGTTGTAAGGTTTCATTAAGCAATAACCTTCTATTATTGATATATCGACTCTCCCGCTCCATAATAGTGGATAATGCCTTATTAATTAAGTCAACTTATTTTTTTATTTATTATATAAATTGTTTAATTAGTAATTAACCTATTATTTTATAGTGTAATATATTATTAAAGAGAAAACTAATAATACTACCTGCGATAATGTTAATTTTTATTATGAAATATCTGTATATGTTTATTTATATTGTGATAGTACTTTTCACTTCACCTATTATTGTTATTAACACTAATGAAATGTTATTGACAGAGGGATTTGCACAGAAACAAGAAATTGATTCTAATAACTCAGTATATACTCAAAATACCTTTTCTGCTATAGGACAAATAAGTTCTTTGGTTATTACTGTTCCAGAATCTAACTTTAACATTACAAATATATTTAAAGTAATTTTAACAGGAGAATGGACTTTAAGTGTGAATAAAGGAAATGTAACTAATTTCTCAACCAATTTCCTTGCATCTCCTATGGATGGCTCAAAGAGTCATATTCATCAAATAACTAATTTTAAACTTGAAAATGATAGTAAAAAAGCAATAGTTCAACTAACACCCGATAACAGCTTATCAGTGAATGGAACTGCGGACATAAAAATTAATGGTCAAACTATATGGAAGAGTGTTGGTATTTCAATTTCCATTTCTAAAGGAAGTACAATTGCAATTGATCTAGATGACGAAGATACAAGTAATCATTTTGGAGAGCAACAGGTTTATGGTATAGTAACCAAATTAATAGATCTCAGTAATTAGTTTCAGTAAGGATAAATATAATTTAGAAGATTCTGGAAAGTTTTTGAAATACTATTTGTATTGTTTTTGAATGAATAGAAAATGTTTTGATAGTTAAAGTAATTTTAAAGGATAATATTGTTTATCTAACCAATACTATATTAGACATATCTAAAGCAAATAGATATGATTAATATAATATATAATATGCCTATTCCAAGAAAATATAATTGAACAACTATTTACATATCATTACATATAATATAAGTAGTCATGACAATTTGATGAAAGTATATGGAAATTGTAAAAAATTATTGTTAAGTTAATATGTAGTAGATTATTATTGTATATCTAGTGGAGGAAAATAAGGAATTACATATTTTCCTAATTCTTCCAAGACATCGTCTGCGGGACGTTTACTATATTTAAGATTAAAAAAGACATGATTCACTCCAATATCTTTGAGGTCATTCAAATGTTTAATCAATTTGTTTCTTCCCAAGCGATATCCTAAATGAATGCGATTAGGATTTGTATCAGGATCTTTAGTCAAGTCTATATATAAAGACTGAGCAAAGGGTTTAAAATCATTTCCAGTTCTTCTAACTCCGTTTTTCCAATTAGTTAGAATATGTTGCTGTAAAAGGATATCTCTTGGATACATTAACCATCCATCTGAATTTTTAGCTATCCAATCAATACTTTGCCTACTATATCCTGTAACAAATAATGGTAATTTTTTAGATGTAGGTTTTGGTAAAAGATCACCTTCACCAGTCCATGATCCAAATATGGAATCATATCTGGGAAAACTTTCAGAAAGCAAACGATGAAAATCATAAACAGATTCTCTAAAGAGCATATCTCGTTGCCCAAAATCTCTTCCATATGCAGGATACTCGATAGGTCTATCCCCAGCTGCTATTCCCAATATTAGTCGACCATTGCTTAATTGATCAATTGAAGCTGCTCCTTTTGCCAAGTCTATTGGATGTCTTAATGGAAAAATAATAGCTGCAGTCCCCAATGCAATTTTTTTTGTTTGTCCAGCAATATATCCCAGGTAAGTCCATGGATCATATATCTGTCCTACATCTCCAAAATTGGGATCATATAAAGGAACATCGCGAAACCATAATCCTGAAAATTCTAATTCTTCAGCCCGTTGAGCTAATTCCACCTGTCTTTCCATTTTTGGAATCGCACCTTCATAAGCCTCAATAGCAAATAAGACTCCCAAAGTAAGATTTTTTGGTTTAAACATTAATTTGTAAGCTTTATTAAAAAAAGACACTCTTATTATAATAATTATAATAATTAAATAAAGTTATCAAAGAGATGCCTTCATTGTTATTCTCACTAAAACATATTCTTTTTATCCATAATTTTTGTATTAAATTTAAAAATGATATTTTACATATGGTAACATTGATATTTTACGTATGTTAACGTTGATTCTAAAAATGCAACCTATTGATACCAATGATAAAAAGATATGTATAATATCTCATAATAAATACTCAAATTTTTTGTTTATTAGACTCTATATTAAAATGGCAGCTAATTAAAATAACATTTAAGTAATTTATGAGCTCAAAGCAAACAGGAAAATTATAGAATGATGATTGTTAATGGTTGAACCATTAGAACGTCCTCTGTCATCGTATATTCATACTCAATTTGTCACTGCTGATGAGAATTCTTCTGTTGCTGAAGCAGTTAAAATATTGCAACCTAAAAATGTTGAGGTTATTCTAGTTACCTCATCAAATGGAAAATATGTTGGAATAGTAACAGATAGTGATATTTTAGAAAAGGTTGTTATGAAAGGAGAGGATTCTGATTTAGTATTTCTAAAATCCATAATGACATCTCCAATAATAACATTACCTAGTTCATCTACTGTAAGA
>DATDKD010000173.1:0-5865 GCA_036520175.1 Nitrososphaeraceae archaeon
GAAGAAAAAAAAATTGTGAAACGGTTTATTAGCGAGGTGTATTCAGGAAAAGGCTTGGGGATATACGGAATTTATGATGTTATAAATTCATTAAAAAATGGTTTTGCGGATTTGGTTATTGTAAATGATGATATCACCATTGTTAGAGTAGAAATTAAATGTAAGAAGTGTCAAAACATCAAAGAAAGATTTATTGAAAGGAATGAATTAAATTCCGTAAAACAAGAATTGACATCTAGTACTTGTCCATCCTGTGGAAGTCAAGATTTAGAATTATCTGAGCAAGATATTATCGAGCATTTAGAAGAATTATCACTAATGAGTGGTTCCAGATTAGAAGTTATATCCGGAAAAACAGAGGAGGGTGCACAATTAGCAAGTTTGGGAAAAATAGGTGCAATTTTGAGATTCAAACAAAATAACCAATAAGAGTATCCAAAATTAAAAACAATTATTATTTCGTATAAAGGTGAGGGTGGCAAAACAACATATTTAGAATCTTCTTAATATTTTTGGTTTGAGCATATCTGGACGTTTTTTCAATTGACTTATTAATTTTAAGATATTCATTTTATCCTGAGGAAGTGTTCCTTTTATTGAATAAACATTTGAAGCATGGTTAGCTCTGAATATTATAGGAGAAGATGGGTTTATATGGGCTACGAGTAATTCTAGTTCATTTAAGATCTGGATATCATCTAAAAATTCAAAAGGTTCTTTGAACTTAGTCATAAATTCATTATAAAGGCTGTCATCTAAGTGAAGATTTAATGCTCCGAGGTAATCAGGAGAAACTTCACTAATAATCTTTGCTGTTTCTGAAATATGCTCATAAGTATATTTTTTACCTCCTAAACCTAAAATGATCATACATGAAAGAACATAATTATTTTCTATTGCTTTTTTACAGCTTTGTATAATAGTTTTATATGTTGCACCTTTTGTAATCTTTTTTAAGACTTTATCACTCCCGCTTTCTACACCTACATACAACATTTTCAAGCCAGCAGCCCTCAACGTCATTAATTCTGTATTAGTTTTCTGTAGTAAATTTTTAGGCATAGCATAAGAAGATACCCTTTCTAATGATGGAAATTTTTTATATATATATTCTAATATTTTGACCAATCTTTCTGTTGAAAGATTTATTGCATCACCATCAGCTAGAAAAATCCTTTTAGTGGCAGGATACCATTTAGATGTAATATCTATTTCAATTTTAATCTCTTCCCAAGATCTTTCTGAGTATTTTTTAGTTCTATACATATCACAGTATGAGCATTGATTAAATGAACAGCCCAACGTGACCTGAAAAATTAAAGAATTTGCCTCAGAAGGAGGTCGATATAGAGGATAAGCATATTCTAATTCCATTTTAATAATTAATATTTATACTAATAGTATAAAATATTTTGTGAAAATCACCCCCGATAAAAGTGATTGTGGGTCAGTTCGTCGCGAGTTCTTCATCGTATTAACCTCAGACTGGAGCAGCATATTACTTCATTCCCATCTAAAATATATCTTATGTACGTTAAAAATTTATGTATTTCAATATATCTCACGATATAGTTAAATCTATAAGTTATTATTCCTAAAGACTCCTGAACAAAGCACATCGATTATACCTAGATAAGCCTTAACTAAATCATCTATTCGGAATTTTAAATCTTTAATGTCCTTGCTTCAGGTTAGTAAAATAAGAATCATAGATCAATTAAATAGCAAACTTAATGATTTAGAGGAGGTTGAATCTCTCTTACACTAAAATTTTTAAAATCTACATCATCGGCATTATCCCACCGAAATGTAGCAATAGGTCCCCCCCAAGAGATTATTTGATCTCTTTTCCCATCACATTTTTTGCCTGAATCTCCCCATTTTCCTTCATCCGTGTATTCATCGATCTTTAACCATTTTCCATCATTATTCTGATCAATCCAACTTTCCATTTTTACGATAGTCTCCGATGGATCGGACGGTTTTTCAAGATTATAAACTATAAACTTATAACCAATCCATTTACCTTTAATAGGATTTAGATTTTTTTTAATTTCAGTAAAAAAATAACTCACATGCCATTGTTCCTTTGCAAATCTATTATCTCCTGAAAAAAATATATCGCCTTTATAAGCAACTCCTTCACAGGGTTCTTCTTCAGTATGATGACCTCCTCTGTTATACCAAGTAAATCTTCCCTCATCTAGGGGAATATTATTATTATTTAATTTTATATAACCTGTTATCTCAACGTTTTTCCAATCTTTTTTGGACTGCATGTACCCCTGGTCTTCTAATTCTGAGTGATCTAGAGTTTTAATTAATTCCGGATTATAGCCATCAGAAGTATATACATTCATTCTTACTTTGGCTAAATTATTTTTTGCTTTAATTTTCCAAGATAAATCATCGTTTTTTGTAATTATTAAATTAGTATTAGAATATTTTGAATCTGATTCGCCAAAAGGATAGAATTGTTTATCGTCATAAATATTATTCATATTCATAAACCATTCTTCTCCGCCATTTTTTGTAGGATATATTTTTTCTATTTCAAACTTATCGAATTTCGCAATTGGGATATTTTTTTTAGTGTCAGTGATGTTATCTGCTTCATCTTCATCATCATTATCCTTTGAGTCTTCATCGTCTTCATCATCATTATCCTTTGAGTCTTCATCATAGTAGACTTTTGCAAGCGCATCCTGATCACTAAAAATATTATTAGAGTGGATAATAAAACATATTAAAATCAATAACAAAAGGAGAGAAAGGTCAGAAGATAAGGGTTTCAATTGAATTAGAGATATTAAATAAGTGTTTATTTTAACATTTTCTATAAATGTTCTAATAAATTTAAATGTGAATTTATTTCCTATTATTGTTTCAGAAATAAGCCCATGAATAGAAGAAAGAAATAAAAAACCAAGTAATAGTTTTACATTATTAAAATATTTTTTTAGGGGTATGTTATAACAGAATGTATATAGATGGGAGTTCTTGTCAATGATTTCTTGTTAATGAAGTACTTTGGAAATATTTGTAATCCATTCAAAATGAATTTTTATTACTTAAACATATTCAACATGTTTTTCAATTGCAATTGATGAGGTTAATTTTTTTATTGTACCGGAAATTTTGATTGTAGTTAATGGGGGATAAGATAAAGCTATTGCACATAAAATATTATCCATACTAGCTAATTTGCATTTTATAATAAGAAAATTTGGCGGACACATATTATTTTTGAATACAATATTGATACTCGCTTTTTCGAGTTCAATTGTCCCAAATAGTTCAGAAAAACGCTTTCTTAAAATTGTAATGGATTTACGTAAATCTTTACTACCTGTGTCTTGGAAATGTGTAACTATCTCATTAAATATTTCATCATTTACATATAATAATAAATAGCGATGTTTATCTTTTCTACGAAGTACCATAATAGACTCGACTTTTAATATCAATCCATTTTTCTAATTCATTCCAATACTTACTAGGCTCAATATCAAATATTCTAAGTAATGAGTCAAAGGTATTTCCAGAAATTGTTTCGTAATTAGTTTCTGCTCCACTAGAAATTATTAATTGATTGTCTGTTAATTTACAAAACTTATTAATTTCTTTTATTGATTTTACCCACTTTCCAACTTCATAAGAGTTACAATTTCTGATTTCTCTTATTTTTATTTCAAGTCCTATATTTTTTCTATTTAGTTTTTTTAATTGTTTGAGATTTATTTTATACGTATTCCAATTATTCATGCTAAATATATCAAAAAACGGTATTTTAGAATTTATTTTTGATTCAGATTCATGAAGAACTACTAGATATTTAAACAAAGGCAACTTTTTTGGTTTAGTTTTAAATCGTAAGACAAAGGCATCATTAATGCCTTGTGTTTGTGCGGTTTCTTTATAATCTCCTATTGAATTATCAGTTCCTATCATATCTAAATGATGAATTTTTTTCCATTTAAAACAATCTTTAGCTGGAATGTTAAAGCATAAATCTATTTTTCTAAAGAGAGAACTAACCTCCTATATAAAAAATAAATATCATCGTCTACTTTTCCACTTTTTTTGTTTTGGATGATTGGATTTTTATTAATTTTGAATTTAATTTTAACTCCTTCAGTTTCTGAGAGAGAAATTTTATTCTTACAGATCCTTTGTTTATCTAATCTTAAATGGAGATTTCCCTTTTCGTCAATATATTTGTCTAAATTATTAAGTAAATTTTCTTTATCAATAAAGGATAATGACATTAAAATTTTTTTGATTAACCTTTGAGCATCTTTTTTCTTAATTTCAGCAGTCAATCTTAATATTTTATTCCCCCAGTGTCCTTCGTATTCAATCTCTTTAAATTTCTCTGTATGAGAAATTTCAAGTGTAGATAAAACAGAATTAGTTATTCTATTTTTATCCTCCGTAGCATGTACTACTATATCAATATAAGAACTCAAGAATTGAAGGATGCCAGTTTGATTATGGGGTTCCAATTTGTTTAGCAATACTATAATTTCTACTGTGGTTTTCCTATTCTATTTTACTATAATATTACAAATAAGGATGTTAAAAGAGATTTGTTCATTTGAAACGAAGATATATTGGCCTTAGCAAATTTCTATACAGTTATTGAGGATGGAGCCTCAATCTGTTTGGCCTCAAATATTGATCGAGACTCGGGTGTTGATATCAATTTCGATTTTTTGATTCCTAAATGTCTGATAAATGTAATTCTCTTTGATTCGACTAATAATTCCTTGCTAAGTCCTCCTAAGGTAACCTCCTGAATAAATTGATCAAGATTTAGCTGAATTATTTTTTCCTTTAACATCTTATCAATTAATAATCGAATTTCATGTTTTGCAGATGTATTTACTCGTCGTTGAGTAAATGTAACTATTGACAAACGAAAAGTATAACCGTCTAGTGTTGTATAATTCTTAATGAAATTTATCATTGAACTCCCTCGCCTTACAAGACTTCTCAAATATTCTTTAGCATATTCATGACCAACGAATATCGTGCTAGCAGTAGCAGTAGTAAGTTTATCTATTTGAAGGAATACCTTAATTTGATGTTGATTAGGATCCTGTTTATAAATATCATATAATGTATTCTCTATAATTCTTCCTTTTGAATTTTCTATATCAGTTATTGGAAGATAATTAATAGGGTTTCCACCAAAAGCTACTGGTGCATTGACTATGATCCATTTTTTATCTTTCCATTTATCACGCACACGACCCCTTTTTGCTCCTTTTGCCATTAGATTTCGACTTGAGACAGTATCTTAATTAGTTATATAAGTTTATGGAACTAAATTTATCATTTTTTCTAAAATACTTTTGGTACTATTTCGAAGGTCATCTCCATACAAACGAATAAAATTTTTTATAAGGATCAATAAACAAAAATAGTAAAAAATATTTTATGAAAATAAATAATATAATTTGTGCGATTCTGCTATACAATCAAAAATCTATTAGAAATACAACTGGCATAGATCTATTATAATGATTCACACCTTAGATATATTATAGCTTTAAATTCTGGTTAATGCACAAGTCTGAATTAAAAGCGGTCTTTCTAGCTGTTTTATTAATCGCTGGAACCATCACAATTGGGGCACAATTCAATGATGCACAGGCAACTGATGATAAAAAGGATCAACGAGATAAGAAAGATTCTAGAGACCACGATCAACGAGATAAGAAAGATAAAACGAAATTCAAAGACAATAAGTATCAAGACAGAGAATCAGATATGTATCTAAAAGCTCCATATGCTAAAGATCCATATGCTAAAGATCCATATGCTAAAGATCCATATGCTAAAGATCCATATGCTAAAGAT
>DATDKD010000174.1:0-7327 GCA_036520175.1 Nitrososphaeraceae archaeon
ATATTGTTAAGGTACGTAAACAGTATGAATTCAATTATTACGAAATTGGAATGGACAGGCTAATACTTCAAGATCTACTATCTAAATACAAAAGTAGTTTTACAGAAAAAATTGTTGATGATTATATAGATATGATTAATGAATTCTGATATCGTTTAAAAAATAGTTTGGATTATCCTATTTAGATTAACTAAAAAGAAAGTGACCCTTGTAGGGCCACTAATGAAATGCAACTACTAAACAACCGGATAATTAATCCTATTGTTTATTTACTTTATGTTATTGGTATTAAGAATCTTGTGGTACATTCGATGAATGTACAATATTATTTATTCACTTATTTGTAGTTTGAGATGACTAGTATCCCTATTGATTTATTTATTAATGAATTATTAATTTTATAATCAACTGAGACTACTTGATAAAGATCAGCGGTACTGTGAAATCTTCCATTGGTGAAATAGTTTTAGGACTCAGATGGTAATTTTTATAAATATTGTTACACTTTTTCTTTCGACTTATTTACTCTAACAATTATATAGAAGAAAATTACTTCTCAATTTATGATGTTAGGGACTATAGCTACAACAAACTCTATTAAAAAAGTATTAAAATTTGCTTTTAGTGGTTTCAGTCTCGTATTTATTGCTATGTTGTTTTTTGTGTTAGTTCATGACATGCTAACAGGTGAATCTTCACAAACATCAGAATATTGTGCCAAGTATAGGTTTTTAGCATCACCGGAATGTTGGTAAAATCTAAAACGTGTTAACTAAAACTAATAAATAGTTAATATTTTAATTAAATTTTTGTAATTTCTAAATAATGCAAATCGTATAATATTATAGTACTAAAACAATATATTCACTATATTATAAAAGAGGTATAATTATTCTTATATTCTATAATTATTTTATTTTAGGGTAATAGTTGGGTAAAAGAAAAAAATTAACTTTTCCTCAACTATTACATCAACAATGGACTGAATGTTGTCTGGCTATTACGTCATTATATTGGAGTAGGTGCTACCAATACAACAATTAATAACTAAAAAAAGAAAAGCAATAAAGTTTGTGGAGTATTCGACGAATGTATAACTATATCCTATTTTAATAATTTTTATATTTTATTATTATTTCGAATAATTATTTTTAGTAAATAATACTTTTAGATAAAAAACAAGAGTCAATGTTTCATATTTCTTTATTATTAATTTATCTACTACTTAGGGATCCTCTGATTTGAATCAATGTTAAAGTTGACATACACTTATCAACCTTTATATCTTTTTTGATTTTTTTACCATTAAATTATATGTTATTTCAAACATTATTTCTATGAAAGGAATAAGTAACAAATAATATTATCTATCATCTACATTTAATATATTTTACAATTTAGTAAATAAATTACCAGTTTTTTATACATGTTTCAGAATTACAAATAATTAAAGGATTTGCTCAACATACATATAGATCTATAAACAATTTGGAATTGCTAGTTTCTTATAAAATCTGAAAAACAAATTTGGAGAAGAATGTTACAATATACAGATAATATAAAAATAATAAAATTAATAATAAAAAATTTATTTCAATATTTTTTCTATTTCATTTAGATTGATATTTATTTTATCTATCATTTTTTGTATATCTTGTATATCAGCTTTTCCTTGTATAAGATTGCGCAATTGTTCTCTTAAAAGTCCTTCAGTATCTTTCATAAGAGATTCATCGAATTTTGCTATTACGCCTTCTAAAAATTCAAAGTTATTTAAATATGCTTCTATTACTAAACTTTCAGCATTTTGATAATTACCATTCTTTACATTTTCAATAGTTTGATTTAACAATGTGCGAACATTATTAATTAATTCTGATGATTCCGTATCAGTAGAGACAAGAATAGCGAGATCCCGTGCTTGTACATTTAGTATAGTTGGTATGGTATTTGTTATATTATTGATTATTGTAGAAATTTGTCTTGGGTCGTCTTTATTATTAATAAATGCCTTTAGTTCTTGAAATGAATCGTTAATTTCTGTAAATTTATTGTTAGATGTTTGATTTAAACTACTTAATGTTTTATTCAACAGCGCATTAGCAGCTGAAATAAATCCCTGTGCATCTTGATATTCTGCAATATTTGTAATTGTACCATTTGCTACCCCTACCTCATATTCGGATTCAGCAGTTTTAAGTAAATTAATCAAAGTACTCATATTAAATTTAATATCAGTAACTTCATTTTCTGGTATAACTATAATTATTGCTTTATCCAATAGATTCTTTACAGAATCTGCAGAATTAACAAATTCGGTAGGTGTTGATTTAAAAACTATTGATGTCAGATTATTTAGTGAATTAATTAATGTTTTATTTAATTCAGGATCTGCAGATGATAATTGATTTCTAATTAATGTATATATTTCAGTTATTGGATGAAAAGTATGAGTCTGTGTAAGTTCATTATTTCCTGCTTGTTTATTTGAAATTGCAGCAGATAAATGGCCCTTAATAAATTCTATATTAGTTGCAAAATCAACATTAGAATTGTTTAATGATGATGAGGATGAGGAGGAGTAATTACTAATACTAGATTTTTCTTGAGCCCATGCCATTGTAGGAAATATAACAATAAGTAATAACGGAATATAATAGAGATTAGTTCTTTTCATATGTTGAGTTGATTAATTTGAATTATTTAAAAGTAATGGTTATTCTATATAACGAAATTTATTCATAGCTATTAGATTTAGCATAACTTGAGAATTCAAGTTTTGAATAATACATTTTATAAATAATGAAATGGTGTTTAATGGATATTAGTAAAAAAAATATTAATTATTTTAATTTGGAAATTTATTATAATCATAGTCGAGAATGAGAAATGGATGAATAAATAAATACTAAATTTATTTAATTAACTATAAATTTACATAATCAAACCATTGGCAAAGTCTGTCATAGTCTGGATATTCATTCTCCAGCCAGTTATTGTTTATCCAGACTATGATATTAACTTGTTTAAATTTTTTATATCCATTTTAAGTCACTTATTAATTAAATATTACTATTAAATAGCTAAAAAATAGCATTTATATCCAAATTTTCATCTTTTAGAATTAACTATATAGTTTTATATTAGGTTAACCTAATAAATATATCTGGAATATGCATTGGCATGATTAAGTCATTCAACACTTATTCCGGCATATACCAATCTATGCCGGAATATCTCAAATATGTTAATTAAATAAAGTAAAATATCAATTCGATTCATATTTTCTAAAATGATAATAGTCTTTTAAATTAAATATTAGTTCTATTACTTGAATCCTATGACAATGCCTAAAGGATGGCAAAATGAACAAATTGTATCTAAAAAAGAAAATTTTAACTAAGAAAAAGAACAAAGTAGTTCGAAGAATGAACAAACTAATTCAATAATAACTGTTGATGATAAAATAACTATTCAAGAATTAATTGCTACATATAACATTGCTCTTGATAATAAAAATATAGATGAATGGACTAACACCTGGATAGACGACGGCATTTGGAGCACAACATTCGGAGAGGCAAAAGGGATAACAGAATTAAAAAATATGATTGACCAAGTTACGAACGAATTTGCTA
This sequence comes from Nitrososphaeraceae archaeon, assembly GCA_036520175.1. GTDB lineage: Archaea > Thermoproteota > Nitrososphaeria > Nitrososphaerales > Nitrososphaeraceae > TH1177. The sequence continues at coordinate 3,639 of DATDKD010000174.1, forward strand.
GTGGTAAAAGACATTTATCAACAAATATTATAATTGAAGATGCACCAAATAATATGGCTAGTGCAAAGTCATATCTAATAGTGACTGAAGCAAAAAAAACTCCCGAAGTGGTGGCTTCTGGAACTTATAGTGATATACTAAAGAAAAATAATAACGGGAAGTGGAAATTTTTTCAACGTAAATTGGATATTGACCTTGTAAATGAATCTAATAAATAAAAACTATTATTATTATTATTATTATTATTATTTTTTAATTTAATAAAATGTTCTTAACAACAAACCACCATCATAATCTGGACTTTATATTAGTCTCAGAAATAGACGAATATATGGATGAAGAGAGTATATAGTAGATATGGTTCATAAACTATCAACAGAACAAAAACCACAAATTCCCAATATTGTTTTTGAATGTGGCGATTTTGAAAATGATATTGAAATGTTATTGATAGAAAAAGAAGGAGAATTTCATTTATATTTACATAATAGTTTTACAGATGATTCAATGGTTATGAAAGTAGATATTCACGATTTTGCTAGAATGTTTGCTTCGCTATCAGGATATTTTCAACGGGACCAAATAGAGATATGACTATACATTATTAGCAAGCATATTTGGAATAAGAAGAAGAGAAGTATACAAGTTAAGAGAATAATAAATTCAAAATCATAAATGATAAAAAAGGAAATTTTTGCTTGGGAAACATAGAAACCTTTGTACCTGATTCATTTATCAACTCTAAAAATAAGTTACGAGTGATGATAGATTGAGCTAGATTATGATGTTTGGAAGAATGGAATTTACAAGACTAAAGTTGCCTATTGAATCAAAAGGTATATGGTATCCGAAAATGATATTGATAAATTCAAGAAGATTGTGCCTCCGAATTTGAGAGTTTTTTATAGAATATTTCTTATATCAATATCTTTATTTCTATGGTAAATCTGAAAATTTATACCCTTTCACTATTCATGACAAACATTGTATAAGAATTACTCATTTTGATTCATAATATTATTTTTTTTGATGATATACAAAAGTTCAGATAAAAAGTCATATAATTATGATAAGTGATACTTAATAACTCAATCTACAAGAACTATATCCTCGCATTATGAAATCAGATTTTAAACATTATAATTTAGAGAAAGTTTCGATAAATAGAATAAGGACAAAATTTTTATTTGTATTTGCAACCCTATGCCATTTATCAAAGTATAAGTGATTAAAATGATTTGGAAAAATAATAATCAACCTTTTTTAACAATTGTTTTTATTATTTTAACACCTGTATTTTTTATCTTTTTTTTAATTAACAATATACAGGCTTTTGGTGAAGATAACGAGATCCAGCAACAAAACGCTACTCTAGCTTTAACAGATTATAATTTTATAGCAACAGGAGATTGGTACTGTAACGAAGAAACAAAAAAAACAATAAATAATATTCTAGATGTACATCCAGAACTAATAATTACAACTGGAGATCAGGTAAAAGAATCTCCTTCTGCCGCTTGTTGGATTCAAATGTCAAAGCCTATCAAAGATAAAATGAAAATTGCAATAGGAAATCATGATGCTGAATTTGCAAATATTTACAAACAGATTGTTGACCATCACCAATTGAAGAGTCCATATTATTCTCATGACTTAGAAAATGTTCACTTTATTAGTATGTCTACGGAACATCCCTATGAGAAAGGAAGCAAACAGTACGAATTTATTAAAAGTGATTTAGAAAAAACATCAAAAAATCCGGATATAGATTGGATAGTAGTTCATCAACATAAACCTCTTTATTCAACAAAACAGGATAAAAAAGAAGCAGAACAACTTAGAGATATATATGAACAACTTTTCCAAAAATCTGACGTTGACCTTGTAATTTCAAGTCATAACCAATATTATGAAAGAACTTATCCTATCTTGTACAATGAAAATTATGAAAAAATGACAAATAAAAAAACAGATCCCCAGCCAATAGTTACAGATCATTCACAATCAGAATATCCACCTACAGATGGAATAGTCTTTCTGACAGTAGGAACTGCTGGAGATAAATTAGATCCAGTTAAAGAAAAACATGACTTTTATGTTGTTCAGGAAAGTCAATTTGGATTTTTAAATATTGAAATTGAGAATAAAGGCAAGACATTAGTTGGGGAATTTCATTCCAATGATGGAAAGGTAATAGATCGCTTCAAATTAAATGAGACTTGATAAATTAATTTAAACTTTTTCTGCTAAAAATACAATAAATTTTTATATAGCACTAAAATAAAAAATTAAATGATTGCTACAAGTTTATCAATTTCACATAATAATATCCAATTTGTAGAAACAAACTTACTCAATTGCTAGAAATTTAACTTATTAATATGAATAAAAATACATAATTAGTTAATAAAAAATTGAACCCATATAGTTAATGTTACTAATCAAATATGAGTCTTTGACTGTAGATAACTTTTTCTATTCTTTATCTACATTGGATGTATCTAATTCTTCAGATGTGATATCCTCTGTTATCTCTTTTTTATCAGTCACAACTTTCTTTTTTACTACAACTTCTTCTTTCACGTATGGCTTTTTGGTAACTTCTGGTTCTTCTCTCTTTAATGGTATTTTTATCTCCTCTGGTGATTCTATAGGACTGTGTGCTTCTGAGACTCCACTCGGAGGTCTTCGCTCAATACTTTCTATTTCTTCTCTTATTAATTGAACTTCTACTGTTTTGGTTTCTTTGACTGGTTTTTTAGTAATAACTCTTTCATCTACAAGTTCTTTCTTATTAACATCTAATTTTTCTGACATTAAAGGAATAACTTCTTCTTCTTCTTCTTTTTCTTTTGTATTGCTTAATGAATCATGATCATTAGTGGTAATACTTTCTGTTTCTATCTCACTATCACTAAAATCATCCCGATCATCTACATTTTGAGATAGCATATATGAATTTCTTGCCTCTTCTTCAGTTACTTTGAATAATACTCTATTACCATCATAATCTTGAACTAAATTTACTGGAAAGGAGAAAAATTCTTTATCAATTATACCTTTTTGAGTTTTTACATATTCTGGATCAACACTTTGGATCTCACCAAAATCAGCATCATCAATCCCTCTTGCTTCTTTTTTTATAGTTTCCTTCCAAGGAAAATCATTAGAACTCATACATTATTTTATTTAATAAATTATTTAATAATTACAATGAATTCTATTGTTATCTACGAATTAATAAAAATTATTAAATAGAATTATTCAAATTCTATTGTATTATCTTCCTAGATGATACCTATCTCATTAAAATTGTATAGTAGAACTATCAACAAGTCCACCAGGTTGAAAAGTTACATAAGAATTCAAGATCCTTAACTGAAGGCTATTCACTGGAAGTTAAATATAGAAAAGTCAAAGAAGTTCATTGCCCAACAAAAAGATTCCTTATTACCATTTCAGATCTCTTTTATTCTGTATATATTGAATGTTATGGCCATACAGTTATCCAATTTTTTAGTGATTCTAACTAAGTAAATTAAAAACTGATTACTTTGCTAAATCTTGTAGTTTTTTCCCAATATTTTCAGCGACTTCTTTTGCGATTTCAGTAGTAATATTTGATCCAACACTCTTTGCTCCTTTACTAATGTTAGTTACAACATCGCTAACATTTTGTTGTATTGCTT
>DATDKD010000175.1:0-2849 GCA_036520175.1 Nitrososphaeraceae archaeon
AAAGTCATAAACAATATTCTACTAGTTCTGGATTTTAGATATGCCATCAGAGATACAACAGCAAGAAATTGAGATAGTATCAAAGCCCCAAGATGCAGTAAAATATGGTATATCATATGTTGATGAAATAAATGAGGCAAAATAAACGGAACTACAGAAAGAGAAATAACAATACTTGCAATTAATACTAATAATCTAGGTTTATTATAAAATGTTCCAGGACTATTGTAATTTCTTAACAACAAAGAAAAATACCACTTGTTGACATAAATGTATTCTGGTACAACCTTAGAATTGAAGTGAAATCGTAGCATATAATATAACAAATAGAGAATAAATAACCATTTTCTAGAGTAATATTCGAAGACTGTACTATAAAGTATAATAGTAAAAAATCTGTAAAAGATTTAATGCAAAATATTAAAAACTACATCATTATTGCAATTTTAACCCTATCAGTGATAGCAGGAATTTTTAGTAATATTCCACTATCATATGCACAAAATGACACAATGTCAATGGCAAATATGACAGAAGAGGAGGAAGAGGAATATGCCACTGAAGGCGGCCATGCAGCGAAAGAAAAAGAATATAATCAAACAAGTACTGTGAGAGATTCAGTTACAGAATTATTACAAGATAAGATTATTCCAGGAGGTGATTTTGTTCATCTTTATGATTCTACACCATATCACATTCTAAATGGACATCTAGCTTTAAAAGCTCCCTGTGAAGATGATAGTACTACTCCAATTCAAATCTTGATCGGTTCTGCGCCAAACATGACAGCAACCACTCTTGAAAATATAGCCCCCTTATCAACTCCAGGAGAACAATGCTTATACCATGCAGATTTGATACCTAGCGGGAATGTAACAATAATAACAGATATTGCATTAAAGAATCCTACAGAAGAAGATATAGAATTTCCCCCAACTGCAAGTGTAGTGATAGGCATAAATGAAATAACTAAAGGAGAGCATGGTCATTCTGAAGAAAGTGAAGAATATACAACTGAAACTGGACATACAGAATAAGAAGAAGAATAAATATTAGCTTCAAAAATAATTTTCCTTTTTTTATTCACTTTTCTTATACTTTAAAATTTAAATAAAATAAAATCATTTCATTATTCTTTTATTTCTTTTTCACTAAATTCTGTCTCATCAAAGAATGTCGAAATTCTCATCAATGTCGAATTTTGTGATACCAGAAGATGAATACGATAAACTTACGGACTAAGACATAAAACCTTCTTCATTACATATGGAATTGAATATATTGAAAATAAAAATGGATTAACTTGATTTTCAAAATAAACAACCAAGTTTTTTCTTTTATAATATTGTAAATGAAATATGGAGACATTTGGCAATCGTTATTTGAATAATATATATAAAAAAAGAATGTAGAAGATTTTGGAGAATAGGAATTTATAATATATCAGTATAAAAATAACAAACAAATGAGGAATTTTAGATTGTATTTTGACAAATATATTTTTGTAGTATTATTCATTGGATTTGTATTTATAATAACAATAGAATCACCATTATCAATACAATTAGCCGATTTTTTAACAAATAATAGTATTGTAGAAGAGGTATTAGCACAACCATCACCACCACCTCCGACAAACACTTCAATAATAATAGATAACAATTCAGGAGAACAAAATAAATCTAAAATGATAAAAGCCTTTGGACATTTTGCAAATAACCAATTAAAAGATGGAATTGTTACATGGATTCAGGGAGGATTTTGGAACCTGAATATTAATAATATAACTAATAGTAATGATAACAATAACAATATTCATATAACAAATTATAATGGTATTGCTAACTTTATCGCTAATTTTACAATGATAAAACCAGATGGTAGTCTTTCGCATAATCATCGTATTCAGAATTTTATTTCAGATAAGGTCATACTTACTGATAAAGATATAGTTGTAATGGGAATAGCAGATATCTTTTCTGATGACAATAATAACGAATACAAAAATGTTCCTTTAACTATTCATCTTATGGGTAACAAAGTTTTAGGACTTACTATGGATGTTGGTAAAACGAAAGGACATTTTTCCAGCTCAAATGAAATGTTTGGAACATTAATCAGTGGAATAGGATTGGATACATCTGCTGTTGATAATTCTTCTATTCATAAAACAATGATGCATCATGATACTGCTGCAACAAATGATACTGAGCAGAAAGAACCTATGACTATGATGCAACATTGAAATTTTCTTTATTTGATCAACTTAAAGAATGGAAGTTAACACAAGTATAAAATAAAAAAATAAAAAATTTAAAAATTATTAATTCAAAAAAAGTTTGTGTATATTTTCCTTTGTAATATGAAGTTTATAAACATCATCTTGTTTTAGTATAAAGACCTGATCATGTCCTTCAAACAATTCAAGGTCTTTTATTTCTGCACTTAACAAAGTTTCAGTCTTGTATATACAATACATAAGTCCTGGAATTTTACTCTCATCATAGGCTTTTTCAATTGTTAGAGCTTGGTGTAATGAAGATTTTGCTATATCATTTATAAGAAAATCAATGCAGCAAACCTGTTTATTATTGGCATTATTTCCTGCTACTATATTTTCCATAACCTTACTACAGTACCTCATATATTTTATAAAATGAAAATTATTACAAAAAAATAATTCCTTACGGTTTTCATTATTATCATATGTTTTTGTTACTACATTCATATTGAATTAGCTAATTTCTTTTTCTTTCTAATATTCCATTGATATATCCCGTCTCAAGCATCAAAAGTGAATATAAAATATTAGCTACATGTGTCTGTACTATAGATTCTAATACTATATT
>DATDKD010000176.1:0-2088 GCA_036520175.1 Nitrososphaeraceae archaeon
GAGCCAGTTAAGAATCTATTTACGGGGATAGATATGCAAAACTCAAAGATGGTTGCCTTGGACTTACTTAAAGGCAAGACAATGTGCAGAACCATACAACAATGATGAAATAACACAAATATCATATTTTCATAATTTTTATACTTTTCTTTCTGTTTCTCAGCCTACATTTTATTAGATTTCTTTTTTACGAGCTGACTATTGAAAAATGTCTCACCTTGTTTTTTGTATAAATTTGAAAAAGAGAAATGAGTTATAGAATAGCATCATAAGCTGAAATAATACTTGAAATTTTACGTGTTCCTAAGTTTGAGAAATTTCCAAATTAAATGTTAAAATAATTTATTGCCTATGTAATAATATGAAATATAGAAGTAGAACAGAAATTGTAAGTAATATCCTTAATGCTGCAAATGGAGGAACATCCAAAACAAAAATGATGTATAAAGCGTATATAAGTTATAATCAATTGAAGGAATATCTAACTATCTTAATAGAAAATAACTTAATAGAATATATTGATGGATCTCAAACTTTCAAGACTACAGAAAAAGGATTACACTTCCTCAAAATGCATAATGCCATTGGAGAATTGTTACCAAGTAGAATAAATAACAATTAATTATTTTGATATTCTTTATAAAGTTCACCATATAATTGAAAGAATTACCTATAACTGATAGTTCATCATTATTATTATCATTGCTTTGACTTATTCTATTGTGTCTCTATTCCATCAGATATTTAGAAGTTAAAGAAAGTATTGGTTTTGGTATCTTCCTGGTAAGGTTAAGTACAAAAGTAGGAGTAACTTCAATAATTAAAATTGTAAAGATTCTTTGAACAACAATAAATATTCTGAATTAGTTTTCCCATAATTACTTAATCTTGTAACTAATAGATTTGATGAATCTACTAAAGATAGAGACTCTGTTTGGATTACCCTTTCTTCTCTGCCTTTGTTTCCCTTTATAGTGACTAATTCACGGGTTCGGTGGAAACCATGAGGATTTCCACATGGGTCATCTCATTTAGCAAGCAATTTGAATCAATAGTAAATAATAATTAATCTCTATATAATTATTTTATTTATGATATTATAATAATATTCATCTTTCATCTTTCAAATTAAATATATTAAATGACAAATTGCAAAATAAAATAAAGTTTAAAAAAATAATTTTGTGTATTTTCTGAAAAATGAGAATTGTATAGTAGGTTAAAATTAGTACCTAGTTGTTCTTTCGTTGCTACTGCTGCTGCGTGTATTTACGTCTGAATTTTGTCTATCAACTGCTTGTAAGTAATTGATATTTGTTTTTGCTAAAGTCTTTAGATTATCACGTGTTTGTTCAAGAGCTGTATTGTATACTCTGATATTTGATGCTAGAGCGTTATTTATTAGATTGCTATTATTCAAAAGGTAACTTGTAAAGTTATTTACAACTACTGCATAATTTTCTGCAATTCTTTGTGGATTATACAAATCCCATACTCCGCCGCTATTTCTATCTATTTGTGATTGAAAAGAGCTTATTGCTTCTTTTTGTGCTTCAATAACGTCAGAAGCTATGTCTTTTATAGTTTTAATGGTTTGTTCTTGATATTCAGCGATACGTTGTGTATATTGTGGAATCTCTCTTGTTGCTTCATCAGTTGTCCTTTTTACATTATGTAAGGTATTGTCTAGTGTCTTGTTTATTGCATCTTGTTGTTGATTTAATGTGTTATTGTAATCTATATTTGTTCTTTCATTAAAATTGGTCCCAGTATTGGTGTTGTCTGTATTGAATTTAGTTCTGTTTGTGTTTCTTTCATTAATTTTATCATCTTTTGTTGACATATTAACAAAAAATTCATAATACATCATATATAATAATTGAAGACAATTTAATTGTCATAGCCTGAATAGGTGATTGGGCTTATAGGTAGAATGTCCAGACTATGACAATAACGACATGCCAACAAGATTATTTGCGCCTCGTAGTTTTTAACTACTATTAGGTAATATTATTATATTAATTTTGTATTAATCAATGCGTGTAAATTTATGTTTAGATTTTAATTAACAAACTATTGTTATTGTAT
>DATDKD010000177.1:0-38072 GCA_036520175.1 Nitrososphaeraceae archaeon
CCCCAATTAATTGCATAACCTAATGGTTTATCTAAAGCTCCAACTAAAACATCGCTAACTTTACTTACCATCAAGTTAAAATTTGTTGGATTGATAAGATCTTTAATCAATTAACATCGACTTCCTTTATTAATAAATATATAAACAGATAATTTAATTCTATCAAATTTCTTTTTTTTATTACCATATTCCTTTTCGACCAGAAAGATACAATGCATATCCCATGGCTGCAAACATTATACCAAGAAAGGCCATCATTGGTAAAGTAGCTTCTTTTGGAATAGATAAAAGCGATGAACCCCATGCATAAAGAAATATTGACATCACATCAAAAACCACGAACATCAATATGTAAGCATAATACTGCATCATAAAATGAGAACGTCCTTCACCTGTTGGAATTTGTCCACATTCCATTGGAAGAAATTTCACTGGATTATACCTTTTTCGAGGAGAAAGTAATCTTGATAAGATTAAGGACGGTATTCCAGCCATAATCCCGATCCCCAAAGCATACAAAATTGGGGTAAATTCTGATGCCAATTCGCCAGCCAAATTAGTCTTGCTGCCTTATCTAGATATAAAAATCTTTATTTTTTAACAATAAGATTGAAAAGTTGTCGAGCAACCAATTTAGGATGATTTAGTGCTAATTTTATCATTTTCCGAGGAGAAAACTCTGAACTAATAAAATCTATGAATTCATCTACTGACATATCTCTCAATATGGCGATTTCATGATCCCATTCATCATCTGTTAAACCAATCCATCTGGATTGTACTCTTAAAGCAGATTCTATTTTAGAACAAAGTTGTTTTTTCCATTCATTTTCATAATCCATTAATGAATTTTTTGAACAACCGCTACTAAGAGAGGAGGAGCCAATATGCCCTGCTAATCTTCCAAATTCAATAGCATGTCTAATCCCTTCAAGCACGAGAGGATTTGACTGACCTGCAGAATCTCCTACCAAAATCAACCCTTCGAATACTGAACAATTTCGGGCTCCTTGATTAGGAATATATCCATAATGATATTCTATTGGTTGAATAATTCCCAATTCGCCTAGAGGTTTAATTTTTTTTTCGATTATTTGATTCAACAATTTAAAAGGATCAATAAGAGACTCTGGTTTTCCAACTCCTACTCCTATCCGAACACGGTTTTGAGATAAAGGAAATATCCATGCATAACCAGCAGGAGAATAGTTGCTACCGACCATTAAAGTCCAAGTTTCAGGATCTGCTTTATCACAATAACATTCGAATTCCGCACCAACTCCATATCTTTTCCAAGGAGATACATATCCAAGTTTTGCGCCAATAAAACTATTAAATCCACTTGCATCTATAACAAGACTTGTCCTAATCTCAATCTTCCCTTTAAGGGTATTGATTAGCAATCCAGTAACCCTATTGTTATTTTCGCTACGCAATACATCGACAACATTTGAATTTATACTTATGTCCGCACCAGCCTTAGCAGCAAGAAAAGAAAGATATTGATACAATGACCTGACATCTAAAACACAAGATCTGTATTCAGTTCCTTTAATAGTTATTTCATTTTTAGGAGAAACAAATCTATAATTTTTTATTGGGTTATAAATTTTCTCAGGAATTTCGAATTTTTTCATTTCACTGATCCAAGAAACGCCACTAGTTCTTACATATTGCCCAATCGCTTTATCCCGTTCAAAAAGAATAACTTTAACTCCAGTTTTTGCTGCAGTGTAAGCCGCAGAGAGTCCAGCTGGTCCTCCGCCAACTATGGCAATATCATAATGATCCATTTCTATTACTCCATTCTGTCAATTGAATTTTTATTAACTTTTTCATACAAATAAAATAAATGGACAGTCTTAAAGAGCAAAGTTTTTTATCTGAAAAAAAGGTAAAAAGATATTGAGTCAAGAATTTCACATAAAAGAGGGAGCATTGGCTCCAGATTTTACATTTAAGGATTCTGAGAATAAAGATCAGAGTTTATCTCATTTTTTAGGAAAACGTATTGTTATTTACTTTTATCCGAACGATTTCACTCCAGGATGTACCACGCAAGCATATGAATTTTCTACTCACTTCAACAAATATTTGGAAAATAAAATAACAATAATAGGTATTAGTCCTAACGACGAAATAACTCATCATAAATTCAAAGAAAAAATGAATATCCCTTTTTTGTTAGTTTCAGATACAAATAACCAAATATCGAAAAAATACGGTGTATACAGCCTGAAAAAATTTATGGGCAAAGAGTTTATGGGTGTTAATAGAACAACTTTTTTAATAGATAAATATGGCAAAATTGTTAAAATCTTCTATAAAGTAACACCAAAGGGGCATAGTGCAGAAGTATTAAATTATTTCTTAAAGTCTAACTAGGAAAATATGTTGAAGAATATTCGTTTTATAAATAATAGCGGTTTAATTCTTCATCTATATTCTCTATATTTAAATTAAAAAAAGTGCAAAATTCATGATCTAATTTAAAACCATTTGAAATCTCTTGGAATTCTACTCCTTGACGATAACTATTGACAATTTCTGCTACTAATTCTAAGGTTTTCTTGGATAAAATATTCCATTGTTTTATTGTTTCATAATCTTTAAAGTCAAGTAAGGAAATAAATTTGGTAAAAGAACATATTATCATAAATCGAACCTTTTGAAATACTTTTTTATAAGGATTCATATCGGCGATGTCAGGAAGCATTCTACAAATAAGATATTGATAATAATCAAAATTTTTTAGTATGCTCAGCGATTCCCCAATTTGTTGAAACGTATTTTTTAAAGAGATAATATCATACCGCGTTTTTCTGAAAAAACCTGGATTAGTTTCGATTTCAAAATAAGAGGAGGTTATCCCATCCTTAATCAAGAACTTTTTACATAAAGGAGATGAATGAAGATACTGCTTAAATTGATCTTGGGAAATTGACAATTTTGAAAGAATAAATACTGAAATAATGCAACTTAAATATTTGCCTTGTATTATAGGATTTTTTTAGAGTAAGATTCTACTAATTTTCTAATATGTTCTAATATCCTTATATGATGCTCTTCGTCTACAACAACACTTTTTAGTAATTCCTTCATATCTTTATCCTGAGCGAGATCTATACATTCTAGTAACAGATTTTTAGATTCTTCTTCTTCCTCGATGGATTGATTTATTCCCTCCGTTGTGAGATGAACACTGCCTGATGCTCCTTCTATTTTAGCCATGGCCTGAGTGATGTATTGTATGTGTTTTATCCCATCAGTAAGCAGAGTATTTATATAATTTCTAATTAAGTTATTTTCGATTTCTTTCAGGAGGGTACTATAATGTATTATTTCATCTTTTTCTGCTTCATGTTGTTGTTTTAATAATTCATAAAGTCTCTGCTGTTTTTCCAGTTGTTCTCGATCTTTAACCAATATTCTGATTAATATTATCATAAATAAAAAAGTGATGGTAGCATAATTTGCTTATCAATGAACTTGGATTGAAAAGGATTATAATTACAAAGAAGAAATGAGAAATGGTGTCATATGATAATACTAGTTGTCAGTGTATTTGTCACCAACGTTATGGTGACAAGGCATTTTGTAGAAGATGTTTAGACAAACATAAAGCTTCACCTTATTATAACGTTATGAAAAAATTTTGACGCATTTATTATGATGCGGGAGATGGGATTTGAACCCACGAACCCCTGAGGGATAAGAGCCTCAGTCTTACGCCTTTGACCAGGCTGGGCGACCCCCGCTCAGAATCAAGACGTCAGAGACTCTAATTTGAATATTACGAGTTGGTAATCAATCAAGACATTTCAATGTTAATGGTTTTTATATAATTATCCGTTCTTGAATAATGTGTTAATTCCAGTTAGATGTTTTACTTGTGGTGGTTTAATTGCAGACAAATACTCTGAATATAAAGAAAGAGTCAAATCAGGAGAGGGGGATGCTGAGGTTCTTGATTCACTTGGAATAAAAAGGTATTGCTGTAGAAGAATGTTTATTTCAAGTGTAGAGACTATTTATCAAGTAATTCCTTATTACGAGGTCCTTCGAAGAAGAATGTCAGAAATGCAATCAGAAAGTTAGGTTAGTTTTGAGACATCATGCCGATTATTACCGATATCAAGGCTAGGATGATTTTTAACAGTAGAGGTGCTAAAACCATAGAGGTAGATATCATCTCTGACGATAAATTTCTCGGACGGGCATCTTCTCCTTCAGGGGCTAGTGTGGGAAAGCATGAAGCTCAAAGTTTTAAAGAAAATAGTCTAGAGAAATCTTTAGAGGAACTCAATAAGAATTTGTCTAAATTTATTGGAATAGAATCTCAAGATCCAAGAGCAACCTATGATATTCTAAAAAATATTGATAATAGTGAAAATTATAGTAAAATAGGTGGATCTGTTGCTTATGCAATAAGTTTAGCTTCAGTTGAATCTGCCTCAAAGGCTCTTGATATACCTCTCTTTAAACTTTTGAAACCATCAGGGGATTATAAATTCCCTTATCCTTTAGGAAATATTTTAGGAGGAGGATCTCATGCTGGGCCCGGAACACCAGATATTCAAGAGTATCTTATTTGTCCAATTGGAGCATCCAATATAATAGAAGCCATAGAAATTAATATTAAAGTTCATAAACAATTAAAAACACTATTAGAAAAGTTAGATAATAATTTTACATATGGTAGAGGAGATGAAGGGGCATGGGCCCCTAATCTTAATAATGATCAAGCTTTAGAAGTGGTAGAAAAAGCAGTTTCCGATAGTGGTTATGATTCAGGAAAAGACGTAGCGATAGGAATTGATTTCGCCAGCTCCTCATTTTGGAATGAAAAGAGCAAAAGTTATGAATATCTTAGACAGGGTCTAGTTCGATCTCCGAATGAACAGATTGATTTTGTTAACAACCTTATAGATAAATATCATTTAATTTATGTGGAAGACCCTGTTCATGAAGAAGATTTTGAGGGCATGGCCATCATCAATAAAAATAATCCTGAATGCATCCTTACGGGTGACGATATGTTGGTAACAAATAAAAATCGAGTAAAAGAATCTATGAAATATAAATCCTGTTCAGGAGCAATTTTAAAAATTAATCAAGCCGGTTCTCTTTATGATGCATTAGAATTTGCCAATGAATGTAACAAAAATCATATCAAACTTATAACCTCCCATCGATCTGGAGAATCCATTGATTCTCATATTTCGGAAATAGCAATAGCTACCTCTTCTAAATTGTTAAAAACTGGCGTCATTGGGGGCGAAAGAGTAGCTAAATTAAATCAATTAGTGAGATTAGTCGAGTATGATTTAATAAAAGGGATGTCTGATGTCTTCACATCTTAATATGAGCGAGAATACGGAAATCATCAATAATGATATAACTAGTACTGATACATCTAATGCTGAAACTAGTACTGATACATCTAATGCTGAAACTAGTACTGATACATCTAATGCTGAAACGAATGAAAATAAAGAATTGTTTGAAGTTGAAAGTCAATCTACAAATTCTTTAAATAAAGTTGATAATTCTATAATAGAAAAATATGATGATGAAATTAATATAGAAAATTCTGATTCCGAAAATTTAGAGAAAATGATTTTATCTACTGGAATACGCGTTGGCACTCCGGTAAAGACTAAATCAATGTCACGATATATAGTTAGAGCAAATCCAGAAGGATTATACATTTTAGATATTAGTAAAACATTATATAGAATAGATGTTGCAGCTAAATTCATCGGAAGAACCAATATTACTAAAGTTGCTATAACCTCTGCCCGCGAGTATGGTAAAAAACCGGTAGAAAAATTTTGTGAAGCGACTGGTGCAACACCTCTTTTAGGAAGATTTATGCCTGGTACGTTTACTAATCCTTCCTTGCCAAAATATATGGAGCCTGAAATAGTCATAGTAACAGACCCACAGGCAGATCAACAAGCTGTGATTGAGGCTACTCGTGCAGGAGTTCCTGTGCTGGCAATATCAAATAGTGATAATGTTATTTCTAAAGTAGATTTGGTTATACCTGCTAATAATAGAGGAAGAAAAGCATTAGCGACTGTGTATTGGTTATTAGCCCGAGAAGTAATGAAAAAACAAGGAAAAATAAAATCAGATAAAGAAATGAAACTAACAATAGATGATTTCGAAACAAAACTTGTAGAAGAAATAGTTTGAGAGATCTAACTTCGAGATCTCCTTATTATGCAGGTTCCTTTTATCCTAAACATACATGCGATTTGTTGAAATTACTTCATTTTTGTTTTAACGAAAGTATATTTGGGCCCAAAAAAAAACAGATAATTAACACAAAAATATTTGGAATTATTGTTCCACATGGTGCTTATATATTTTCTGGAGCAATATCTGCAAATGCATTCTTTGAAATCGCATCTCTAAATATCGATACGTTTATCTTAATTGGACCAGATCATCATGGAATTGGAAAGCGAATCTCTGTAACCAGTGAAGGATATTGGCAAACTCCTTTAGGAGATGTATTAATTGATAATACAATTACTAATGATTTAAAAAGATCAAGCGATTTCATTGAAGAAGATAAAATAGTTCATCAAATTGAACATTCGTTAGAGATTCAAGTTCCATTCATTCAGTATTCATTTGATAAGTCTTTCACGATCGTCCCGGTTTTATTGCGGGATCAGGATATAGAAACGTCAATGTTACTCGGAAACTTAATAGCAAAATATAGTGCTAGCAAAAATGTGATGATTATTGCATCCTCGTGTTTAACCCATTATGAGTCGAATTCAAGTGTTCAGAAAAAGGATTTCCAAATAATCAAAAGTATTGAAAATTTGGATATAGAATCATTTTATCAGTCGCTCATGAATTTTAAAGCTTCCGTTTGTGGATATGGAGCAATTGCATCATTAATGAGAGCTGTACAAATATTAGGCTCAAAAAAAGGAGAATTATTAAGATATGCTACTAGTGGAGATGTAACTTCAGACAATAAGAATACAGTAGTTGGTTATGCTTCAATCGTTTTTATTTAAAACTAAATGGTAATGACTAGTACATCAGCCTCTGCCCCAGCAAAAATTATCTTATTTGGAGAACATTTTGTTGTATATAATCAACCGATTATATTGGCGTCTATAAATAAAAGGATGAGAATAGAGTGTAAAATAGACGGAGAGAAGAATAATACACTAAATATAGAAACAAATCACTTTGGAAAAAAAACATATCCTTTATCAATACTGGAAAATAACAATCATAATATTGTAAACGATTTTTTTTATCCTATTATTTACATTCTAAGGAAGGTATTACCTCAGTATGCAGAAACGTATGGAATAACTATTAAAATCTACTCAGAGATACCACCTGGAGTAGGGCTAGGATCTTCTGCAGCTTTAAGTGTAGCGGGAGTAGCTGCTATTCTAGGACTTCATAGTAGGATTAAGAAAAAGGATGAAATCCTTGATATAGCAATTGAAACCGAAAGGATTATTCATAAAAATTCTTCTGGAGCAGATTGTGCTGTGTCAACTTATGGAGGATTAATGTATTATCAAAGAAACACAAATATGAGATCACTCAACTCGAGCAAAGAGCTTTCTTTTATTATTATAAATACAGGTTTGAAACATTCTACCGGACAATTAGTATCCATAGTAAACAATTTTCGTGAAAATAATTTGTGTGAATTTCATAATTTATCAAATAATGTCTATAGAATTTGTGAGAAGGCAATAAAAGCATTAGAAGAGGGGAATTTCTTAAATATTGGTAAATTAATGAATGAAAATCAAATTATTTTAGAGCGAATTGGAGTATCAACTACAGAGATAAACAATATAATTAATTTGAGTCAGCAATATGGAGCCATAGGATCTAAGCTGACTGGTGCAGGAGGTGGAGGATGTGTATTAGCACTGATAAATCATAAAGATCAAGACTATTTCGTAAGTAGTATGAAAAAAAAAGGATATGAATGTTTTCCCGTATTGATAGAGAATCAAGGCTTGAAAGTTAATATTAAATCTAGTAATTTTTAAAATATCATTGAAACCTAAGCTCGTTATAATAAAACTTGGTGGATCAGTTATTACCTTTAAAGAAAAACCGTTGTCTGCAAACTATAAAGCAATCAACAATATCTCGAAAATTTTAAGTAAATTAGAAATCCCATTAATAATAGTTCATGGAGGAGGCTCATATGGACATTACTGGTCTGTAAAATTTGATATGCATACCAAATTACAATACTATCATCCGCATGGAATTTCTGTTGTTCATTCATCAATGTTAACACTTAACAATATAATAATAAATGCCTTAGAGAAACACAGATTGAATCCCTACGGAATATCTCCTTCTTCATTATTGATAAATGGCCAGCCTAATAGTAACAAAATCATCGAATTAAAAAAAATGACAAAACATAATCTAACCCCAGTCACATATGGAGATGCTGTATATATAAAAAATAACAAATATTCTATATTGTCTGGTGATGTGTTAATGACAATGTTATCAAAAATTCTAAATCCTTCCAAAATTATTTTTGCACTTAATGTAGAGGGGCTATATAACAATATGAAAGATAAAAAAATTATTAAAGAGATAAAATTTGAAAATGATAAAACCTATAAAAACAAACAAATGAAAATTAATCTAATGAGCAATATAAATATCGATGATGTAACTGGTGGAATCAAAAGGAAAGTAGAAGAGGCCACAAAGATAGCTAAAACTGGAAAAGATGTTATTTTTATAAATGGGTTGGATTATCTACAGATTCAAAAGGCAGTACAAGATAAAAATTTTAAAGGTACTATTTTTAAGGGTAAGATATAAAGATATATTTGATGTCTGAGTCAAATAATCCTGAAATTGACTTAATAATGAGTAGAAAAAGGGATGGGATAGACATTCCTCTTTCTAATAATGTTCAATCGAGATTTGTATCGAATCATTTGGAATATGTTAAACTTATTCATAACGCACTACCTGAGTTAGATTTGGATGAGATAAATACTGCTACTGAATTCTTAAATAATAAGTTTGGTGCTCCAATTATAATCGACTCTATGACAGGCGGAACACCAGAAGCCTTAAAAATCAATTCACGGTTAGGACAATTAGCTGAAACATTTGCATTCGGAATGGGAGTAGGAAGTCAAAGAGCTGGTCTAAAAAGTACTTCTTTAGCAGAAACATATTCTGTAGCTAGAAAGAATGCACCTTCTGCTTTTTTAATAGCTAATATTGGAGGTGCACAACTTGCAGAAGGATTAGATATTAAGATGATTGAAAAAATTATTTCCATGATAGATGCTAACGCTTTGGTGATTCATCTTAATCCATTACAGGAATTAATACAACCAGAAGGTGAACCAAAATACAGAGGTGTTTTGGAGAAGATAACTAAAATTAGAGAAAGTATAAGCATTCCAATAATAGTTAAAGAAGTTGGTTCCGGTATTTCACGAGAAGTTGCTTTAAAACTGCAACAAGCAAATATCAATTGTATTAATATTGCTGGATCTGGAGGTACGAGTTGGGCTGGAATAGAAAAAATTAGAGCTACCAAAGTAAAAAACGATGTTAAAGAGCATCTTGGTGAATTATTTTGGGATTGGGGAATACCTACTGCTTTAAGTTTAATCGAAGTTAGAAATGCTGTAGAATTACCATTAATTGCATCCGGAGGAATTAGAAATGGTCTAGAAATAGCGAAATGCATTGCACTGGGAGCTAATATGAGTGCAATGGCATATCCTTTTCTCAAAGCTGCTTCTGAATCCAAAGAAAGTCTATTTACATTTTCTACCCGTTTAATTTACGAATTAAAAGGGGCCATGTTTCTTACCGGGTCTTCAAATATTAGCGAATTATCTAAATCAAGACTTATATTAACTGGTGAATTAGCAGACATGGTTATTAACAATGAAGGATACTACCAAAATAGAAGTTGAAAATTCCATCAATAAAGTTAATAATCATCTTATATCTTTTCTCTCAGGGAAGCCTTTAGAATTATATCAAGCCTCGACCCATTATTTAAAAAGTGGTGGAAAACGTCTTAGACCTATAATGGTTTTAAAGTCATGTGAAATGTTTGGCGGAAATCAACAAGATGCATTACCAGCCGCTTCTGCAGTAGAATTTATTCATAATTTCTCTTTAGTCCATGATGATATAATGGATAATGATGATCTTAGACATGGAATACCAACCGTACATAAATCTTTTGGCTTGCCCCTTGCAATCTTATCTGGTGATATCCTTTTCTCAAAAGCTTTTCAGATTCTTTCCACTACTAACGTTAACTCTATAAAGGATAGTTCTTTACTAAGCATGATAAAAAAACTTTCCTCAGCATGTGTTGCCATATGTGAAGGACAAGCGAAGGATATCCAATTCTCAGAGGATCAGAATTTTCCCTCTGAGGAAGAGTATATTGAAATGATTTCAAAAAAAACAGCCGCTCTTTTCAATGTCTCCTGTTCATTGGGAGCACTTTCCTCAAGAAATGCAACAGAAAAAGATGTCAATAATATGAGCATTTTTGGTACAAATTCAGGCATTGCGTTTCAGTTAATAGATGATTTAATAGGGATTGCAGGCCATTCTAAAGAAACTGGAAAAGCAGTAGGAAACGATATTAGAGAAGGAAAAAAAACTTATCCCATCCTCCTCTCACTCAAAAGGGCTTCAGAATTAGAAAGAGTCCAGATTCTGAAGGTTTTTGGAAAAGGAGAATGTGATACTGCTGGTTTAAAAAAAGCAATAGATATAATTTCTTCACTTCAAATTGAAAAGATTGTAAGAAAAAGTGCAATGGATTATATTGAAAAAGCTATGGAATCTCTAGTAACCTACGAAGATTCTAATCCTAAAAAAATACTCCAAGAATTATCTAATTACATAGTAGAGAGGAGTAAATAGTCTATGGATATTGATGCGGATACACAAAAATTAGCAGAATTGACCATTCTAAGAAATGCAGTAGATTATAATGGCAGTGCAAGATTAGATACGGTTATCTCCAAAATACTAGGCTCCAAACCAGAAATAAAAAATAACCTCAAGGATGTCATTCCTCGAATCAAGGAAATACTTGAACAAATCAATTCATTACCTTTAGAAAAACAGAGAGAATTATTAATCCAAAAATGTCCTACTTATGGAGCAACAAAAAAATCAGTTGAAAAAAATGAGTTTCACTTACCCCAACTGATTAATGCAGAGCCTGGAAAAGTTGTAACTAGATTTCCACCCGAACCAAACGGGTATCCTCATATAGGTCATGCTAAGGCAGCTGTTATTGATGAAGAATATGCGAAAATGTATTCTGGAAAACTAATACTACGGTTTGATGATACAAACCCGCTCAATGAAAGAATAGAGTATTATGATGCTATAAGGGAAGGACTATCATGGTTAAATATAACACCACATATAATCAAGAATACTTCAGATGATATTCATTTGTTACACTCTTATGGGCGAAAATTAATTAATAATGGAAATGCTTATATTTGTTTATGTGACCAAACTACAATTCATGATTTGAGGTCAAAAGGACTTCCATGTCAATGTAGAATACATTCTGATAATATTCTAGAAAATTCTGATAAAATTTTTAGTGGTTACTATCATCAAAATGAAGCGATAATTAGGTTCAAGGGAAATATGAATAGTGATAATACAGCAATGAGAGATCCTACACTATTCAGAATAATTGAAAAACCGCATCCATTGTTAGGGGATAAAATAATGCTTTGGCCCACCTATGACTTTGCGGCACCGATTGAGGATAGTCTTGATGGGGTTACCCATGCATTTAGAACAAAAGAATATGAATTGCGAAATGAATTATATCAACAAATATTACAAAACCTGAAAATGAGGATACCAGAGGTAATCGAATTTTCACGATTGGAATTTGATGGACTTCCCGTTTCTAAACGAAAATTAAAACCTCTTATTGAAGACAAACTAGTTGAAGGATGGTCGGATCCTAGACTTCCCACCTTAATGGGACTGAAAAAAAGAGGTTTTACACCAGAGGCAATAAGGAGATTTGTTTTATCTCTAGGGATAACTCTTTCCGAAACTAAACCTTCAATAGAAGTATTAGAGGCATTTAATAGAAAGATAATTGATTCTAAATCAAAGAGATTATTATTTGTTAATGATCCCGTCAAATTAACTGTAAAAAATGCATTGCAAAAAGAAGTGATATTTAAAAATCATCCATCTATTGAAATGGGAATTAGAAAAATTTACGTAAATAATGTAGTGTTCATATCCTATCAGGATGCTGAAAAATTGAAAAATGGGATGGAAGTAAGATTAATTGAATTGTATAATATCAAGGTTTCCAAAATTGACATAGGCAAAAAAGAAGGCATAGTAGAATATACAGATAATATATTAAAAGAGAATATTCCAAAAATTCAATGGGTATCTGAACAGGATTTAGTAAAGTATACCATCGTAAAGCCAAATAAATTGTTTATAGGAGATAGGTTTAATCATAATAGTCTAGAAGTAATTGAAGGTTTTGCCGAGTCTTTTGTGACTACTTTATCAAATAGTACCATGGTTCAATTTATAAGACTTGGCTTTTGTAGAATAGAAGATAACAAATCAGCAATATTCACTCATAAATAGGTGAAAAAATGAAAATAGCAAGAGTAAAAACAAAAGAAGATGGAGAAACATATGGTATAGTCGCTGATAATTTTAATAACATAATTACAAAGAATGAGATTCAAGAACAAACGGGTATCCCACTTCCTCTTAATATCAAAGAATTTTTATTTAATAATTGGTTAGAAGAGGTTCTAAAAAATTATGGAAAATTGAATTTCCAAAGAATAATTAGTGAATTAGAATTGCTCTCACCGCTGCCTAGTCCAAATAAAATCGTATGTTTGGCATTTAATTATTATGATCATGCCCAAGATGCTGGGCTCACCCCGTCTTCTGAACCTGTAATCTTTTTGAAGCCTAGAACAGCATTAAATAATCCTTTTAACGACATTTTATGTCCAGCGAATGTTCAGCGCCTAGACTATGAAGCAGAAATAGCAGTTATAATTGGTAAAACGACAAAGAAGGTTACAGAAGAGAAAGCGATGGATTCCGCATTTGGTTATATGATATTTCATGATGTATCTGCCAGAGATATTCAATTTCAAGATAAACAATTTACTAGAGGAAAGAGTATAGACACTTTTGCACCTTGCGGACCATGGATAACAACAAAAGATGAAATTAGTGATCCCCAAAACTTAAAAATATTAACTAAGGTTAATGGCGAAATACGACAGAATTCAACAAGCAGTAAGATGGTCATACCTATAAAAAAAATAATCTCCAGTTTGAGTCAGTTAATGACTCTTGAACCAGGAGATATTATTTCCACAGGCACTCCTGCAGGTGTAGCTATGTCCATGAATAATCCAAAATATTTAAAAGATGGTGATTTAGTAGAAATTAGTATAGAAAAACTTGGTACTATACGAAACAAAGTAATTTTTATAGATAAGGTAAAGTTATAAATCAGAACTTTTCTGATTTTTTTCTATAATTCTATTAAGTTTTATTATTTCTTCTTCCAGGTTCCTAACATACTGTTCAAAGGAACGATTTAAGTTTCCACGTATATTAGCTAACTGCATAGAGATATTCAATACATCCAAGCTTGATTCCATGGATCTTTCTGTAGCAAATATTTTCATTTTCTCTTCAAAAAGAAATACTATTTTTTTTTGTTCTAATTTTTGTTCATTAATTGAATTTACTAAATCTGTGTTTTTCGAATCGTTATAATCCTTAATATTTGACCATTTGATCATATTTTATATTTCTTCATAAAGAATAACAAAAAATAAACCTTCGGCTCTACTAATTGCTTATAATATTATAATAACATATATAAGGACTAAAGAGAGACTATTTTCGATATTACCTATGGTTGTGGAGAATAAAGGACTTATTACTTATATTAGGATTTTAAAAGAAGATCTCGAGATATTACGTATAGTACCCGATGGAGGGACAGTTCCGGAGTTCAAAGCTGGCCAATTTGTTACCTTATCACTTCCTAATCCAGATGAAGGAAAAGTAGTTAGGAGAGCTTATTCAATAGCATCTCCTCCAGAGAAAAAAAAATATTTTGAATTACTGGTTAGATGGGTGAAGAAACCTCTGCCTGGGAGACTAACTACTCAACTTTTTAATCGTAAGGAAGGAGATGAGATTGGTTGGTTGAAGCCAACAGGTATATTTACAATAAATGAAAAAATGCATGATGGCACTCCAGATAATAGGAGACTTGTTTTAATTGGAGGAGGAACTGGATTAGCTCCTTTTATATCATATAGTTTACATCTTAAAGCTATTAGCAGTAAAAGAGAAATAATTGTCTTACATGGAGCAAGTTATGTCGATGAACTCAGTTATAGAGAGTTGTTAACTGAATTGGAGGAAGAAAGTTTAGATAAAGGACCAGATAACTGGAATTTTAAATATAGAGCCAGTATCAGCAGACCACACGAACCTTTCAATAGGTCATGGGGAGGCCAGAAGGGTAGAGTTGAATCATTTTTAAGACCAGAACCGGGAAGCGATACCTCAACTTTAGAACAAATTGTTGGAGAAAGAATAACTCCTGAAAATACATCATTTTATGTCTGTGGATGGCAAGGTACGGTAGATGGTGTTCTAGATTTCTTAAAGCCGAAAGGATTTGTTGATGAAAGACATAAAAGAAAAGATGGCAGTTATGAGATCAAATTCGAATCCTATGGATAACCCAACTTGTCATGTGATATATTATGAAATTTGAATATGAAGAGTTTTCATCTATAGAAGATTTGTTTCTTTATATGGCATCTATAGCTCCATACATGAAACAGTTATTACCAATAACATATTACAAAGGTTATCTTTTCTCTATTGTCCCAATCTCGCAACTTTCTACTGAGATATTAATGATGGTTTATGTCAAAACAGAAATGTCTACAGGCTTATTTGAATTCGATATTTCAACTGGCAAATATAAAAAAATCCAATCCATTGAACGTGCAGATAAAAACTATTTTGTAATCATCACTCCAAAAACAGCTAGCTTGGCAGATAAAGCGATTGCAAATTTGAATACTAATGATCAGTAAATAAACAAAGTATAACAGTACTATGTTATAGCTTAGATGGTAATGGAGTCGTTACCGAACGATTTCTAGAGTAATGTTGTATAATATCTTCTGGTAATTTCCCATCAAATAGGTCCTTAGAAAGACCTCTAAGATATCTCATTATTGCCCATGTGCCTACTTTAATTAAACTGGCCATAAATAACTTCATAGGTGGTCCATAACTTTTATTTCTGATTATAATTGGTATTATATCATTAATGACACGAAGATTATGTTGCCAACACTTCCAGAAAAGAGTGAATTGAGCTTCATTTAAATTACCGAAATGCATTGAGTTTTTCTCTGAAAAATCCTGATAGAGTAATGGAGCTACTAATCCTCGCATTTTCATATGTTTAAAATCTTCAATTAAATCTATAGTATATTGAGTTTCGTCTGGTGTTTCATCAGGCCAGCCAATGATAAGAGTTAAAGCAGGAAACCAATGATTATTATTTAAAATTTTACAACCTTCCCTAACAACTGAACCCCATTCTTCAGGTTGAAATGGTTTGGTTTTAACGCCTAAATGTTTTTTGACCATTCGGGGAGCAACTGTTTCAACTCCTAGGTTAGTGGCTAACCATCTTCCACTATTTTCCATATCATTTATTTGGGAAAGTTTTTTTATCAAATTAGGTGATGATGCAACAGCAGAAAGCGTCATATGAGTAGTGCCGACAAAATTTGCTCCTACGTTCTTTAACCCACTCCAGACATCTATAATGGCATCAGCATTGGGAAAAAAATCTTTATTATCACAACCATATAATAACATTTCATCCGATTGAAGCCATATTGAATCAAATCCATACTTAAGATTAATTTTTGCTTCCTCCTTTAATCTAGAAAGAGGAATATCCTTTTTTGACCTTTTATTGACATCACAAAAATCACAACCACGTCCGCATCCTCTCATTGCTTCAATTAAAGAATTTATTGTAGGACCTTGGATGGGAGGAATATTTTCAATATTTCGTACAAATGTATGTAAAAGCTCTGGTGCATCCCCTTCTTCCAGGTCATGAAATAAATCCAAAGCTAACTCATCTGCTTCTCCGATCACTACTGTATCAATGCCATGAATTTTCATTCTATCGGGTTTTGCTAGTTCCCAAGCACCATTCCCTCCTACTACAACTTTGAAGTTGTACCTTTTCTTTAACTGGATAATTGAAGCGCACATTTTTTTAAACTTCATAGCGACGTAAGATAATTTTTCCGGCGACATTGTCGTTGTAACAGGAGCCATACCTAAAGGGTCCATTACATTTATTCCTACGACTTTCGTTTCTGGTCCAATACATTTATTTAACATTTCTGGATGGGCAAGAAAAATTTCATTTCTATCATACTCTTGAAGTAGAGCACCTTCTATTCTTCTCAATCCACACTGAGCTACTTTCACTTCTCCTGAATGTTTATCTGTTTCTACACTAGGACAAAAAAGTTTATCAAAAACAAATTCTGGAACCAATTCATAAGGCCCACAGGCTATAAAACCATAAAGAAAATTCCCACGATAATTCGTCATTAGACTTCGGTCTGCCGTTAAAACTATCCTTTTACCAGAATTAGTCATTACAATATCCTCTCAAGTCATCCTCGGAGGATCAGATATAAATTTATTATCATAAACTTACTATGAGTGAGTGTTGGAATATTCAATAAAATCCTTTTTCATGCCCTTCTATCATAATTGATTTCAATTGCTTTCTATTGAGATATGTTAATGACTCTGAAAATGTTGTCCAAATAAAATCATCATGTTCATTTGAAAGCGTTATATCTCTAATATTAGTAGTGGCGTAATAGAAACTAACTTCTTTTCTCGATTTGACACCTTCACCTTTGAAAAATGAATACCTAATTCTCCCAATAAAAGATAATATATTTAAAGAATTTATTCCTGTTTCTTCATATACTTCTCTAAATAGAGTTTGGATCTCGGTTTCTCCTTCTTCTTTATGGCCTTGCGGAAAACCCCAATATCCTCTACGATTTCTTAGTAAAAGAAATTCAGGGTCTTTCAATTTACTTGAAGGTGATTGATACTTTATGACTGCTCCTACCGATTTTTCTATATTCACACTACATTAATTTTTTGAATTCAGAATTATAATATTGTTTCTTAAAAATATTAATATCGAGTTAATTTAATTCATTGATAGGGCCGGTCGTCTAGTCCGGTAGGATACGGCATTGGCATTGCTGAGATCGTGGGTTCGAATCCCACCCGGTCCACGTCCATAAAGGTATCATTAAATACACAAATCAAACAATAAAACTTCAATTGTATTTTATCAATTGGGAAAGAAAGATTACAAGGAACATATTTGAAAGTAATAAGGTAGTAGTAAAAAAGACGAAGTCATTTACAAATCTCAGACATTTCATTTTAATTTTTTGTTTTACCTTACTCTCTATATTTTCTGGAAATCCATCGTGTCCGCCTGAGATTGGACAAAGAATAGTAGAAAATGAAAGTTTTGAATTTAGAAAAAAATTGAAATTAATTGGTATTAATACTCCAAAGCTTTTTTCGATATCATATGATGAAATAATTGAAGAATATATTAAAGGGGGAAATCTATATTTTTACTTTCATACAGAAAATATAAATGATCTAGCATCTCAAGCAGGCAAAATCACAGGATTGTTACACAAAAATGGATTTGTATTTATTGATAACAAATGTCAAAATTTTTTAGTCGATAAAAATAAAGTAATAAGAATTGATCTTGGGTTGATTCAGAAGAGTGAATCGATATTTGCTCAAAGTATGGATGTCGGTAGTTTTCTAGCAAGTATCTTAGACTTAAAACCTGAAGTATATAGAAAGGTAGCAAAAGAGTTTTTGTCTGGCTATCTACAAATAACACATAATCAAATACCATACCTATCAATTATTTTAAGAAATATACTAGCCTTAGGATTTGTTTATAGTCCTGACAATATGATAAAAAATATGTTAAATAAGAGGATTGCCTAAATAGGTGGAAGTTCTTGCCTTTTATCAAATCCTCCGGACCCAAATTTGCAATAGAAACATTGATCGGATTGCATGTATGGTATTTTTTGAATACTGATAGCCCCCAGCTTTAAAGCAAATTTCGTCATGATTCTATGCTTTAAGGGCATAGAAGGTATAACCTCTTTAAAATATACATTATAATGATCAGGACAAAATTTTAAAGTTATTTGAGCGCGATTTTTATTATTCGACTTTGACTCACTAAGATTCTTCGCAATACTAATTTGCTCTCTAATATATTCATGCTTTGGACAAGGGCAATCTCTTCCTAAAGGATGTTTATATGCAGGGGTATTTTTCCAATCAAACTCTGGAAAATTTTTTTCGAAATCATCCATTCTTCTCAGTTGTAATATAAATTCAATATCATATAAATTATAGGATACACTTTATCTAATGAAGAATGTAAATAATAATGTTAACAAGTGATAAAAATATATATTTTATAAAATTATTACAGATTTAACGCGGCGTGAATAAAACCGAAGAAATTAATGCTTTGAGCAGTGAAGGTATCAATTCTAGAAAGAGTGATCATGAACAAAATATTGTATCATTAGAATCAAATCTTAAAACTCTTCTAGATTTCAAGAACTCATTACTTGAAGATCAGAAGAATGGAGAACAGGTAATCCAAGAACTAAATGAAAAAATAGAAGTTACAAAAAAGCAAATAGACGAGGAACGAGAAACACTGGAAGGACTTAGAATAAAATTAAAAGAAGTGAATGATGTAAAAGAAGAGGAATTCCCAAAGTTTATGGAACTTAAAGAATTGGTATTAAAAGCTAGGAGCCAAATGAAGATTATCGATGAAAAATCAGGGACCAAACCAACAAGAGAGAGGACAAATATCAAACAATTGACTAAAACCCTTGAGCAATTAGAACGAGACATTCAAACTAAAAAATTATCTAAAGAAGAAGAACGGAAACTCGTTACACGTTCAAAGGAAATAGCTATTAAATTACATACAATGAAGGTTATGCATAAAAAAGAAGACCAGTATAGAACAATTTCCTCTCAGTATGGAAATTTAAAGTCAAAAATTAATGAAATTTTCGACAGAAGATCAGAATTTGGTAATAAAATTGGAGACTTAAAAAAAATATTAGATACATTATTGGATGCTAGAGAAAAATTGTACGAAGAAAGACGAAAAATAATTAGAGATGTTAGAGAAACTGCTGCCAAATTAGAAATGGTAAATACACAAATTAATGCCATCGAATTTAGAAAATCTAAGATAACTTCATTTGGAGGAAAAAGAAGATCTAGGGATAGTCATGACAAGAATTATTCAGGATTCCAATCATCAAAAGACAGAGCCAAAAGAAGTAAAGAAAATGTACAAATTTGGAATTCTATGAAGGAGCAGGCTTTAAAGAAGATGTCTAGCGGAGAAAAATTAACATTTGATGAAATGCGACTTATTTATAGTGATATCAACAATTCAGAAAATTTCTAATAAACCTTATTTATTTAACGTTTTTTTACCAAGTATATTATTAGGCAATTGTAGTTGTAGATGTATATCGTATTAGTGTTTAATAATGTTAAAAAAGCTATATTTTACTCCTTACGGAGTAGGACTAGGTCATGCTAGTCGTTTAATAACTATTGCAGAAAAACTACAAAATAATAATCTAGAAGTAAAATTTTCATCGTTTGGTGAAGCTGTGGATTATATTTCTAGGTATGGGTATAGATGTAATCAAGTACCGGCTGTAGAATTTTCTTGGAATTCTCAAGGAAGTTTTTCCTTAAAAAATTCTATATCAAATGTTCCAAATTGGTTTAAAAATTTTACTATTCAGATTGCTAAAGAAGTAGAGCTTATGATCAAATTTTCTCCGAATCTAATAGTTTCAGATTCACGACTTTCTTCTCTTATCTCAGCCAGATTATTAGGTATTCCCTCTTTAGTTCTCCTCAATCAAATAAAATTACTTTTATCCCCTAAATTACACTCGTTTAAAGCAGGAAGGTTCTTTGAAACGGTGAATGGGGAGTTTATAGGGTCTTTATGGTCACTGGCTAATGAAATCCTTATTCCCGATCTACCTCCTCCTTATACGATTTCTGAAAATAATATTTGGAATACATCTTCAGTGGTAAAAAAAATAAAATATATAGGAATTATAGCTCCCAAAATGAATATTTCTGAGCAACAGATTATTAAAGTTACTAACTTACTAAATTTTTCCAATAGCAAACCAATAGTTTTTTTCCATATAAGTGGCCCGGCTAAAACCAGATTACCTATCGTTAGAAAAATACTTGATGCCCAAAAATATTTTAAAAACAAGATTCAGTATGTTATATCAGAAGGAAAACCAAATGGAAAAATCGAGCCTATCAAGATATCAGATAATGGTTGGTATTATGAATGGTGTCCTATCAGGGATGAACTCTTTATATTGAGTAGTATTCTTGTATTACGAGGAGGACATACAACAATATCACAAGCCATCCAATTTGGTAAGCCAATAATTTCTATTCCGATAGAAAATCATGCAGAACAAATTAGTAATTCTTGTAAAATAACAAAAATTGGAGTTGGAATAATGTTAAAAAACAAGGAGTTGACATCTGAAAAAATAGTAGAATCAATAACTACAATATTAAATGATAATAAATTTTCATCAAGATCTAATGAGATAATGGAATTTTGCAGGAAGTTAAATGGAGTTCAGAATGTTATCAATATAATTAGGTCGTATATTTAATAATCCTTTTTGTAGAGAAAATACTTTGATTTTTTTTTGAAAAATATCTGATTTAATTCGAATTCGAATTTTATTTCTCACTTCTCTATAGGCATTAAATTTATTTCTTTTAACATTAAGTGCCTCTAGTACAATATTATTAAAATTGTGACTTGGAGATATAAAATTCAAATCTTCCTCAAATAGATTAGGCATCCATGGTATCTTGCCATTTTTAATACACACATTAATTGAATAGTCAATTAACCAACTGGGATGCAAAATCAAATTAAAGGGAATAACAACGTCAATAAGTTTACTAAAGTAAGAACAAATATCGATTATTGATAAATTTAATAAAATATCGGTATTTAGATCATTCCTTTCTGGAATTAATACATTTAATTGTAATAATTTTATTTTGAGTTTGTGAATAGATATATTGTTTAAAATTTTATGTAAGGAGAATAATATATTTTTTAATTCCAGATAATCCGCATATAAAATTAAGATATCAGGAAAAAATCCCATTTGTATTATTTTTTTTAAGGAAAGAAGTGAAATTTGATTATATATAATTATGAAGGCTTTCTTTTTTATTTTTCCATAAGAATTTCCTCCTATTCCATTCAGCGACTTCCAACTTATATACGACTTAGCATTTCCTATATAAACTCTTATAATTTTACTTGCAGACTCTTCATTTGTGGAAGGTCTTGATCGTCTAGTTGCTAATTTTTCTACTAGTAAGCCAGTAGCAATAAATTCAATATCTCTTGGTAAAAAATTCGCATTTTCTGAGGATACTCTTATAAAAAATTTTTCATCAACAATTATTTTTTGTCCTATTTTAATTATATTATTAATAATGGACTTGATATTATTTGGGGAAGAAAGTGCTATCTCGATTTTTTTTATTCCTACAAATGATGAAATAATATTAGAAGCTTTAATAGGTTGGTTTAAGTACATTGAAAAAAAATACTTCTCCTGAATAATTTTATATATAATAATATTATTTTCTTTTAATTTTTTGATTGTTGAAATTTTTACATCATTTATTATTGATGGATAAGTCGGAAAAACCAAGAGTGCAAGATCTTTTGTGTCTCTAGACATTTTTAGAACTTAAAGTTTTGTATTTAAATGCTAATTGAGTTCAATGCCTCAGTAATATGTTCTCTATCTTGTGCATTAGGAGTCTTTTCCAAATACAATTTTAAATCTTCTTTTGCTTCCTGATTCCTATTTAATTGCAATCTGGATAACGCACGATTTTTATAAATTGGACCGTATCTATTTGGATTAAGATTTATTGCTTGTGAATAACATTTCTCAGCGTTTTGATAATCCTTGGTCTTTAAATAAAAATTACCTAAACTTCTTAATGCTAAAAAATAAGTGGGATTTAATTTAATGGCTTGATTAAAACAATTTATGCATTCTCTATTATTCATTTCGCTATAACAACTGCCTAACAATGACCATGCAAAGGCATTGTTTTTTTCAATATTAACTGATTCAGTAACTTTTTTAATAGAAGTGTCTAACTTCCCATAGGAAAAGTCTCGTTCTGCTTCGAAGCATAGCCTATATGATCGGCTTATCTGTAACTCATTTTTGGATAATAAATTTTTCATATCTTTAGGTATTATTATAATAGAAATATTATCCTCTTGGTTCCACTCTGAAGAAAACTTAGATTCAGGTATAGAACCAGTTGTATCGGGTAGGGGAATATACGTTAAAATTCGCTTTTCTGTATCGTCATATCCAGAGATTATTAGCGCATGTTGAGGTAGGTCATATAAGCCTGGAAAAATAACTATAGGAGGAATCCCTTGATCTATCCTTTTTTTAAGATCTATGATTGTGCTTTTACTAAAACAAGAAAAAAAGTTACTTTTTTCAGCAATTTCTATGCCATCAATAATATTAGGTGGTTTATAGTGATTTTGATTATCTTTAAAATTGATAATATCTTCTCCCCAATATTTCATTACTACTGCAATTACTAATGGTACTGATGAAATATGTTGTTCTATTAATGGCAAATTCAAGTCATGAGATAAATTACCTTGCAATTCTAATAAGATAATTTCATATCACATAAAAACTATCCCATGAGTTGACTTTAAGAAAATTAATTCATTATCAAAATAGGTATGATATATCATATCAAAAAAATATTAATAGTGAATCCCAATGATCAATCAATATAAAATAAATCTAGAGACTTAGTTCGAATGTGACTAAACAGAGTATTTTCTATGTAGTAAAAATCATAAGAAAAGTTTAAAGACAATAAATAAAATGAAAGATCATTTTCATATGTTCAGCTCAGTCGCAAAGAAAATACATCTCCACAGAGAATTTAGTCCGAGGGTTGGATGTTAAACCTAATTATGTGATTGTATAAATTATGTCTAAATTATTGGATAATATTAGCAATACTGAAATGAATAGAGATAATAATATTAAATTCATACTGTTTTTTTAAAAATCATATAATTTATCTCTAAATTATCCTCACACTTTTTTATATTATTTACTAATTGTTATAGTAAAATTACTAATGTTTGTATTTAATATTAGTACTAAAAGAATTGAGACCTAATGAATGACTTGAATGACTTCCATGAAGTGTGATAATTATTAATATTAAGCAGAAATTATCCTACAGCTTAATCCTTTTTAAAAGGATAGAAATTATAAAAAGACATTCGTAAATCTGTTAATAACATGTTCCATTTGGTTTTTAATTACTTGCTGGGTAAGTGAGTTTGGAAGAGCTTTTTTATAGAATAGTTATTATCGACGTTTCACTCAAAAAGAAATCGTTGAAAGGAGTAAAATTTGACAATAACTAAATTATCAAATCTTTTACTAATCACACCAATCTTCTAATTTGCTAACCTTAAGAAATTATCGAGGATAGATTTGCCTTCAATTCCACTTTTTTCAGGATGAAATTGCACTCCGAAGATATTTTTTTCTTTATGTTTAAAAGCTTCATGTTTAGATTCCGATGAAGAGCATAAGAGTTCTAAGTGGGAAGATAATCTATAGATCGCATATCTATGGCTTTGATATGCGTAGATTGAAGATTCATAAGGTAAAAAAATATTATTATTAATAGATGTAATTTTAACTAATCCGTGAATAGTATCTTTCAATTTAATTAATGAACCACCAAAAAATAAATTGATCAACTCCGCTCCGTAACAAATTCCTAATAAAGGAGTGTCAGATCTATTACAATATTCAATTATTTTATTATTTTTAAAATTTGTCGCCTTATTATAATTTCGCCTTCCTGATAATATGACTGATCTATATGATGATAGTTCTTCTATCATAATTTCCGAATATAATTTACATTTAAATGATATATCGAAATCCTTAACGATACGAACAATATCCTTTACAAATGGTGAGGTGTTATTTACAATCAATAACTCCATAATTAATGAAAATTATGTATAAAATTTATACGTTAAGACGAATAATTCGCTACATTCGCTAGTCGTTTAGATATCAAAAAAACGGCAACTGAAACGGGAACTGTCGATATAGATTTATCCAAGGCATATTTTTTTCCTTTAATGTTAAATTTTAATGGTATATTAAGTGAAATATCAACATTCCTATCATTCTCAAAAAAACAAGAATCATTCATCGGATCAAATTGGTTTAGGTCATAACATACAATCTTTGAAAGTCCACTTTTACCATTTAAGGATCCGACCATTCTAAAAATTCTATGAATATCAGTCGTTACCTGCGGATCTAGTTTGAGTCCTACTTCATAAGCAATTTTGTCCAATTCATTCTTAAATGATTGATAACCCCCAATTTTTTTTATAAATTTATTTAAATGATCATTCGAAATTTCAGGTATCTTCATCTTTTGAACAATTCTTTTTCTCCACCCATAAGAAAATCCACTTAATGGAATCTTAATTCTATACCCACGTTTGTCATTCCTCAC
The DNA here is from genome assembly GCA_036520175.1 of Nitrososphaeraceae archaeon. Classification (GTDB taxonomy): domain Archaea; phylum Thermoproteota; class Nitrososphaeria; order Nitrososphaerales; family Nitrososphaeraceae; genus TH1177. Next base: position 24,943 of record DATDKD010000177.1, read on the forward strand.
ACCTAAACTCTCTGGTAAGAGATTTTTCCCCATTAAATATCCTACTATATCCGATCGGGATTTAGAATCCAATAATAAATAATTATTTTGAAAGACTACAACATGGAATCCAGTATTACCTGAAAAGGATACCTCTAAATTTTGTTCTTGTATTCCAAAATCTTTTTTTAAAAATTCGATTAAATTTTTAGTTTCCTTTTTTAAAGAATTTATACATCTAAAACATGGTATTGTATTTTTGAGAATTTTAGTACTATGACATTCGTGACATAAGTTTATAAAATCCCTAGACACAAAACCACAATTAGGACAAATATAAAATGTATGCTCTTCTTGACATGGTAATAATATATCATTAAGATCGATATCAAATATCAGATCTGCACCTTTCCAACATTTCTCATTAATAGGAAATGAAGGAAACTGATAATATGCATTTGAGCAAAAAATATCGGAAGGAACATTTTGAATTATATAAGCTTTTAAACTTCCGATTTTTGAAAAGGCTAAATGCCTAATTATCTTCCCATCAAATGTCATAAAACCAAACTCCCGATTATGCATTTGAATAGGGGGAGTAAGAATACTAATATTTTTAAAATAGTATTCTTTGAAAAGTGTAGTTAAAAACTCTTTATTTTTACTATTAATTTGTTTTTTCATTTTCTATATATTTTTACCAAATTGTATAGGATTAGTGATTCCTTTACAATCGATAGTCGCATAACAGAGGTTTTCATTTACTAGTTTGCTACAGGCAGGAACAGAGTATTTTGTCTGACTACCTTTTTTACCTGCTAGATGCTCAACTTGATATCTAGTAATTTTTTCATTAAAATCAGGAGCGTTTTGAAATAGTAATACTACTTCCTCTACACTCTTTCCTGATGATAGCATATAAGTAGCTAACATAAATCTTGCAGAGTGAGGTAAGTTTTCACTTTTATTTAATAATTCCAAGGCTTTTTTTATACAAGGGGGAAAATCTCTTATACGTCTTACATATTTAATTGGCGGGGTCAGTTTATTTTTAATCAAAGTTGCATGAAGTTTAATTTGGTCTGGTATTTTGGTAATATTCATATTCTTAATCTTATTATACATCAATTTGTAAATTTCATATCTTATCAGTCTGACAGTTTCATCTCCATCCAAATATACATAACCATTATCAACCGCTCTATTGATTAATTTCCATTCTACTTCATTAAATTGAGTAGCTCTTTGTAAATAATCAGAAATATTCATTTTAAATAAATTATTTGTTTGAGGATCTAATTCTACATCTAACTGGAAAAGTTCTCTGAAAATCTTAGAAATAAGAAGATTTTTTTTTCTTAACTCTTTTTCTTTTAAGAGATCAGATATTAAAAATTTTTCTACTCGCATAGCTTCCAAAAGTGAAAACTTTTTGATTGCCGAATCTTCATTTATGTATTTCATTATAATGAGAGAAACGAGAAAAGTAAATAATTCTATATCATATTTTTCAAGATCAGTAAAAACCTTTCCTTGAATCAAAGCAAATTCAATCCTTTTAGAAGCTCTCTCTATAATATGTAAAAATTCAGATCGATTAAAATCATCCAAATCAAAATGACTTTCTCGTATGTAGGTACCAGCCTCTTCTAAAAAGGGATACTTTGCCAGGTCATCTTTCCCTAAAATGATACTCAATACTATTAATCTTAATCATTACCAAAATAAAACTACTTCGTAAAGATATTATCCATGGAGTAAATAATAAAACGTTTAGATAGCAAAAAATTGAAAATGGGATTTCATGTATCAATTACAGGTTCACTAAGTAACTCCATCAAAAACGCAGAAGAGATTGGATGCACTGCTTTTCAAATCTTTACTAGAAATCCTCGTGGGTGGACACCCAAATCTTTAGAAATGAAAGATGTAGAAGAATTTAAAAGAAAAATAAAAAATAGTCCTATTGATAAAAAAAATGTTGTTGTTCATATGCCATATTTACCAAATTTTGCAGCACCAAACAGTGAATCATATGATAAATCCAAAAAAGTCCTCTCGGAAGAGATTATCAGATGTTATTTATTAGATATTCCTTATCTCATTCTTCACTTGGGAAGCCATCTTGGATTTGGGAAAAAGAATGGAATAAAACAAATCGTTAATGCGTGCAATTTTGCACTTGACAATTTTAATTCTTCATATAGACGACATTTACGTTTAAATATTTTAATTGAAAATAGTGCTGGTCAAAAAAATAGCCTAGGTAGCACCTTTGATGAAATTAAAGAGATATTGGATGAACTAAATGACAAAAAATTTGGTGTATGTTTTGATACTTGTCATGCATTTGCTTCTGGATATGATCTAAGAACATCTGGAAAAGTAATCGAAACAATGAATAATTTTAATGAGATTATAAATATTAAAAATTTAAAAGTTTTGCATTTGAACGATTCAAAAGGAAAATTAAATGAAAATAGAGATAGACACCAACATATTGGACTTGGTTCAATAGGTAAGGAAGGCATGACAGAATTTTTAAAAGATAAATATATTCAAAATATCCCCATAATAATGGAAACTCCAACTGATGGAATGAGAGGAGATAAAGAAAACATGAAAGTTGTATTAGACTTAATTAAGGACCAAAGAATTCAGTTGAATATATCAAGAAAAATATAGAACCTTATTCTCATGGATAATATTTATGGTCAGTTACGATAGAATTGTGAAACTCTCATTAGAAAGAGGGTTTTATTTCCCTAGCTCCGAAATTTACTCTGATTCCCAAGCAGGTTTTTGGGAATATGGACCAAATGGTAACAATATTAAAAATAAGTTTATTGAATTATGGCGAAGAGAATTGGTTAGAAGAGATGATATGGTTGAGATTGATGGGTCACAGATAATGAGTAAGAATGTGTTTATTGCTTCCGGGCATATTGACAATTTTTCTGATCCTCTGATAGTATGTAGTAAATGCAAATCTGTTTTACGCGCAGATAAATTCATCCTTGACAAAGTAGGAATTAACGTACCTGAAAGGATAGCGAACAACGAAGTGGATAGGATATTAAATCAATATAATTTAAAATGTCCAAAATGTGGCTCATCATTTCAGAAGACTGAGCGATTTAATATGATGTTTAAAGTAGGAATTGGTCCAAATAATGATGCAGCTTATTTACGACCTGAAACTTGTCAAGCTATATTTGTAGACTTTCCCAGGATTTTTAAAATTATGAGAGGAAAACTTCCATTTCCGATCGCTCAGGTAGGTAAAAGTTTTAGAAATGAAATTGCCCCTCGACAAAGTCTATTAAGATTAAGAGAGTTTTATCAGGCAGAAATCGAAATATTTTGTCATCCAAATCAGTTAGACGCTCTCCCAAAATTCGATGAGATACAAGACACAATTTTAACTATAGATGACGGTACAAAAATTTCTAAAGTAACAGCAAAAGAAGCATTAAATAGGAAGATTATTCCTAATAAGCTAATCGCATATTATTTATCTATTCTCTATGAGTTTTATGAAAAGACAGGAATAGATATGAATCAAACACGTTTTAGAAAATTAGCGGAGCAAGAAAAAGCCTTTTATGCAACAATTGCTTTCGATTTTGAGTTAAAAACTAGTTTAGGCTGGTTAGAACTGGTAGCATGCAATTACAGATCTAATTATGACCTATCTCAACATTCTAAAATCAGCAAAGAAAAAATGGAAATAATGGACCCAGTCACCGATGAAAAAGTTTTACCTCATGTATTCGAGCTTTCGTTAGGGATAGATAGGAGTATATATTCAATTTTAGAGCATTGCTTCGCGGAAGACCACGAAAATAATAGAGTAGTTTTAAAGTTGAAACCTTATCTTGCACCCCTATTGGCGGCGATTCTTCCATTAGTAAAAAAACCGGAATTAGAAGAAATCGCAAAAAATATTTACTACGATCTGAAAAAAGATTTTGATATGTATTATGACGGATCTGGATCTATCGGAAGAAGATATAGAAGATTAGATGAAATTGGGGTTCCATTTGCAATAACAGTTGATCATGATACAGTTAAGGATAGCACTGTAACTATTCGATATAGAGATACCATGGTGCAAAAACGTATCCAAATCAAAGAGCTAAAAAGCTTTTTTGAAAAGACTCTAAAGCCATAATTATTATCATCAATGGAAACTAAAAAAAAAATAAAAAATAAATCTGATAATAAATTCGACAAGGAAGTTATACCTTCAGAAAAATGGCTTGTATCATTTAAGAACCACAATAATACAAGTAGTGTAATTCCAAGAGTAATAATTCGTCAATTTTATGCTCAAGGGTATTATGAAGCCTATGATATTATAAGAACCTATGCAGAAAAATTAGCTCTCGAAATAATTTGGTTTAAAGAAAAGCGAAATTGTTCACATTATCTTTTATCTAAAAAGTTTCCTCCATTAGAATCCATTTGTGTCTATTGTAATAGAATCTTTAATGAGTTGGAACCTATTCCATGCCTACAGGAAGATTGTTTGCATATATTTTGCTCTACAAATTGTTTAGAAAATCATATCAGATTGAAACATAAAGATACAAAATAAGAAGGGGTATCTTTTGTCTAGTATAAAATAAAATTTATACCTCAATGAGATTGGAATCAAATAATTGCTCTAAAAGTTGAACCATTTCTTGTTCTACTTGTTGTCGAGGTATTCCTAATTTTTCAGAAAAATAATCTGTAAGTTGATTTATAGTTTTTGTTCCATCACAAGATTCCCAAAATTGAACTATTGCATCATTGACCATAAAACTTTTTTCATCTTTGTTCAGTAGGATTAACGACCCGTCTTCTGATTTTATAAATGAGCCTGTTTTCTTTGGGAGGGCTTTCTCATAATCTATCTGAAATCTTAGTTTGGGTTTTCCAAATCCTAACGATTCTCGAGCGTTAGGATCCATTTTATCGATCGACCAAGGTGGATCCCATACAATATCAACATTAATAGTACCAATTCCATTGATTTTACTGACATATTTTTTTACATCATTAACCATAGTATTATGTAAAGGACATCCTCGAGTTGTCATTGTCATTTTAATATTAACATCTTTTTCTTCCTTAATTTCTACACCATAGATAAGTCCCAGATCAACGACATTTACCGGAATTTCAGGATCCATACATTTTTTTAACTGAAGATAAACTTGATCCTTCGTTATTGATTCTTTTGACATTTTATATTAAAAGATACGGAAAAAGATGATAAAAATGTTATTAATGAATTAATCATCCTTTTCCTTTATAAAGAGTAAATACTAATCATTCCATTAATTTTTTAATGCTTTTGGTGTAAGGAGCTGAAACAATTCCTTTCTCTGTTATTATTTTTGTAATTAGTTTGGGAGGAGTCATATCGAATGCTGGATTAATGACTCCAATGTTTTTAGGAGCGAGTATTTTTTTACCAATTCTAATCACCTCATCCTTTGAACGTTCTTCAATAATTATGTCTTTGGGATTGTTCTTCAAGTCGAAGGTAGAAGAAGGAGCAACTACATAAAATGGAATATGATGTGTTTTTGCTAAGACAGCTAACTGATATGTACCAATTTTGTTAAAAACATGACCAGTACGTAATATTCTGTCTGCTCCTACTACGACATGTTTAACAATTCCTCTGGCCATTATGTGTCCAACAGCAGTGTCAGGAATTAGATTAACATCTATATTTTCATGTTTAAGCTCAAACGCAGTTAATCTAGACCCTTGCATTACTGGTCTGGTTTCAGTGGCAATAACACTAATTTTTTTACCTGATTCCTTCACAGCTCTTATCACTCCTAATGCAGTTCCATAACCAACTGTTGCTAGTGAACCAGCATTACAATGAGTCATGATAGTATCACCATCTGTAAATAAATTAGCGCCGTTTATTCCCATTGATTTGTTGGTTGCTATGTCCTCTTTAGCCATTAGAATAGCTTCTTCTAGGATAACTTTTTTTATTAAAGATATATCTCTGAGATTGATGATTTTTTGCATGAGTCTATCTAGAGCCCATTGGAGGTTAACAGCAGTTGGACGTGTTGAGCGTATTACATCATAAGCTTTAGCTAGTTCTTTAAAAAAAACATTCCAATTAGTTGTTTTACTATTAATTGCTGCCAAGGCTAATCCAAAGGCTGCAGTAACTCCAATTGCAGGAGCGCCTCTAACAACAAGTTTTTTTATAGCATCTGCAACTTCAATATAACTCCTACACCTTACGTAACATAGTTTTGTTGGTAGTTTCGTTTGGTCAATCAAAACAAGAGAATTATTCTTCCATTCAACAGTTATAAGCGTAGAAGGTATTTTATCCACTTTATTCAATAGTTTTAGAATTTCAAAAGATAATATAATTTGTTGAATTGAAAGCTATTGAATTAGAGAGCTAGTTTATATTACCTATCATAGAATGGTTGACTCCTCTAAATTTATCTTCCAAAATAATGCCCCTTCCATCATATAATACACTTTTTTCTATCTTACTACCGTTTAGATTTTTATACTCTTCATGGTCAGCAATAACCATAATTAAATCAGCTCCTTTTAATGCTACATCGAGATCATTAACTAGGACAGTATTTGTATGTTTAGAGAAATGATCATCTTTTTTAACAAGAGGATCATGAACTATAATTTCTTTAACTTTCAGTTTCTGTAATTCTTTAATAACGTCATATGTTGGAGATAATCGGGTATCTGAAACTCCCCCTCGAAATGCTAGACCTAATAATGTTATTCTTAAGTCTTTGTAATTTTTTGACTTTATCAGTTTTAGTGCTTGTCTAACACAATATTTGGGCATTGAATTGTTAAGTAATCTACCTGATCTGGTTAGTTTGCAGTCTACTTTAAGTACTTTGGCAGTTTTTAGAATAAATTGAGGATATACTGGAATACAGGCGCCACCTACTCCAATTCCTGGCTTATGAATATGACAAAAAGGCTGAGAATTTGCAGCATTACGTACTTCCCAAAAATTTATTCCTAGACGTTCAGAAAAGATAGCTAATTCATTTGCTAATGCAATATTTACATCTCTATATACTCCTTCAAATAGTTTTTCAGTTTCTGCTGATTTGATATTACTCATAGCTATTACGCCTTTTTGATAGATAAAAGAGAAAACCTTTTTACTAATTTCTAAACTTTTTTTTCCTGATCCAGCAACAACCCCTGGATATCTTTGTTCTATATCTTCTATTGCTCTTCCTTCATAAATGCGTTCGGGATTATAAACTACATAAAAATCATTTTCTACTGTCAATCCACTCTGTTTTTGTAATATAGGAATAACCACATCCTCAGTTGTACCAGGGGGGACACTGGGATTGAGGGCTACCACATCGTTTTTCTTCAATCCTTTTCCTATTGCTACTGCTACATTCTTTACCGCAGACAAATCAGCTGTTCCATCAGCAGCCAGCACAGGGACGCATATCATCTTAAGGAAAGAATCCTTAGATGCTTCAACTAAATCATCATAGATAGATAATTTCTTATTGATAATCCCCTTTTCAAATGCTTCGTTTACTCCAGGTTCAGGGATATGAGTTTTACCTTCTCTGGCATATTCTAAAATCGCCTTGGACTTATCAACGCCTATTACATAAGCACCTGCACGCAACCAGGCTGCCGCAAGAGGAGAGCCAACATGACCCAAACCATATATTGCGATTTTAAGTTCACCAGAACGAATTTTAAGATCCAAGCTTAATAGTAATTGTGAAATATTATTATCTAATAATACATTTTCATCAATATTAATTTTTTCTATGTTTTTTTTAGTTGTCATCAATTTCTAAAATATAAGGCAATATTTGTTTTTTTTTAAATTATATTAGAGACTTGAAGTTAAGACGATCATAAATAATTTATCACCCTACTTAACATTTGAAAATGTTGTCAAATGTATTAGATATAAAAGAGCACGTTATTAGCACACTGGGGTCTCATTGTTCATTACAAGTGCTAAAAGGTGCCAAAGATGAAGGTTTTAAGACATTGTTAATATGCGAAAAAAAAAGGGCAAGTCTATATAAAAGGTTTAATTTTATCGATGAATTATATTTTATCGATACTTTTAGAGATTTATTAAGCAAAGAGATTCAAAATGAATTAATAGATAAAAGAATACTTCTAATTCCACATGGTACATTAATATCAAACCTGAAATTTGATGAGTTAGAAAAAATCAATATACCGATATTTGGTAACAAATGGATTTTAAGATGGGAAGCTGATAGAGTATTAAAACAAAAATTAATGAATGATTCCAATTTTAATGTACCACTACAAATTAATAAAAAAAATGAAATTAAAAATTTATGTATAGTTAAGTTACATGGTGCTGCAGGCGGTAAAGGCTATTTTCTTGCTTGGAATGAACAAAGTTTTGATGAAGGATGTCAAAAGTTAATTGATCAAAAAGTAATAAAATCTGAAAAAGAGTTATATATTCAAGAATATGTTTTAGGTGTACCAATATTTTTACAGTTTTTTTATTCTCCTTTAAAAGAGGAAGTCGAATTATTAGGTATCGATAGACGATATGAAAGTGACATTGATGGTATTGGGAGAATACCGTCTAATATTCAAATTAAACTAAATCTTGAGCCTTCTTATAATGTTATTGGTAATTTTCCGCTGGTTCTTCGAGAGTCACTATTACAAGAAGTATTTTCAATGGCTGAAAATTTTGCTGAAAAAACAAAGGAATTAGTTGCTCCTGGAATCCCTGGTCCTTTCTGTTTAGAAGGAGTGTATGACAAAAATGGTAAATTTTTTATATTTGAATTTTCTGCTAGAATCGTAGCCGGTACTAATCTCTTTATCAATGGATCACCGTATTCAGATCTTTTATATAATGAACCTATGAGTATGGGAAGACGAATAAGTAGAGAAATTAAATTAGCAATTAAATTAAATAGATTAGACGCTATTTTCACTTGATTGGACATTGATTATCCTCCAGTCATTCTAGTAAATTTGTTTACTTTTTTGTAATTCAATATGTAATCTAAGTTTGATAAAGCAACAATAGCGGACTTTTTTACTTCTTCACTTGGATCATTTAATGCGGACAACAATATCGATCTAGCATCTTCTGAGCCTATCACACCCAAAGCAATAGCAGCTTCATGTCGAACAAAAATACTCGGGTCTTTTTCTACTGCATCAGATAATGGCTTTATTGCATTTGTAAATCCTAACTGTCCTAGTGAAAAAGCAGCCTCATGTCTTACTAATTCGTCAACATCTTCCTTTAATGCTTTACTTATGGTTTCAACTGCATTCTCTCCGCCAAGGTCAGCTATAATACAAATAGCCCGAGTTCGAATAACAGGATCATGATGGAACGATAATTTACTAAAAAAGTGAATATTTTTATTGTTAAATTCTTTTTCCATTTCTTCTATTAAATCTAACCTCTCGTAATTTTTATTGTAATTACTCTTCACAGTTAATTTGTTCTTGAATTTTTAATCTTAATCTTCATATTAATCTTTCATAAGTTATATATTCGTAAACATTAGATGTTTTCATGCGTATAAGATATTGGCATCTGACTATATCTGAAATTTTAAATGCAAGATACCCTATTGATAAGCTAAACCATTGGGAGATAAAGTGTCTATATGGAGACCATGAGCATTTTGGTATTTTCTGGTACAAGTATGGAACTCCTTTCGATAAAGAGCCTGTCCATGGAATTTGTTTTTACTACAACGAGATCCCAGAAAATATAATTAAAGAGTTAACACATTATCTAGTAGCAAAATTTAGTGGGCAAATTTTACGTAGGCAAACAAGAGTATTTCTTGAGGGGTCCAAAGAAATTAATGACTCTTCTAATATCGGTCAACTAGCAAACGAGATTAGTTTAAAGTTTTCAATTCCTGTCGAAATAACATTAGAATTTGAAAAAGTTACAAAAGAAGAGATAGACGATAACAGTTTTAATTTTCCTCAGAAAAAGGCATTACCTATAGTTGGAATTGATTGATTATAGATTAATAAAAGTAAATCACAACTACTAATTCTTAAAACCTCAGTTACTATGATTCAAAATCGAATTTAATTTAGTAATTAAAGTAGACATGCTAACAGGTTTGCTTATAAAGTCGATAACATCTACAGAAGGAATAACTTTACTGAATTCGTCTTTATTTATTTCAAAGGCAGTTATAAATACTATTTTCATATGAGGATTACTTTCCTTAATTCGTCGATATAATTCGAATCCATTAATCTTAGGCATTCTAATATCTGTAAGAACCAAATCATAATAATCACCAGCGTTTTCCTTCAGAGATTCCAAAGCCGATTCTGCATCAATGAACGTTTCTACTTGAAAGCGGTTCTTTGATTCGAGCCCCCTTTTTACAATTGATAAAATATCTCTTTCATCATCAACAACCATTATCCTAGGCGGTATGTTGGAAGTATTAGAAACGTTCACGCCTATTTTATTTATGAGTTCCTACTAAAAATGTTATCTATTTCATGAATGAGTAATCAGTTCTATATAATGAATTAGAAAAAACAGGATAATGTGATAATATGTAATATTGATATACCCTTAGTTTATTTTTTATTCAATGAGTAATTTAAATGAAGAAGGAATGGAACTCCTTTATGGTGAACAAATTACTGAATTTAATAAATTTCGAATGGAAAATTTGACCTTTAAACCCAATTTATCTAACCAAGTACTTTCTGGTAAAAATCTTTCCTTCGCTTTTCTAAATGGAGCAATTTGTAATAAAACTAATTTTTCTACTTGTATTTTGAAAAAAACTAATTTAGTTCAAGCTGAGCTTAATAACTCAACTTTTGATAACTCTGATCTCACAGATGCCTTATTCATGTATGCCGAAATGAAGGCATGTAAATTAAGAAATTGTAATATGAATCGATCTAATTTTATGTGGGCAAATTTACAAAATTCAGATTTGAGTAATAGCAACCTTAGGAATACAATTTTCATCGAAGCAAATTTACAGCATTCTATTTTGAATGATTTAAACAAAAATAATGCTTATATCAAATCCGCAAAAATAGATTTTACCTTGTGGAAATGAGAAGATGGTAATCATGGAAGAACTAAAGGTAGTGGTAATAATATCAAAATTCTAGTGCAAGATATAAGACTTGCAATATAGTAAGGTCTTTGCAGGAGAAAATATTTTACAAAAAAATTTTTAGCGTTAAAAATAGAATATAATGGAAATTATACAAATTTGCCAATGAGGCACTAACAATTGATAATGTAGTCTAATAATATTAAAAAGTTTGAGGCAGGACATATGAATACGAACAAGGTTAGTAAAATTTTTTCAAAAATAGAGCAAGTTTTTTATATCAAGTTTTTTATATGCTAAGGGAAGTTCTCTGATGTTGTGTGATCATAACATAGATTGGAAATCTTTAATCAAAACCTTTAATGATTTTCCTAAAAAGGGGGTTATTTTCAGGGATGTAAATCCATTGTTCAGGAATCCTGCTGCAATACAAGTAATAGCTAAACAATTTATTAATCAAGAAGAATTGTCAAGAATTGATTATATAGCAGGGATCGAATCTAGAGGATTTACCGTGGCATCATTATTAGCGAAAAATTTTAACAAAGGGATGATACTAGTGAGAAAAGTTGGAAAGCTTCCTGGTAAAACAATGAAAAAAAAATACAATATCGAATACGGCAGTTCAATAATTGAAATACAGGAGGAGGCAATACAAAAAGGTCAAAATATTCTAATTGCTGATGACTTAATTGCTACAGGTGGCACTGCTATTGCAACTGCTGAATTAATCGAGGAAATGGGAGGTACCGTTTTTGGTTTTGCAGTTATTATAGAATTAGTATATCTAAAAGGCGCAGAAATATTAAGAAATAAAGGCTACGACGTTCGTTCATTGGTGAAATATTATGATTAAAAATTTAAAATATAGAGCAACAATAGGTATTATTGGTGGAACAGGTATCTATGACTCTAATATTTTTAACATAATAGATGAAATTAAACTTAAGACTCCTTATGGAGGTACCTCAGATAAAATAACTATTTGTACATATAATGAGAAAAAAATAGCTTTCATTCCTCGCCATGGAAAAAAGCATAGACTTCCTCCTCACAAAGTTAATTACCGAGCAAATATTTGGGCTCTGAATGAACTCGGTGTTAAAGTAATTCTTGCACCATCGGCTGTAGGAAGTCTGAAATCACAATATAGGCCAGGAGATATAGTATTACCTGATCAGTATATAGATTTTACCAAAAAAAGGGAATATACTTTTTATGATGGTCCAGTAGTTTGCCATATTTCTCAATCTGATCCATTTTGTCCTAATTTAAGAGAAACTATTATAAAAGATTTAAAAAATTTAGACTTTAGGTTTCATCCTCTCGGAACATACATTTGTATTGAAGGTCCGAGATTTTCTACAAAAGCTGAATCTAATTATTATAGAACATTACTTAAAGCTGACATAATAGGAATGACTCTAATTCCAGAATGCATATTAGCCAAGGAAATGGAGATGTGTTATGTGTCCATTTCTACAGTAACTGATTATGACGTTTGGGCTGAAGTTTCTGTAAATTCAAAGGAAATAATTGAAACATTAAATAAAAATGTGGATAAAACTAAAAAATTGTTACTAACAATTATTCCCAAAATAAAAGAAGAAAGAAATTTATGTAATTGTTCGAACTCGTTAGATAACGCATTAGTTTAATCAATCTCTTTACGAATCTAATTTTTTACTATAACAGAGAACAATTATAGAAGGATTATCATTAATATTATAATTTTCCGAAATAATATTTTTGTATATTTATTTAGGTAATTTCATATTGGGAGGAAGATTAACATCTCCTTCAATTAACTTTCTCTGTATAGTCAATTGCAGTTTTTCTGGATCAATTTCCATTTTTTTTAATTTGTTAATGGACGAAGTAGATAACTTTAAGCTAATATTATGTCCTCCAATCCGACCAAATGCAATAGCCGAGAATCTGAAACTTTGATTTTTAACAACAAAATACCCAGTCAATTTACTTGCAACTTCTCCTCCTGAAGAATTATTTATAAAGACATCG